>JAFWBM010000028.1 GCA_017507105.1 Bacteroidaceae bacterium
GATACTATCAGCTTAAAAGACCTCTTTGCAAAACCTAACTACAATATTGTCAATGAACTGGATGGTTCTACCGAACCAACTTTGTTTTAATTGTTAAACTTTATAATAATCGTCCGGAACTTTTACCGGACAGCAATGTAATTGGATATTTTTTATGATTTTTTTTTCGTCGATACTGATAATTTTAATATGCTCGGGATATGCTTGATGGCTATTACACTTTTATAATAATATATTTTTTACTATTTTTGCAGACCGATAGTCATAAATATGGTTACAAACCACTTTGTTGCTGTATTTAATATATTACAAGCCGAAATAGAAACACATAAATATGTCACGATTAAGATTCGAAGTGATTACAGCAGCTTTCGGTAAGAAAGCTATTGAAGTTCCCTTGTTGAAAGAGCGTCCGTCCGATTATTACGGTGTAAATGTCTTTAACCGGGAAAAGATGTTCAAATACCTTCCCGGTGATGTATATGCCAAACTGGTAGATGTGATAGATAATGGTGCTCCTATGGATCAGTCTATCGCAGGTAGTGTTGCCGAGGGCATGAAACGTTGGGCTATAGAGAATGGTGCAACTCATTATACACATTGGTTTCATCCGCTAACAGAGACAACAGCTGAGAAACATGATGCTTTTATTGAGCATAATGGCAAGGGTGGAGTGATTGAAGAGTTTAAAGGCAATCTATTGATGCAGCAAGAACCCGATGCTTCCTCTTTTCCCAATGGCGGTATACGCAGTACATTCGAGGCACGTGGATATAGTGCGTGGGACCCTACTTCGCCGGCCTTTCTCATGGACGACACATTGTGCGTTCCCACTGTGTTTATCTCATATACAGGTGAAGCTCTCGATTATAAGGCGCCGTTGCTTAAGGCTCTTCGTGCAGTAGACAAGGCTGCCACTGATGTGTGCCACTATTTCGATAAAAATGTAAAGAAGGTGACTACATATCTGGGTTGGGAGCAGGAGTATTTTCTTGTTGACGAGGGAATGTTGCTTGCGCGTCCCGATCTTCTTCTTACCGGGCGTACTCTTATGGGACATGATAGTGCAAAGAACCAACAGTTGGAGGATCACTATTTCGGCTCTATTCCTGAACGTGTTGCAGCCTTTATGAAAGATTTGGAGATAGAGTCGCTAAAACTTGGTATTCCGGCAAAGACCTGTCACAACGAGGCTGCTCCCAATCAGTTCGAGCTCGCACCGATATACGAGGAGTGTAATCTTGCTGTCGACCACAACATGCTCATAATGGCAATAATGAAGAATGTGGCGCGTCGTCACGGATTCAGAGTGCTATTGCACGAGAAACCGTTTAAAGGCGTTAATGGCTCGGGTAAGCATAATAACTGGTCGCTTGGAACCGATAATGGCACATTGTTGATGGCGCCCGGCAAGAGTGATAAAGAGAATCTCCGTTTCATAACCTTTGTGGTAAATACTCTTGCTGCCATATATCGCCATAACGGACTCTTGAAAGCGAGTATCATGTCGGCGGCAAACTCACATCGTCTTGGTGCTGCAGAGGCACCACCGGCTATTATATCAAGTTTCTTGGGCTCACATCTATCATCAGTTCTCGACCATCTCGAGACTACCGATGATGTTGTCAAGATACTAAGTAAACGCGAATTACATCTTAATATCCCTCAGATTCCCGAGTTGATGATAGATAATACCGACCGTAACCGCACATCACCATTTGCCTTTACCGGTAACCGTTTTGAGTTCCGTGCAGTAGGTTCTGAGGCGAATTGTGCATCGGCCATGATAGCTCTAAATACTGCGATGGCCGAGCAGCTTGTACTCTTCAAGCAAGAGGTCGATGCACTTATTGAGACGGGGGTTGCTAAGGAAGATGCTCTTGTTTCGGTTATACGCAAATATATAAAATACAGCAAACCAATTCGTTTCGATGGTAATGGTTATAGCGATGAGTGGCGTAAGGAGGCTCAAGAGCGTGGGCTTGACTGTGAGGCAAGTGCGCCATTGGTGTTCGACCGTTATCTTGACAGCGCAAGTATAGATATGTTCGGCAAGATGGATGTTATGACCGAGACAGAACTACGTGCGCGCAATGAGATTAAATGGGAGATGTATACAAAGAAGGTGCAGATAGAGGCGCGTGTTCTTGGCGATCTTGCTCTAAATCATATCGTGCCTACTGCTACCAAATATCAAAGTATGCTACTCGATAATATAATTAAAATGGAGCAGGTGCTGGGCAAAGAAGAGGGCGACAATGCTTCTAAAGAGAATATTGACACGGTGAAGATTATAGCTAATAGTGTTGCCGAGATACGTCGAATGGTTGCCGAGATGGTGGAACGCCGTAAGGTAGCAAATCGTATTGCAGAGGAGCGCGAGAAGGCTATTGCGTACCATGATAAAGTAGCTCCAATGCTCGAGTCGATACGTACTCATATTGATAATCTTGAGTTAATTGTAGATAATGAACTGTGGACACTGCCCAAATATCGTGAACTATTGTTTATAGTGTAAGGTATCGGTATCAGCTGTTTGGTAGAATGGAGCAGAAATCTTATCTTCGCTCCGTGATTGTATAACAAATAAATATTAAAAACATGTTTTCAGGAATAGTTGAGGAGTTTGCAACGGTGACAGCATTGGTTAAGGAGCAAGAGAATATCCATTTTACACTCACATGCTCGTTTGTAAACGAACTTAAGATAGACCAGAGTATAGCGCACAACGGTGTCTGTCTGACGGTTGTCGAGATTAAAGATAATACATATACAGTAACTGCAATGCGGGAAACTCTTGAGCGTTCCAATTTGGGAACATTGCAAGTGGGTGACAAGGTCAATGTCGAGCGCAGTATGATGATGAACGGACGTCTTGACGGACATATTGTACAAGGCCATGTCGATCAGACTGCAGAGTGTGTAGATTTGCGCGATGCTGATGGCAGTTGGTATTATACATTCCGTTATCCCAAGAATCAGGAGATGGCAGCAAAGGGTTATCTCACCGTAGATAAAGGTTCTGTAACCGTGAACGGTGTAAGTCTGACTGTCTGTAATCCAACTGATGACTCGTTTACTGTGGCAATAATTCCATATACCTACGAGCATACAAATTTCCATACAATTAAGGTTGGAACCCGAGTTAATATTGAGTTTGATATTATAGGCAAGTATATTGCTCGCATGATTAATCGTTAAGGTAATGGATAGTTTTCTTCAATTGGCGCAGGCTCGTCAAAGCGACAGAGCTTTCTTGCCCGATAAAAAGATAGAACGCGAGGTACTTGAACGTATATTAGAGGCTGCGCGTCTTGCACCATCGGCATGTAATGGGCAGCCCTGGCATTTTACTGTAGTGACCGAGAAGGAACTGTTGCAACAGGTTGGTTCTGCTACATCAAGTCTGGGCATGAATAAATTTGTGAAAGATGCAGCGGCTTTGGTGCTTATAACTCATGAAGGTACTAATATAACTTCCAAGCTCGGTAGCGGTATCAAAGATAAAGATTTTTCTATTATGGATTTAGGTATTGCATCGGCATACCTTACTCTTGCAGCCGAGGATGAAGGTGTTGGCTCTTGTATATTGGGCTGGTTTGATGAGTCGAAGATAAAAGAGCTGACAAATATACCTAAAAAGAAACGCCTGATGCTTATTGTAGCTCTTGGATATGCAGCCAAGCCTAAACGCAAGAAAGTGCGAAAGGAGTGGAGCAAAGTTGTTTCATTCGAGAAATATTGATAATTTACTTTTGTCGGATATAAACTATAAATAATATACAAAAGAACGGGCTACACTGCAAGGTGTAGCCCGGAACATATCTACCAATAAGTTATCCTAAGAAGGATTTTAATAATTTGCAACGCTGATTCTGTTTTAATCTGCGTATAGCCTTTTCTTTAATCTGTCTTACACGCTCGCGTGTCAAACCGAATTTATCTCCAATCTCCTCAAGAGTCATTTCTTGCATTCCAATTCCGAAGAACATTTGGATAATCTCTTTTTCTCTGTCCGAGAGGGTAGATAATGCGCGGTCAATTTCACGTGACAGCGACTCGTTTACCAAAAGGTTGTCGGCCATAGGTGAATCGTCGTTGACAAGTACATCAAGCAAACTGTTATCTTCGCCATCGACGAATGGTGCGTCTACAGAGATGTGGCGTCCCGAAACTTTTAGTGAGTCAACAACTTTGTCAACTGGCAAATCCAACTGGTCGGCAAGTTCTTCTGCTGATGGACGACGCTCATTTTCTTGTTCAAATTTTGAGAATGCCTTGCTTATCTTGTTTAACGAACCTACCTGGTTCAACGGCAAGCGCACAATTCTCGACTGCTCTGCAAGAGCCTGAAGAATTGATTGTCTGATCCACCAAACAGCATAACTGATAAACTTGAAACCACGTGTCTCGTCAAATTTCTCAGCAGCTTTAATAAGTCCTAAGTTGCCTTCGTTGATAAGGTCGGGTAGACTTAGGCCTTGGTTCTGATACTGCTTTGCTACTGAAACGACGAAACGCAAGTTGGCTCTTGTGAGTTTCTCTAACGCAACACGGTCTCCCTTGCGGATTCTTTGTGCCAATTCTACCTCTTCCTCAACAGTAATGAGGTCCTCTCGGCCAATCTCTTGTAGGTACTTGTCGAGCGATGCGCTTTCGCGGTTTGTGATGCTTTTGGTTATCTTTAATTGTCTCATATGAAAATGAATACAAAATTTCAATTTGCAAAATTAATAAATCTCACATAGAAATACAAGAATATTGAGTAAAAGTTCAAATAAAAAATGTTAACTGCCTTGATTCGTTGCTTTAACGAAGTTATTGTGTATTGATTATTGGATTAATATATGGTGTCTGTCTTATGAGATTGTGAGTTTGTGGTTGCTTTTTGTGATGAACTTTTATTACAATATATATGAAATCTATAGGTCTGCAACAAAAAGAAGGTAGTTATAAAATATTTCCGACAGCCATGCGACTGTCGGAAATATACTTAATTATCATTCAACCTAAAAATCACTTTTTTTATTCTTGTGTCAAATCTACCGAGAAATATGCCTTGCGTCCCGAAGGCGTTATACCTGTTATGAATAGCACCTGTTCGCTCGATGCATTTGCCTGTTTTACAGCCTTTTGTAAATCGTCGATTGTATTCATTGAGATGTTGTTTACCTTTACAATGACATAGCCTTTTCCTATGCCCGATTTTTCAAATAATCCTTTTGATACCGATATTACTTTAAGGCCATACGGTGTGTTGTATGTTTTTTTCTCCTTATCACTTATCTCTTTAAATTCGGCTCCCAGTATTTCCAGGTCTACATTCTTAACAACATTGGTGTTGCCTTGAATGTTTTTTAGCTCAACCTTTATCTCCTTCTCTTTTTTGTTTCTCAGCAGTTTGATTGTTACAACGTCGCCGGGAAGGTGAGTTGCCAATATCTCCTGCATCTGGGCCATGCTCTTTATGCTTTTCCCATTTAATCCTGTAATTACATCGCCTTTCTCTATGCCGGCTGCGGCTGCTGCACCGTCAGCTACAATATCACTCACATATACACCGTCGACTGAACCTAACTCTTTCTCCTCATTCAGTTCAGATGTAACAGTGCCACCTATGATTCCAAGTACGGCACGTTGCACTGTTCCAAACTCCTTAAGGTCGGCAACAACTTTTGTCATTATAGATGTGGGTATTGCAAAACCATAACCTGCATATGAACCGGTAGGTGATGACAATACGGCGTTTATGCCCACCAACTCTCCGTTTGCGTTTACAAGAGCACCGCCGCTGTTACCTTGGTTTATTGCTGCATCTGTCTGTATAAAAGATTCAATACCTCCATTATATACTCCCAATGAGCGTGCCTTTGCGCTTACTATGCCTGCTGTTACTGTTGATGTAAGATTGAAAGGATTACCTACAGCCAAAACCCATTCTCCCACTTTTAAAGCATCGCTGTCTCCGATAGGTAGAAATTCAAAATCTTCGTCTCCCTCTATTTTAATAAGGGCAAGGTCTGTTTTCTCGTCTGTACCTATAAGACGTGCCTGTATAGTACGATTGTCGTTAAGTGTCACTGTTATTTCGTCGGCATCTGCAATTACATGATTGTTTGTTACTATATATCCGTCTTTTGATAAAATGACTCCCGAACCGAATCCTACACGTGGCTGTGTGCGTATGGTCTGTTCGCGTCCTATGCCATCTCCGAAGAAAAAGTCATAAATGTCGGGTGCACGACGTACAGTGCGTGTCTTGCTGTTCTGTGTAGATTTTATATGCACAACTGCATGTACCGATTTCTCTGCAGCTTCTGTAAGATCGATTCGCTGCATTCCGTTATTGCTGTTGTATGAGGCTTTTGTTATAAATGATGCTTGATTGTTACTCTCTTTTGCAATCTTGCCAACTACTACTTTGTCGGCTACATAATGTGCTGTTGCTCCTGCTACAGTCAGTCCAAATGTTGCTATGGCAAAGCCAATGGCGATAGTCTTAAATATTATTTTCATAATCTGAATAAATAAATATGTTAATCATTCATTTTGTTTTAACAGTTTTGCTATGCTGTCAATAACTGCTTGCACCGGCAAATATATGCTATATAGGTGACATATGTGTAAAATTTCCCTCTATTTTCCTTCTATTTAACACTGAAGCCTCTCTTTTAACAAATGTTTCACATTGCAGTGCTCTAATTTTAGATTTGTTAAACAACACGTTCTCTCTGTTTTTATAATTGAATGAATTTGTGTATCTTTGAAATAAACTTTGAACATATACTTCACTCGCTGTAAAAAATATCAAAGCAAGCTTTATATTTTTCGCTCGTTTGTTACTATCTTTGAGGTAAACCTCGAACATATACTTCACTCGCTGTAAAAAATATCAAAGCAAGCTTTATATTTTTCGCTCGTTTGTTACTATCTTTGCTGCGTTTAATAGAAAAACAGTCGGACGGTCTGTCGCCGTTGCCTGTAATATTGGTAAAGGAGGAAAGTCCGGGCAGCACAGAGCATTCCACTTCCTAACAGAAAGCTGTCAGCGATGGCAGAGTAATGCAGAAGAAAATAACCGCCTCTTTGTGGGGTAAGGGTGAGAAGGTGGGGTAAGAGCCCACCAGACGTGCAGTGATGTACGTGCTGTGTGTCTTGGAAGCTGCAAGTTCATGTAAACCGGTGCTTGAGGGTTGCTCGCCCGAGCCGGAGGGTAGAACGCTTTAGCCGTATAGTGATATGCGGAATAGATGAATGACAGACACCCTATATGGGTACAGAACCCGGCTTATAGACCGACTGCTTTTTTTACTCATAGGATGCCGGGCATCCTATGAGTTTTTTTCTTTTACGGTTTTATGATGCAGCGAAGTACAACCGATTTTCAAGGCTCCCTTTTGCGATGCAGCGGATAATATATCCGCTGCTTCGCAAGACTAATAAGGATGATGCTTCGGGTTTGCAAAAACCTTTAAGCATTTCAGCTGCTAAATAATCTTCTCTTTAAAGTTCTCGGTATTATATACGGTTGTACTTTCAGTTAAATTAAATTTACAATCTACTTTTTGGTGTCAAAAAGTAGCAAAAAACGTCAGCACATATTCGACCAGTCGCTCACTGCCTCCTGTTCGTAAATTGCCAACTGGCAATATTACTCATTCGTTGCTCGCTTGCCATGTGTGGCTTTCTCGCATTTATAAGGTGCTGCGAAACTCGTATCTGCAAGCAGCTACTCAAACATTCTCGCACTTTTTCTTATAAATGCTCGGACACACATTGTGCTCTCGAATGTGCTGCATTATTTAAAGTTACTCAGCATAGCAAGGGGACTGTATATAAAGGTAATTTTAAAAAGGAATGACACATTCGAAATTACAGCGTAGAGCCCTGATTGATGCAGGTAATAATGCGAGGATGTTTGAGCATAGCGAGTTCCGAAGCATCCTGCATCAAGCAGACAGGCTTGCAGCGGCAAGTTTGCAACGGCTGAATAATGTTGCTTGCAACTTATGAACAGAAGTTGC
>JAFWBM010000029.1 GCA_017507105.1 Bacteroidaceae bacterium
AAAGAGGTAATAGATGAGATGTTGGAACATGAAGAAATCTTTACCATTAAGATATGTCCATTCTTAGAAAATATTTGCAACTCGATAGAGGAAAAGAATTGGGTCGACATTGAAAGCGAGTATTATCAATGTCTTTTGAATACCGAGCAGTATCCCGTAAAGGAACTTAATCGTCAATTAGAATTTATTAAAACCAAATTGATAGAATATCTCCATACCATACCCCAACCTCCTAAGGAGGATACAATAGAAGCACTATTTAAGGCTCCGATACATAAGAAAGACATTTCGATAAGCGCATTGCAACACTGGTATGATTTTGTTAGCGCAAGATGTAACTATAATGAAGGGGAATGGGCTGCACTGTTCGCAAATTATGAATTCGATTGCAAACAGAAGCCATTCGCTATTTATGGTGACATGCCTGAACGCTATGGTTTACAGAGACAACCTCACTACACAGCTTCTGAGATAGAGAGAATGTTTGATTTAGAATATCTTCCTGAAGCATTAACTCCAAACAAAACATTGTTGCTCAACTTCAATTACACCACGATAGCCGACAGGTATATACCCCATACAGAAGCCTTCTCTATAATCCATATCCACGGTGAACTGTCAACCCCCAATAGCGTGATATTCGGATACGGAGACGATACTGACGAAAACTACTCTACTTTGGAGAAAAAGAACGATAACGAATACCTAAAGCACATGAAAACTGCACATTATTGGGAGGATGAGAACTATCGGAAAATGCGTTCGTTCATGGAGTTGGCACCTTATCAGGTGTGTATATTAGGTCACTCGTGCGGCATCTCTGACCGAACATTGCTCAATGAACTTTTCGAGCATGATAACTGCGTTTCGATAAAACCTTATTACCATGTAAAAGGAAAAGACAAAGACGACTACTTAGATAAGGTATACGATATATCACGAAACTTCACTAATGCGAAAAAGAAACGCGAAAGAGTAGTCAACAAACGCTATTGTGAACCTCTTCCGCAATTAAAGGCAGAATAATCGGTAAAATATTGAAAATATTTTGTAGATTTGTCAGTTAAATAATTAAGCACTGAACAATCATGACCAATATAAAGAAACTTGAGGCCGAACTGTGGGAGTCGGCCGACCTGCTCCGCCAAGGTAGTAAGCTTACAAGTAGTCAGTATTGTATGCCAGTGTTGGCGCTGCTGTTTCTCCGCTATGCTTATAGCCGATTCAAGATGGTGGAGGCCGAGATTCTTCAAGGACGTCCCACACGTGGAGGCCGTATAATGCCTGTCGAGGCCAGCGACTTTGCAGCCAAGAGTGCCTTGTATCTGCCTCGTGAAGCACAATACGATTATTTGGTAAATCTACCGGCAAATATTGCTGATGTAGGGTTGAAGACCAAGGAAGGACAGGATATAAACTCATTGGGTGAGGCCGTCAACTACGCCATGCAATTGGTGGAGGCGCAAAGCGAGCAACTTACTGGTATATTGCCGAAGAGCTACACCATGTTTACCGATGATTTATTAGGCGATCTGCTTCGCATCTTCAACAACAAGACTATCGACGAGGTAGGCGGTGACGTGATTGGCCGCATCTACGAATACTTCCTTTCTAAGTTTGCCAAGGCCGTGGCCAGCGACGACGGTGTGTTCTTCACCCCCAAATCATTGGTAAAGATGTTGGTGAATGTGTTGGAACCCACATCGGGCATTATGCTCGACCCCGCTTGTGGTTCAGGCGGTATGTTTGTACAGACGGGCGATTTCGTCAATCAGGCAGGACTCAATGCCAATACGCAGATGACTTTCTATGGCCAAGAGAAGGTGGAATACAACGCCCAACTCTGTCTGATGAATATGGCGGTACATGGGTTGAATGGCAAGATTATATCTGGTGACGAAGCCAACTCCTT
>JAFWBM010000030.1 GCA_017507105.1 Bacteroidaceae bacterium
AGAGCTGTTACCGAGACTTGAACTCGGGACCTCTTCCTTACCAAGGAAGTGCTCTACCACTGAGCTATAACAGCGTTGAAAAAGAGCGGAAGACGGGACTCAAACCCGCGACCCTCAGCTTGGAAGGCTAATGCTCTATCAACTGAGCTACTTCCGCAATACGTTTACACAAAGAATTTGCAAACAAACTGAGACAGTCTCAAAAGATTTTAAGAACAGTCAAGGCTGGTTTGCATTCTCTTTTTCAACACATTTGTGGGCAAAGATGGATTCGAACCACCGAAGGCGAAAGCCAGCAGATTTACAGTCTGCCCCATTTGGCCACTCTGGAATTTGCCCTAACCTTTGTCACTATTTCAGAAAACGCATGTGCGACAGCTTTAAACAACCCGCCACTGTTTTAGTAGAGCCTCTTGTCGGATTCGAACCAACGACCCCGAGATTACAAATCACGTGCTCTGGCCAACTGAGCTAAAGAGGCGTCGTACTATTTACAGCGCGTTACTTCCGTAATGCGAGTGCAAATGTACGAGTTTTTTTTTAACTACAAAACATTTTCTGCTTTTTTTTCGAAAAAATCGCACATTTTACACTTTAAAATGCAGAAATCACCCTTTCATTAGCCACTACAGCCGTTTTTAACACCTAAAATAAGATACCGAACCCTACTTTCTACTTCTATCCTCAAAAGCATATTATTACCAATATACGAAAAACACAGCATAAAAAAAATCCAATAAACCACAGAGAAGGAGAAGTATTTAATGAACACAAGCATCTTTACTGATACTAAAATATTCGCAGCGTTATCAAAAAGACACAAACAAAGAACCTTCATTTATATATTTATATTATAAAATAGCACACAACCCTTCCATAAAGAGCAAATATCATACAAAAAAAACAAGAGGGCAATCCAAAAGTAAAATGGATTACCCTTCTGTCTTTAGGAGATGAGCATAAAAGATGTGGTTCTAAAGTCAAACAGCCATATAACCATAGTTTACCAATCCAAACAATGATTAAAATGCAAACTTAACATAGAAAAACTCTTCTAAGCCTTCTTCATACGGGTTATCAAACACTGCAAACTACAGTCTATTTGTTACGATTCTTCTCTATTTGAACCTTGATTGCATCAATTGCGCCAAGCAACGCTTCCTCAAAAGTATCACTTACTTTAGACGCATAAAGTTCGCCATTGCCGGTTGACAAACGGAGAGCCACCTCTTTGTTCATCGCCGTTTCGGGCTTTATCAACTTCATATTCACGTCAAGAGCTGTTGCACCCTCACAAAGTTTATCAAACTTCGCAACCTTTTTCTCTACAAATTCCATTAACTGCTGAGATGCGTCAAAATGAACTGACTGAATTCTTGTCTCCATAAATTTACCTCCTATATTTAATTGTTACCGGCTCTTGGATGAGCCTTCTTATAATATCGTTTAAGCTCCTCAAATGTCATATGCGTATACACCTCGGTTGTAGCAAGTCGTTTATGCCCTAATAGTTCCTTGACCACCATCAGCTCCGCACCATTATTCAGCATTGCAGTTGCATAGGTATGCCTGAGAACATGCGGACTACACTTTGCCAGCGTCGATAAGTCCAAAAGCTTCGAACGCACCATACGATATACACTACTACGACTTACCCTGGTACCACGCTGTGATACAAAGAAAGCCTCTTCGCCAGGCAGCGCAACACCAGCTCGCTCTTTTAAATAAACATCGAAAATATCATGAAGTTCCTTTGTGAATGGAATAATTCGCTCCCTATTACCTTTACCGACAACCTTCAAATGCAGCAATCCCATATCCACATCTGAGACATTAAGGCCTATCAATTCGGCAAGACGTAATCCGGTCCCATAGAAACAGTGCAAAATCGTCTTATTACACAAAGAACAAAAATCATCCTCGGGAAGATCGAAGTCAAGAATACGATCCATATCATCCTCCTTTAGAAAAGTCGGCAAGCGCTTCTTCCCTTTTGGATTAGAAACCATAATTACCGGATTGGAAGAGACCACGCCTACACTGCACAAATAAGAATAAAATGTACGCAGACAACTCAATTTGCGAGCCATCGACGATGCAGCAGCACCACTATCCATCAACGAGGATACCCACATTCTCACGATATCGGCATCTACATCTTGCAGGCCGCACGACTCATCCACCGAAGAGAGAAATTCCTCGAAAGCAGTTACATCATTCCTGTAAGCCCGCAAAGTATGCGACGAATAACCGCGTTCACCTTTTAAGTATCTTATGAATGAGTCTATAAACATAATTCGTTGCCAAAAGAGATACTTTCGGCAACGAATATAACAAACTTAAAATGAAAAAACAAGAAAAGACTCTTTTTTATTCCTCTGCTGCACGTAATTTCTGTACATATACAGCATGCTCTTTCTTGAGTCTTTTTAGCACAGAAGGTTTGTCAAACTGCTGACGCGCGCGCAACTCCTTGATTACGCCGGTCTTTTCGAATTTTCTTTTAAATTTCTTGAGAGCTCTCTCTATGTTCTCGCCCTCCTTAACAGGTACAACTATCATTTCCTATCTATTTTTAGTTTATATTATTCTTAATCATGCAAAATGTGGCGCAAAAATAGACATAATTTTCCTATTAACAAAACTTTTCGCTTATTTTTATACAAAAAAGCGCACACCCTTTAGAGATGTGCGCTTTTTATAATTATATGATACCCAGCATTAGAGGTTGGGATTGATGCTACTCCACTCTGACACTGCGGGAACAATGTTCAACGTAACAAGTTCATCGCGCATTTTGCAAAGGTGCTCGTAGCTTGCGTCAAGTTTAGCAATCTCCTCTTCTGTACCAACGGGCATTTTGTATGAACAGCCATTAGCATCAAGGACTGTATCCATAGCCATCATAATATGGTTATATTTCTCGTTAGAAACATATGTACCTGCGGGATAACGGAACTTCTCGCCGCCCATAACCGAACGTATCATCTCTACTGAGAGATAAGAGGGGCTCTGGAAAGATGAACGACCACGCAACTTAATGATAGCTGCACCACCCTGAGTAACATCCTTCTTCATCTGCTCCCACTCAGCCTCGGGGAACTCCTCTGTACCAATAAGATCTGTAAGGGGCTTACCTGCTATCTTCACAGCACTACCGAATACTGCCATCTGCTCGCCATGACCACCGTATGTTGCACAACCTGTTACCTCGTTCTGCTTAACACCAAACTTCTTAGCCAATGCACTCTGCAAGCGTGTAGAGTCAAGACCGGCAAGTGTTGTTACCTGACCGGGTTTCAAACCTGAATACAGCAATGTAACCAAACCAGTCAAATCGGCCGGGTTAAAGATGATTACCACATGCTTCACATCGGGACAATATGTCTTAATATTCTTACCCAACTCCTCGGCAATTTTACAGTTACCAGCCAACAAGTCCTCACGTGTCATACCCTCTTTACGGGGAGCACCACCTGAAGAGATGATATACTTTGCATCTTTGAAAGCCTCAGCAACATCTGTTGTCGCTGTAATATTTACCTCGTCGAAACCGCTTTGACGCATCTCCTCTGCAACGCCTTCGGGTGAAAATACATCATAAAGACAAAGGTTTGTAGTCAAACCCATCATCAGTGCCGACTGTGCCATATTTGAACCAATCATACCGGCTGCACCGACAATCACCAATTTCTCATCTGTTAAAAACTGCATACTATTATATTTTAAAGGTTAAAACTAATATTCCTAACTATTTGGGCAAATGTACAAAAAATCGAATACTCTCACCCACTATTAACATTATTTGATTACATACTTATATTTTCAAGTCATCAAGTATCTTCTTCGATGCGCCGGAATTGCTGTGGACATAGTCACCCGCAGCCTTACCAGCCATCTGCAATGACTGAGTGTTTGCATCAAAAGCCGCCATCTTGCGAGCAAACGATTCGGCACTATCAATCTCCAAACCACCACCGCACGCTTTCAGATGCTGAGCTTCCTGAAACTTGGCATTATTAGGGCCAAAGAAGACAGGCATACCATACACTGCAGCCTCCAATATATTGTGAATACCGACTCCGAAACCTCCACCAACGTAAGCCACATTACCATAGCGATATATCGAGGACAACAATCCGAAACAGTCTATAATAAGGCAATCAGCTGCACGCACCTCGTCAATTGTAGCTTTTGTGTACCTCACGCACGCACCTTTGACATGCTGAGTGATATTCTTGACGCGATCTTCATTCACCTCATGCGAAGCTATAATGAGTTTCCAACCCTGATGCTCGTTAAAATAGGGAAGATACACATCTTCATCAGCGCCCCATGAGCTTCCGGCCACAAACACAGGGCGCCCACCTTCTACAAATGCCTCTACCAAGGGTAACTGACGAGCAAGTTCCTGTATCTTAGCAACTCTATCAAAACGGGTATCCCCGACAACTGTCACATTATCAATTCCTATTGTAGCCAATAGAGACTTCGACTCTTCATTCTGCACATACAGATGCTTAAAACAGCGTAAAGCCCTGCGATAGAATAATCCCCAAGGACGGAAAAAGGCCTGTCCCTGACGGAATATAGATGATATACTATATGTAGGCACCGCTGCTCTATTCAGAGCCTGAAGGTAATTCATCCAGAACTCGTATTTTACAAAGAAAGCCATTTTGGGTCTTAAAATAGAGACAAAACGCTTAGCGTTAAGGGCCGTATCGAAGGGCAGATAACATATTATATCGGCATACTGATATTTTTTTGCCGACTCATATCCTGAAGGCGAGAAGAATGTAAGAACAATTCCCAACTCAGGACGGTTGGCACGTATCCATTCCATCAATGGACGCCCCTGCTCAAACTCACCTAGCGATGAGACATGAAACCAAAGATACTCCTTGCCCTCCTGCATCTGCGACCTCAACTTTGCAAAGGTCTCTTTTTGACCTGCAAGCATCAACTTAGCTTTTTTATGCCCAAACAGGGCGGCTAACTTTACAAATGCTATATATATGTATATTCCTAAAGTGTACATAACATTATCCTAAAACAGAGATAGCCCTATTGAGACGGGAAAGAGTCTCTTCCTTCCCTATAAGTCCCGAAATATCGAACATCTGTGGACCTTTACCTTCGCCTACAAGTGCCAAACGAAAAGCATTCATTATCTCGCCCATTCCATAACCCTTCTCCTCGATCCATGCATGGACAGCCTTATCCTGATTCTCAATAGAAAAATCGTCAAGACTCTCGAGCAGTGCAGCAAGCTCACCCATTTTCTGAGCCGAATCGCTTTTCCAGCGTTTCTTAACAGTCTTTTCATCATACTCGACTGGAGCTATAAAATAGAAACTGCATGCATCCCATAACTCGTGAACGAAGTTTACACGTCCCTTCATCAGGGAAACAATTTTCTCAAGTAATTCCATATCAGCCTCTATGCCATGCGATTTCACTACAGGCATAAAGATTTCCGCAATCTCCTTATCTGATTTACGAAGAATATACTCATGATTGAACCATATCATCTTCTTGTAATCGAAACGAGCGCCCGCCTTGCTGCACTTTGCAAGATCGAACTTAGCAATAAGATCTTCCATCGACATAAGTTCCACATCATCACCGGGATTCCATCCCAATAATGCGAGGAAGTTGATAACAGCCTCAGGAAGATAATCCGACTCGCGGAATCCCGAAGATACAGCACCGCTCTTAGGGTCGTGCCACTCAAGAGGGAAAACAGGGAAACCAAGACGGTCGCCATCGCGCTTGCTCAACTTACCGTTTCCTTCGGGCTTAAGCAATAGTGAAAGATGAGCGAACTGTGGCATTGTATCCTCCCAGCCGAAAGCACGATACAAAAGGACGTGCAACGGAGCCGACGGCAACCACTCCTCACCACGTATCACATGAGACACATCCATGAGATGATCGTCCACAATGTTTGCAAGATGATAGGTAGGCAACTGATCGGCCGATTTATATAGAACTTTATCGTCAAGAATAGATGAATCAATTGTAACGACACCGCGAATCAGGTCATTAACCACAACCTTCTCGCCTGGTTCCACCTTGAAACGTACAACATACTGATGACCACTCTCCAGCAGTTGCTTTACCTCTGATTCAGACAATGACAAGGAGTTGCGCATACTAAGACGTGTAGATGCATCATATTGGAAATTATCTATTTCAGCACGTTTCTTATCAAGTTCCTCGGGTGTATCGAAAGCCATATAAGCCTTACCTTTTTCCAATAACACATCTACATATTTCTTGTAGATATCCCTACGCTCCGACTGACGATATGGACCACAGTTACCTCCGAAAGTAACACCTTCATCAAACTCAATCCCCAACCATCGGAACGACTCAAGGATATAATCCTCAGCGCCCTCTACAAAGCGATTTGAGTCGGTATCCTCGATACGAAATATTAGGTCACCGCCATGCTGACGAGCAAAAAGATAATTATACAGAGCGGTTCTCACACCGCCGATATGCAAAGGACCTGTGGGACTGGGGGCAAAACGCACCCTTACTCTTCTATCTGCCATAAACAATCAAATTCAAATTATACATTCCGACTATCAGGAACTGCAAATTAACGTTTTTTACAATTCATCGGCATACAATAGGGCACACTACCCTATATTTAACAATTAAACGCTACAAAGATAATATAAAAAATTAAAAAACAACAAAAGATATATATTTGTGTGTACCCTATATTTGTTTAACAGATAAAATATTTTATATTTAAAAGTTTTTACTACATTTGAGAATTATTTATCTTATTTTCAAGAAAAGTATATGAAAAAAAGAATAAAGGGGTTCTTTGGAAAGAAATTCCGCACAACGCATCAGATACTGACAAGTATACTTTGTATAGCCTTGGTTGTATATTTCATGCCTCGCGACAAGGTGTTTAATTATCAATTCGACATAAACACCCCATGGAGCTATGGACAGCTTATGGCCAACTTCGATTTTCCCATATATAAAAGTAACGAACAGATAAAAGCGCAGCAAGACAGCATACGCAGGCATTTTACTCCATATTTTGTAAAAGACACAACAGTTGTAGACAAGTCACTTGCGATGTTGCGCAACAGATTTCATGGCAGCATATACACTATTCCCCAAGAGAACTACACCGAATACCGTAGAAGACTAAAGGAGATTTATAAACATGGAATCGTATCAAGCGAGGATCTTGAAATTGCCAAGAAAAACATAGACAAGAATATAAAACTGATAATAGGTAATATTTCCACCACCGAACCAGTAAAAAGGCTGTTTAAGACAACAGACGCATATATCATGCTGACTAAAGGTGACACTTTGCCACGAGAAGTGATTAACAGCCTAAGACTTGAAGAGTTCATAATTCCAAATATAAAATACGACTCCGCCTTATCAGAGAACTCTCTGCAACAGGAACTTGACGCACTCTCCACTAGCGACGGAATTGTACAAAAAGGACAAAAGATAATAAGCAGAGGCGAAATTGTCGATTACAAGACATACCAGATTCTTAAGTCATACAACTACGAACTAGACAAGAGAACCAACAGCGAAAGCAAGACTACACTTATTCTGATCGGACAGATAATGTTTGTCACAATATGTTTTTCGCTTCTACTTGCCTACATATACATATATGCAAACGAAGTTGCTAACAGTACCAACCGTTTCCTGCTTGTTATGTTGCTCTGCACCACATTCCCCATTATAGTAGGACTGATGATGCAGATGCGCATGGGCAACGTAGCCATGATACCTTTTGCTATCACACCTATGTTGCTGAGTCTATTCACAAGCAGCCGCACTGCATTTGTCGCACATACCATATGCATCATCACCTGTTCAATAATGCTTAACTCACCATACGAGTTTGTATTGATGCAGATTCCTGCAGGGTTTGTAGCCATGCTATCACTTAGAGAGCTATCATCACGTTCACAAATGTTCCGTTGCGTATTATTCGTATTCCTGACCTATGCGCTTTCCTATCTATGTTACGAAGTGATAGTAGAGAACGATATCAAGAAGATCAACTTCGTAATGTACATCTATTTTACGATAAACGCAATACTTCTGCTCTTTGCATATCCTCTGATGTTTATTGTGGAAAAACTGTTCGGCTTTGTTTCGAACGTTACATTGATAGAGATATCCAATATAAACAGTGAACTATTGCGCAAACTCTCGCAAGATGCGCCAGGCACATTCCAGCACTCCATGCAGGTAAGTAATCTAGCTGCAGATGCCGCACGCAACATTGGTGCGAATAGTCTGGAGGTAAGAACAGGAGCACTATTCCATGACATTGGCAAGACTCTCAATCCCATATACTTTACAGAAAACCAGAGTGGAGGCATAAATCCACATAATCAGCTTTCACCCGAGGAGAGTGCAAGAATAATCATTAAGCATGTCACTGACGGTTTGGCACTTGCCGACAAACATCATCTGCCACGCTCAATAAAGAATTTCATCTCTACCCATCACGGAAAGTCTAAGACCGGATATTTCTACATAACTTACAAGAACAATCATCCTGATGAAGAGTTCGATGAGAGTATCTTTACATACCCCGGTCCCAAACCCTCTACAAAGGAGCAGGCAGTGCTTATGCTGGCCGATTCTGTAGAAGCTGCATCACACAGTATATCGGAGTACACAGCCGAGAACATAGACGGACTTGTAGAGAAAATTGTAACAGCAAAGCTAAACGAAGGAGAATTGAGTGAAAGTCCTATAACATTCCAGGATATCGAGATTATTAAGTCAACCTTTAAGGAGAGACTTAAGTCTATATACCATACACGCATAAGCTACCCAACAGAGAAGAAACGGTAAAAGCAGCACACATATGTGAATAAATATTAAAAAACGGTGTCAAGAACTTGCTTTTGACACCGTTACTATTATTTTATCATCAAAAAAAAGAAATGCGCGCCATCACTCAATACGTTTGGGAGAACAGACTATTCCCTAAGACAATATATACGACAGACCGCTCGCCTGCACACATAATATATGCAGGCGAGCAAGACATGAAAAGCGAAAGTTGCTACCGCAATGCAAAAGTAAAGTTCGGCAATGAACTATATATAGGAGAGATTATAGTGCATAATATCTGTAAAGGAAAACAATGTGGCTATAGTATGCAGATTACATTCGTACCCTATATAAAAAGAGAAGATGAACATTACAGATTCCTGATATCTATCCCTGAAGAGATTGTCGAAGGTTGCAGGAGTATTATGAAAGGGATAAGAGAAGAGAAGTGTACAGCATCAATACACAAGATAGATAGTATAAACCAACGTTCTTTCATGTCACGTCTTCTTGTAGAACGCATAGAAGATAAAGCAGGCTATATCAAACATATATTCGAAAAATGTGACAAGAGATGGGACGAGACACTTTTCAAACTTCTTATACGCAACTTCGGGTTCGGCATACAAGGTGAGGCTTTCGAGACGTGGGGGGCCACTTTGAATTTCAATGCTCTAGGCAAGCATCGCGACAACATCGGACAGATTGAAGCTATATTCTTCGGGCAAGCAGGTCTGTTGGAACCGGAGAGCATCCCTGCATATTACAGACAATTCGCCATAGAAGAGAGATACTATAATGACCTGATACGGGAATACAAATTTCTCTCTTCAAAGTTCAATCTTCACCAAACAGACTGGAACATCTGGAAATGCGGAAATAGTACACCGCACATTCGCATAGCACGCATAGCCTCACTCTATCACGACGGCAAGCTATCAATGTCGGCAATAGCGACATGCAACACTACCAATGAGATACGCTCTTTACTACAAACACAAGCACAAGGTTATTGGCGCACGCATATGCACTTCGGAGGAACAGAGACCATCGGCACTCCACCACTACGCAATTCGCAACTCGACTTGCTGATAATAAACACCATTATACCCATTATGTACACATATGGTAAACACAGATGTGACAAAGAGTTATGCAGTAAGGCAGAAGACTTCATGTATACACTTAATAGCGAAGAGAACAGCATCATACGCCGTTGGACACAAAAAGGTTTCAATGTAAAATGTGCAGCCGACTCACAAGCTATCATACAATTGCAGAAGAATTACTGCGACAAGCACAAATGCCGCGAGTGCCATCTTGCCTATGAGTATATAAAAAATAGAATGATAGAAAAGTGAATCAGAGGCCTATAAATACTAAGATATACATTCAAGGTTTTATATGTGAATGACCCAAAAGCAGAATAGAGTGAACCCCAAAAGTAAAAAAAGATATGACCTCCGAAAGTTTTTCTCTAACTTTCAGAGGTCATAATAAAATACAATCTATCTCTATGCTATATCATACTGTAGCAAGCTGTTCGGCAAGAGCCTCTATTGCTACAACATCAGCCTCTTTCATTCGTGATTTTATAGTCACAACCGGCTCAAGAATATTTATATCCTTCATCTCATCTAGTACAGAGCGCATGGTTTTTGCAGCTGTAGGTGCCCATGAGCCATTCTCTATCAAAGCTACAGTACGTTTCTGGAAGTTTTTAATCTTAAGATGATGTAGGAAATGATACATAGGTGGAAATACTCCTGCATCGTACGAAGAAGCACACAAAGCAACTTTACTCATACGAAAAGCGTCGGCCAAGGCTTGTGACATATCACAACGAGCAAGGTCTACAGCAATAACCTCAACACCACGCTCACGCAACTCATCGGCAAGCAGAAGAGCCGCAGCCGCAGTTCCGCCATATATAGAAGCATAAGCCACAAGCACACCTTCAGTCTCGGGACGATAACTGCTCCATATATCATACAATCCGATATAATGATAAAGATTCTCTTTCAGTATCGGGCCATGCAAGGGGCATATTATTTCTATGGGTAATGTTGCAGCCTTTTTCAATAAGGTTTGTACCTGCATGCCATACTTTCCGCAAATATTAAGGTAGTAACGTCTTGCTTCATCCTCCCAAGGTTCATCATGAGTAATTGAACCAAACTTACCAAAGGCATCTGCCGAGAATAGCACACGTTCTTTCTCGTCAAAACAGACCATGACCTCGGGCCAATGCACCATAGGCGCAGCTATAAAAGCGAGTTCTCTATCACCAAGGGAAAGTTTATCGCCCTCCTTTACTGCCACTACACGCCCTGCAAAGTCACACCCATCGAAAAACTGCGGTAACATCCTTGCAGCAATAGCCGACGTAACTATCTTCAATCCGGGAAAGCGCTCTAGCACATCAGCTATAAGCGACGAGTGATCTGGTTCCATGTGAAGTGCAACAAGATAATCGGGCTGGCGACCATCAAGAGCCGCAAGCAACAGACTCCACCACTCCTCTCCTTTCCTTGCATCAGCAGTATCTATTATGGCAATTTTCTCGTCCATTATAAGATACGAATTATACGAGATTCCATTGGGAACTTCGTACTGTCCTTCGAACAGGTCAATAGTGGTATCTTGAACACCAATATACTTTATTGTTGATGTAATATTCATATCTATATTTATTAAAAAAGTGATTGATAATCCCTAAAGTGCAAATTTAGGAAAAATCAATCACATTTCTATTATTAGAGTAAGATAATCTCTAGTTCAAGAGATATCTATTGTTCAGAATTTAACCTCGGGGACAGCCTTGCTACTCTCCTCCGCCTCGAAGTATGGACGTTTCTCGAAACCAAACATCCCGGCAAGTATATTGCGTGGGAATGTGCGTATAGCAGTATTATACGACTTTGATATCTCATTGAAGTTCCTACGTTCAACACTTATACGATTCTCGGTACCTTCTAACTGTGCCTGCAGCTCGCGGAAGTTCTCATTTGCCTTCAGCTCGGGATAGGCCTCACTCACGGCCAACAGACGACTAAGCGCGGCACCGACAGCACCTTGTGCCTGTTGATACTGCTGTAGTTTCTCGGGCGTAAGGTTCTCGGCATCTAACTTTATCTGTGTTGCCTGTGAACGCGCCTCGGTAACAGCCATCAAGGTTTCGTTCTCATGAGCGGCATAACCTTTAACTGTATTTACCAGATTAGGAATAAGATCGGCACGACGCTGATACTGATTTTCGACATTACTCCATGCTGTACTTACAGCCTCATCCTTCTTCACCAATCCGTTATATGCTGATACACCCCACACAAGCAGCAATGCCAAAACAACGAGAATTACAATTGTACTTTTTTTCATAATATAATATTTTTAATTTCTATTGATAATTAAAACTAAAAACGGCTACCGGCACCTCCGCCACCGAAATGACCGCCGCCGAAACTACCACCGCTGAAACCGCCACCACTGCGACTTCCTCCGCCTACATAGATTCCACCACCACCTTGTGGACCTTTATATGATGGATCTATAGATGTAATTTTCCTACAATATATGTGACCACAATCTTTGCAACGATAGGTTATCTCACTGACTATATATCCGTTAGCACGCGACAGCACACGTTCACTCACCCTTATAATATTACGTTTCTTGCAATTGGGACAACGGCCATGCCACCACACTCCAAACGCAACGGCAACAACCAACAACAAGGTTACCACCGCGCACACAACAAATATGATAAATGCATCATCATCATCCTCATCATCATCAACATTCTCCATTGAGCCATCAAGACGGGCACATAGGGCACGCATACCCTCGACCATTCCCCGATCCCAATCGCCGGCTGCAAAATGTTCAACCATATACTTCTGTTGTATACGTTTACAAATGGCATCTGGCAACACACCTTCGAGTCCATATCCTGTAGCAAACTGAATACAACGCTCCTCAGTTGAAAGTAATATGACGAGACCGTTATCACGCTGTTTCTGCCCCACCCCGTTTTTCTCTCCCAAACGGTGAGCAAAGTCGAAACAATCGCCACCTTTGATAGAGCCTAGCACTGCTACTACAGTCTGTATGCCTGTCTTCTCCTCCAATTTATAAAATAGAGAATCTATAATGGAGACTGACGCCTGCGAAAGTATTTTATCGGGATTGCAAACATAACGCCTGGCATTCTTAAGATGCACCAACGGAACATCCTCAACCGAATAGACCTTTCCTTGGGCAAAGAGAGTTAGCGAAAACGTAAGTAATATGAAAAGAACCGTATATTTTCTCATTTTAATTGGAATTTATCTCTCGCGAAGATAATAAAAGTAGGAATAAGTATATTTCTTTACTACAAAATATTTCATATTAAACCTACATATTAAAGCGAATCGCAGAAACTATTTCTGCGATTCGCTTTAATAATAATCAATATTTTATAGTCTGTTCAATGCATCACGAAAATCCTTTGTCATCTTCTCGCTCTCATTGGCAATCCTTGTTATATCAACCCTCTTAAGTATATTCTCAAGACGTTTAACCTTTGACTTATCACCTCGGCTATTCGCCTCGTCCATAAGAATCTTGTATTTCTCGAACTGCTGTATACCCTGTACCAGACGTTCCCAACGTATAGAACTTACACTGTAAGGATATATTACATAAGTATCTCCCGCCGGCCATGCTGTAAAACGAGAATCCTTCTCCGGCTCAACAGTCCAACTGTTATATGCCCATCGCAAATAACCATCCAAGTCTCTTGCCAGCGCCTCAAGAGCAATAAACTCTGCATCTGCCGGGTCTGTAAAGGTAAACAAATTGGGATACTCGGCCGAACAGCATGTATAATAGGTAGAGATCTTACCTTCGCTGCGACGACGTGCAATAAGTTCCGGAGTATATGATTTATATGTCTCTATATCAAGACAGTAATCAGTAATATCAGCCTCTATTTCTGGATGGTACAATCCAGCCATCGATATTTTCATACCGGGAGCATAGTCCTTGATAACCTTTATTGCAGCCTGCATCTGCTCCAGACTACGTTCATCCATTGATATATATGTCTTTTCGAACCACCCTTTCTCCTTAAGATGTGCAGCAAACTCCTTCAGCATGCCCCCCCAGAATTCGGCATATGCATCTTCACCGGGGGCACAATTCATCTCTTTGTGCGAATCGGTCGCCTGATCGTAATAACGGAAGGCCAATCTCCATGGAATCATAGAGAAACATGTTATCTCTTTATCTATACCGCAGTCCATCATAAACTCGACCCATTTGTCAAAAATGGTAAAGTCGTACCACCATGTACCATCAGCCTTGCGCACCCATGTCACCATGCTACCGAATGCATCGTACGTCTGTCCGTTCCAGGGTTTATGAGTTAGTGTTGCAGTAATAACTTTCTGTCCAGCTGATGCCAATTTCTGCATATAGGGACGAAGAAGCTCAAAATGCTTAGGTGACCAAAGTTCCACATTATGCACACGGGCTACCGCATATGGATTCTGCCAGAAATCGAGATGGAAACGCCATTGTGATGGTTCAGGCAATGTTCGGCTCAGCACCTTTATAGTGTAATTGCGCTTTATACTCTTTCCGGCTGCAGTAACTGTTACACTTCCTGTATATGAGCCGGGCTTAATATCAGCAGGCACCTGCACTGTAAGCCAAAGTCCACGTGATGTATTGGCATCAAGCAAAGTTGTCGCATCATTTGTTATACGATCTGCAGATAGGTTGCACCCGTTAGCCTCTACATCGTGAAGGCCGCATCCTGTAAACTTATCTGTTATAACCGGTTGTACAAAGCCACCCACCACATTAGCAGCGGGAATAATACTCTTTCCACACTTAAGATCGCTGAATGTATAGTGCACCTGCATATCAGACGCACCATTAGTAACCAGCAACTGAAAATTAACACGTTCACCGCGCCATGCCGTTGCACTATTAACCGAAACAGTCTTAATATTTGCGTCTTTCTCAACAGGATAGCGAGTATCAATAGTTCCCCACTTTACCGATATTTGGGCAAAGAGAGGCATTGCACACAACGCAAGCAAAATTGTAATAGAACTTTTCCTCATAGTAGTATAATTTTATAATGTTTTTTGCACTAAACTCCACTCGCCTGTTTCCGAATCCAGTTCTAATTGGAATGTACTTGCCGGCAGCCCCTCTGCATTAACCATATTTGCTGTTGTATATGGCTGCCATGCATACCGCACACGCAATGGAGTATCTATCATCTTGGAGCGCAGAATTATTGTATTCCCCTCAATTATCACCTCATCAGCAGGATAATATGTACCTATATCCGATGCTATTTCAAAAGTCTCTATCTTATCACCACCTGCAGCATGAATACCTATTCCATTTTCGAATGTAACATAAACAGCCCCATTCACACTCTTCGCACTTACAGGCAACGGACCTGCAGGCACAATGTGTTCATACCTATATACATTATGCAGCGCCTGACGTGCAAGACGTTCACCCACCGGTTGTTTATCTCTTGGATGCACATCGGTAGGGTCCCCCTTGTCACTCGACACTGCCATATAGCAATTGGGAACTGTATACGAATGTAGGCGCTGGATATCTCGGAAATGGGGCCAAGAGGGACGATTTATGCTTGACAACTGCACAAAACAGAACGGTAACCCCTCATCGGCAACACCGTCTTTATTCCACGCATGACGCCAACTATCCACCAGAACTGGGAATATATGATTGTAAAGTTCCACATTATGTGCATTGGACTCCCCTTGATACCATATGAAACCTCTCAAAGGATAGCAAGTAAGAGGCTCTATTGCCGTCTCGAAAAGATATGCCGGCTCGTAAGGATGACGCTGTAGTGGATTCTTGCCACGTTCTATATTCTTGGATGCCCGTTCCCTTACCCAACCTTGTATCATATCATTATTGCGCCAATGATATAGAATATCCACAAGTATAGGATCAAACTCCAAGGTCTTACGGTCTATAAAAGATTCGGCAGGAGCACCACCTACAGCATTACATATCAGTCCGACCGGCACATTTAGTGAGTCGGCAAGCATCGCGCCGAAATGGTATGCGACAGCCGAAAAATGGGCTATATTTTCTTCTGTAGGCAACTCCCACGCAGTCGGTTTGAAATGATTATGCTCGTTCAAATTCACAAGTTCTTCATCGGGCCAGGAATAGTTATCGGTAAATACACGAGGTTTCATGTCGTATATACGCAAAGATTTCAACGAGGCACTATTTATATGCGCGCTTGCACCATTTGTATCTTTTAGCATCCACGCCATATTTGATTGCCCCGAACACAACCACACCTCGCCAACTACTATATTTTTGAACTCCAAAGTCTCCCCCTCGCTCTCCACAGTCAACGTATAGCTCTTGCCATCTGCCTCCATAGGATTAAATGAACAGCGCCATGTTCCATCGGCAGCTGCATACTCTGTACGTTTCTGTTTTCCCAAACGCACCTTAACCTTGGCACAGGCATTAGCCTTTCCACAAACGGTAAAGTACTTACCACGCTGTATCACCATGTTATCGGTATATATTGCAGGGAGAGAAAGACCTCCATAGTCACCTGTTATAGCCGAGTATACCGTATTTGCAATTATCAGTGCCCCTTGTGGATTGGGATGCAGGTAGTCGTGGAACAGATCGGGACGATTATAAAGCGGCGCCTGCAAATCAATCAGCTGCACCTGTGGTAACTTATCGCGGCATTCCGTAGCATCTTGCAGTTGTGGTGCAGCAAGCTGCAACACTTGATGCTCTATGGAGTGCTGAATTTGCCAATACCAATCCCTTGTACCCGACTTAAAACGTGGATGATGATTAAAGATTGGGGTCATGCGACAAATCCATATCTTCACTTTGGGATTAATGGCACGCAGAGTGTCAATAAGTGCAAGATAGTCGCCTACAAACTCATCTCGAAAATTAGGCCAATTACGAGGGTCGGTATCATTCAGACCGAGATGAATAATAGCCATGTCGGGAGCAAAGGCCAACGCATCTGTATAAGCCTTTTGTTGTATATAAGGGCGATGTCCCTTACTCAGCAGAGTCGCACCCGAATGTCCAAAATTACGAACCTCGTAATCATCGCCCAACAGTTGTTGCAGACGAGAGGGGTAAGATGTCTCAACAGGATTCTCATGAGTATAACCATATGTCACACTGTTTCCAATGCATGCTACCTTCTTTTTCTCTTGAGCATTAAGGCCGACAAATAGGAAAACAGCAAATAGAAGTATGAGAAAAGAATTTATTTTCATATTACATTAGTTATTATACTTGGCAAATATAACAACAAAGGAGCGAGATAGACAAAGTTTGCTTTAACATTTCGCAGCGAGTGCTGGCTATATTCGCGATTTATCGCAAATATAGCCACAAACGAGCAAGAAAAATAAAGCTTGCTTTAATTTTTTTACAGCGAGTGAAGATTATATTCGAGGTTTACTCAAATATAGCCACAAACGAGCAAGAAAAATAAAGCTTGCTTTAATTTTTTTTACAGCGAGTGAAGATTATATTCGAGGTTTACTCAAATAT
>JAFWBM010000004.1 GCA_017507105.1 Bacteroidaceae bacterium
ATTCTCCACGTCAGAAATATGTATCAAAAATATGTGGAAATTTGGGAACCATCAAAAAGCAGCCTGAAAGTGTTAAATTTTAGAATGCACTGATAATTAAAGGTTTATATTTGGTTGTTTCTGAATAGTTTTGGTTGTTTGGGGCTTCTAAATACATTCAGCGAACGCCCTATTTCCAATGCTTGTTACGCTGTTGGGGATTTCAATGCTTGTAAGTCCGGTGCATCCAACGAACGCATAATCTCCAATGCTTGTTATGCTGTTGGGGATTTCAATGCTTGTAAGTCCGAAGCAAAATTGGAACGCATAATCTCCAATGCTTGTTACGCTGTTGGGGATTTCAATGCTTGTAAGTCCGAAGCAAAATTGGAACGCCGCATCTCCAATGCTTGTTACGCTGTAAACTGTTCCATTGTAAGTGACACTCGAGGGAATTCTTACAATTCCCGTATATTCGAAATCGTGATTAGTTACCTCTACGGTCTTATCCGATGAAATGTTGTAATAAATACCTTGTGAGTTAAAGTCGTAGGCTGTAGCTACTGTTGCGCATAGCAATAGTAACACGGTGAATAGAAGTTTAATTGTTTTCATTATATATTGGTTTTATTCTAAATTGTTGGATTTTACATGTATGTTTTTGCAAAAGTAGAAAAATTCTATATATGCAAGTGAGAAGTTATTTATTATATTAAAAAATTATAAAAACAAGAATTATTCCATTTTGCGTTTTATCCATCTTGTTGGGAACAGTTTGTATTGCAAATGCTGCAGATTCTAATACTCAAAACACAATTGTTAAAGAGTACTTGATGCAGGATGCCTCTTATTCTGTAGTCGGTTACATAAGAGCGGTTGCTGTAAATCATCTTGGAGAAGTGGTGAATAGCAGTAGTTTTACCTTGTTGTCTGATGGCAGATATATGAAACAGATTTTCTATTTGACAATAGATTATAGGATTCTTTCATCAGTCAACATGGTTCTGTAAAATTCTGCTTTTTTTTCAAGCGGCAACGGATATGCACGTGAGGAGGATGGCATACGCCAGAAACGTATCTCTTGTCCGTTAATCTTTGTCGTCTCGTAACTGCCTATTGCCGGTTCTTTACAGCCGAGGGTTAACACTATGGTGTCGGTGGCCTTTTGTCCTGTTGTCACAATTGCCCGGCAATGCGGTATTTTTGCAAGCAACGTCTCGATATCTGTAGGGGTTACAACCTCAAGGAACTTGTCGGAGGCATTCTCTTTAAGACGACGAACTTCACTTGCGGTGTCGTATAGTGCTATACCTTTCTCTATGCAAAATTCTGCTATCGCCTTTTTATGGAATTGCTTTCTGCCTTGTAACTCAAAGTGATGCTTGTCCCCGAAAAACAGACTCCCCAATATTCTCCACATGTCATTTATCCAGTTGGGGTAGAAAAAATCCATCGACCACCTTGATTTTGGCGGAGGAAAACTGCCCAGCATGAGGATTTTTGCATTCTCGGGCAGGAATGGTTGTAGGGGGTGCTTTTCGGTGGACATGAACATGAAAATATTGCTTGTGCAGTATTGTCAGAATATTGTTTTACCTTTTATCATTGGCGAAAATGTGTGCTAAATAACAATACAGCAGACAATGTATTCATAATGTTGATATGTTGCTTATGGATTAGTTTTCAGTCACACAATATTCTGTATTTCTTCAAACCTATTTTATGGAAGAAATAATTTAACGATACTCCTAAAACTCCCAACCCATAGATGATACTATTCTTTATCTTTATAGATGAAGCCTCTGGAAAATATTTCGTAGGGCAAGTTATCTCGGCTATTTCATAACCCTTATTACATATTTGCGCAATAATCTGATTGTCAAATACGAATCCGTTTGAACATTTTTCATAATTCACACTTTTGAGAACTTCCGATGAGAAAGCTCTGTATCCTGTATGATATTCTGCAAGGTGATTATTCATCAAAATGTTCTGGAACAGAGTCAGAATTCTGTTGCTTATATATTTATACATAGGCATTCCGCCCTTAAGCGCGCCCTTGCCCAAGATTCGTGAGCCAAAAACAACTTTATAAACATTGTTGGCAATAAGGTATGCCATAGAATGTATCAATTGAGGTGTATATTGGTAATCGGGGTGTAGCATTATTATTATGTCTGACCCAAGATTCAAAGCTTTATTATAACAACTTTTTTGGTTGCCACCATAACCTTTGTTTTTGTCATGGATGATTATATGCTTTATTCCAAGCTTATGTGCTATTTTTACAGTTGAATCGGAACTTTTGTCATCAACGATTACTACATGGTCTACAATGTCAAATGGAATTTCGTTAAATGTCCTTTCTAAAGTGCTTTCAGCATTGTAGGCTGGCATGACAACTGTAATTGTTTTGTTTTTGATCATATTCTCTGCGTATTAATATTTCAAAGATAAAAGGGAAACAAAAAATGTAATATGAGATGTCTGCACCACAGTACAAGAATGCTTCTATTCCAATATTTGATATTGAATAAACGACATGATGCGAAATTATTGCAAAAAGTAGTAGTACTGTTAAGAATATAACATCAAACTGTCTTCCCAAGATTATTGGTATCAAGAAAGTGACAGTAATGAATACTATAATGTGCGTAAAAGGAATAAGCATTTCCCCTTGAGTTATGAACGGGTTATATTGCAAGAATAAAATAGGGTCAAATGCAATGAACGGCAGGAACGTGATTGCAAACGAGAATAAAAAGCATAAACACCAAGTTGTGAATTTCAAAAGGTTCATTTGCTTTGTGAGAATTACTTTCATGCCCCATAAGATCATGGGAATAATGAATATGTTTCTTGTTGAAAATATTATTCCTCCAAGTATTGCATATGCATAGAATTTGGGTTTTGATTGTTTTTCTATATTGCCCAGATTAAGGAAGTATAGTAGGAATATTATAGAATTAAACAGTATTGTACTTCGTGTAAATATTTCATAGTATATTGTTATTGATGAAATAAAAATTATGAAAATGAATGTATTATTCTCTTTAGTAAGCCTTCTATTCTTTATATAAAGATATAAAAGCCACATGGCAAGGATACTCATCCAACCAATTTCCTGTATCAAATAGAAGGGGTATGATAATAAGAAATATACAGGCATAGGTCCTGGGTAATTTCCTGCAGGACTATGTACTGCATATGGGTATATTCCTTGGTGTACAGAATCCCAAAAAATCTGTATCATTTCCCAACGGTCGACTCTTATGCTTTGTACAGGAAAAACCTGAAAGATAAAAATGCTAAATATAGTAATACCTCCGAGCGTGTATAACCATGTCGTATTGGAAAAATAATATTTTTTCTTTGAACACAACCATAAGATAGCAGATAACACTATATTGAAAAAGATAGTATTTAATATTGCGATTGGAAGTGAAATCCTAAACGAATATTTGAAAATGAAAAGACTGCATATGATAGACCATATTATAAATGCAACTATCTTCTTCTTGTCTTTGAGAATAGTCATTATCATGAGGGTTGTTCTTGGGGAAATTACGTTGTTGAACTTTCTAAAAAAATATCACAGTGGTTGTGTGTTTTGTGAAATATATCAATTTATCTAAAGCAAAGATTGACATGGCAAAGTTATAACTCTAACAGTTTCTTAATCCTAGTTAAGGAATTACACGACAAAGTGGCATTGCAAATATAGAAAATTTTAAAATATCATTATATTTCTTTTGTGGGATTTTTGAACGATTTTTGTGGCCAATAAAGTTATGATAAATATAATACCTTTGTAATATTTTATTTTATCCAGTTGGGGTAGAAAAAATCCATCGACCACCTTGATTTTGGCGGAGGAAAACTGCCCAGCATGAGGATTTTTGCATTCTCGGGCAGGAATGGTTGTAGGGGGTGCTTTTCGGTTTGCATCTTACTGTTTGTCGCTGTTACATTTGTTGCATATACCTTTTACCATATAATTTATAGAGTTCATGCTATAGCCATCGGGGAGTTCTATTGTTGGAATCTGTATATTTTTAAGGCAGTATGTATGTTGGCACTCTTCGCAATAGAAGTGTATGTGCATGTCGTCGAACTTGTTGTTGCCTTGAGTGTGGCAGAACTCATACTTCAGGGAGTTGCTGCCATCCTCTATACCTTGTACCAGGCGATGTTGTAGAAAGAGATTAAGAGTGCGGAATATTGTAGATTTAGGGGCGGTGTCTAGGGAGGTCTCCAACTCGGCAAGTGAGAGTGGTGATTCGGCATTGACAAGTATACGTGCCACTAAAATACGCACTGCTGTTGGGCGTATCCCATTCTCTTCCAATATCCTTGTTATCTGTTCCTTATCCATCAATCTACTCCTTGTACTCTGTTATTCCTGTGCTACGTTGCAATTCTACAATGCTTTGGGCTTTATTATACAATGCGTTGATGTACTCCTCGTTCATCATATTGTCACTGCGTTCAGTTTCTATAAATTCCACAAATGGAATTTCGCCCATACGATATGCTTTCCTTTTACCTTCTAGCAGTTCGGCTGTTTCGTTTACCATGCCGTTCCTGAAATTCTCAACCTGTTTGTCGGCAATGATGCAATCGTTGTAGGCCTGCATCACTTCGCTTTGTACTTGTAGGCGTAGCTCTGTAAGTTCTTGTTGGCGTTGTTCTATAATTCTCTGCTCCTTGATGCGTGCACCTTTATTGAAGTTCGAAATTTTTATGGGTATTGCTGCTCCAATCTTTACTTTTGTGAATTTGGGATCGGCATCATTGTATTCAGCGCCAATCGATAGTTGTATGTCTATCCTGCGTTGTGCCCGATTTAGTTTTCTCTGAGCTTCGGCAATCTCTACATTGCTTGTCGCTGCAACAATATCTGCTCTATTGGCTATGGCTTTTTCTATGTAGTAATCCATGCCTTTCATTTCACTCTTTATCTCTTCGAGTGTACCTTCAATAGATAATTGTTCTATATTCTTGAAACTACCCATATAATATCCGAGACTGTATAGAGTGTTGGTATATTCGGCCTCTGCCGACAATCGCTCGTTGTGGGTAAGTCCGGCAGCTAATCGTGTCTCCAGCCATACGCTTTTGGATATATCTCCCCTGTGGAAACGAATACTATCACTCTGCTCCAGTTCTATCATGAAGGTGTCACGTTGTGCTGCTATTTCAAGAAGTGCTTTTGCACGAAGATGCAGTAGATAGGCAGTCGTTGCATCGGCATAAAGGTTACGGGCATAGTTGTTGAATACAGCAGTCGTTGCCTCTAACTCTTTTTGAGCCAGGCGTATGCCTGCTCGACGTACACCAAAGGTAAAGGTTCTACCAAGCTCGGCTGCAAAACTCTGTCCCAAATCCTTGTTCCAATCTTCATTATTGCCATATTCCACCGATAGGGTAGGGTCGTTATATACCTTGCTGCTCTTTAATGTGGCTTGTGCAATGCTTATGTCCATGTTCTGAGCTATAAGTGCGGCATTGTTCTCTGTCACATTCTTTATGTATTGCTTGTAGGTGAGTTGTTGTGCTGCTACCCACAAAACGAATGTCGATAGGCAAAGTGTTATGATGTATCTTTTCATTTTGTATTTGTTTTGGAATATGCAAATTTAGTGATGTTCATTTGCAACCCGGTTGCAAATGAGTGTTATCCTATTCCCATCTCTTTTGCACATTTCATTATAAATGAAAGTGCTGCATCATGTTCATTGGGTATGACTCCATCAAGTATGGCATCCTTTACCATGCTCTTCAAGCGTCCTATGGTGTCGCATGGCGGCAGGTTGAATATTTCCATAATCTCTTTTCCGTCGACAGGAGGTTGGAAGTTGCGTATGCGGTCTCTCTCTTCAAGGTCTTTCAGTTTTTCTCTAACTATCTTGAAGTTGTTGAGGAAACGTTTTTTGCGCACTTCGTTCTTTGATGTGATGTCGGCCTCGCACAGTGTCATCAAGTCGTCGATGTCGTCACCTGCATCGAACAGGAGACGACGTACAGCCGAGTCGGTAACCTCGTTGTCGGCAATGACTATGGGGCGCATATGAAGTCCTACGAGCTTTGCAACATATCGCATCTTTTCGTTCAATGGCATCTTGAACTCTTTGAAGATTTTTGCAACCATCTTTTCACCCACTGCATTGTGGTTATGGAATGTCCATCTCAGTACAGGGTCCCAACGCTTTGTACGTGGCTTGCCTATATCGTGCAGAAGTGCTGCCCAACGCAACCACAAGTCATCACTCTTTAGTGCTACATTGTCGAGAACCTCAAGTGTGTGGTAGAACATCTCCTTATGTCCAAAGCCATTCTTCACCTCTACGCCCTGCATGGCTGTGAGTTGTGGGAAGATTATTTCCAACAATCCGCAACGGTCTAGTTCTATGAATCCTTTTGAAGGTGTTGCCGAGAGCATAATCTTGTTTAGCTCATCGTTGATGCGTTCGCGTGAGATAATTCGTATGCGCTCTTTGTTCTTGCACAAGGCATCGAATGTCTCATCCTCTATATAGAAATTCAGTTGTGTTGCAAAACGTATGCAACGCATCATGCGCAGAGGATCGTCCGAAAATGTGATACCGGGTTCAAGTGGGGTACGTATTATACGATCTTCAAGGTCGAGCACTCCATCAAATGGGTCAACCAACTCGCCGAAACGTGCCCCGTTAAGGCATATTGCCATTGCATTTATTGTGAAGTCGCGTCGATTCTGGTCATCTTCCAATGTACCGTCCTCTACAATGGGGTTTCTTGAGTCGTGGGTGTATGATTCGCGTCGGGCACCGACAAACTCAATTTCGTGGTCGCGATACTTTACCTGTGCCGTTCCAAAATTAGCATATACAGCCAGATGTGCCCCCTTGCCTAACCGTTTACTGAAGGCACGTGCCATCTCAATACCTTTACCGACAACCACTACATCTATATCTTTCGAGTCGCGTTGAAGGAAAATGTCGCGGACGAAACCTCCAACAACATAGCACTCTATCCCCAAACTGTCGGCTGTCTCCGATATCTTGTGGAAGATGGGTGTGTCGAGTATCTTTATAAGCTCTTCTCTGTTTGGTGTATACATGGTATCTTTTGTCAAAGTAGTGCGAAGATAATGAAATATTCTGTAACAGAAAAATCAATTACCTTTTCTCTTCTCCTCTCCTCTTTGAAGCAAACGCAGTATCTCTCTTTGTTGTGCTTCTATCTTATTTATCTTGAAATACCAGCATATGGCTTCGCGGCATATAAGCAACAGTGCTATAACAATAAGCAAGAAGAATAATAGTATTATGAGCATTGCCGAGATATTTCCAAAATCGCTATTTTGTGGAGTACTCTCATTTGCATTTGCAAGCATATGCAGGGAGAGAAGTGTGACAGTGAATATCTTTCTCATGACTTGTGGATTTTTCATTCATTTGTCAAAAATAGTTTTTTTTAAGATAAAATAGTATCTTCGCACTGTTAAATATGATAATTGAAATTATAAGAAACCGTAAAAATTATATCGTCAAATCTCATAGAGAATTAAAATGGGATATTTATTTTTGATGGTCGCAGTAGGAGTATACGGTTTATGAAACAATGTTTTAGAAATAATATAAACAACTTCTTAGTGTATGAAAAAGGTATTATTGTTAATCTCAATAAACGTTCTCTTCTTTGTTTCGTGTATAGAGGATGTCGAGAAGAGTGCAACAGCTGTTCTTGATGAGGCTCGTGTTGCTTATGAATGTAGTGATTTTGACAGAGCGAAACTATTGCTTGACAGTATAAAGACTACTTATCCAAAGGCTTTCAAGGTAAGGCGCGAGGCTTTGCAACTCTCGCGTGATGTAGAACTTGGCGAGCAACTGCGCAGTCTGGAGTATTATGACAGTCGTATGGAGCAGTTGGTGGCACATCGTGACTCTTTGCTTGTCGACTTTGTCCTCGAGAAAGAGAGTCGTTATCAGGATGTCGGAAACTATATGCTTCCATCACAGATAATTAAGAATAACGTAGGTAATAGTTATCTGCGTGCCCAGGTAGATGAGAAAGGAAAAGTTATGCTTATCTCTATCTATCGTGGTAAATCAATACAGCATAAATCTATACGTGTGAATAGTGGTGATAGCTATGCTGAGTGTGATACACCCACCGGAAACTATACTTCGCGTCATTTGGGAGTAACAACCGAGCGTGTAAGTTTTTCATATGGTAAGGATGGCGGTATTATGGATTTTATAGCTACGGGCAGCTCTCCGTTCACAGTGCAACTGTCGGGTAAAGGCAAATTCAGCTATACGTTGCGTAGCAGTGATGCACAGGCTGTAGTTGCGGTTCTCGAGTTGGCTGCTGTTCTGCAAGAGTTAGAGTCGATAAGAGAGATGCGGGATGAAGCCGAACGTCATATAGAGTTTATCAAGCGCAGTAAAGAAAAATATGATAATAAAGAGGACGGTAATAATCAGCCGTAAGTAGCCTTCTTGTTTAGCAGATTTATAAATTATGTAGGGCAACCGGAAAAGGGTTGCCCTACATAATTGTACCGTTGTTCATCCTCTTGCCAGTTAGTGATTTTATCTGGTAAGTGAGAATCTTAGACTTACACCAAAGTCGGTTGTTGTTGTGGGGTATGAGCTGGCCGAGATAAGCGGAATTGTCTGCTGTCTGTCGAAATAGCAACTTATTGTGAGCATCTTGCTGTAGGTGTAATCGGCCGATAGTGAATAGTTGAACGATTTAGTACCGCTGGTTGCTTGTACAGTACCTTGGTCGATGCTACGTGCCAATGAACTCATATTCTTGTACGAGAAGTCGGCGCGCATGTTTAGATCGTTGCTCACTGAATTCTTCTTGCTGCTCACCTTCTTGCCACCGCCAAACAGTTTAAGTCCTATAATCTTATAGCCAAGATTAACGGCTATTTCATCACTATATGTCTCTACCATCTGTATTGATGTAAGACTTAGGTTTAGGACCCTCGATTTAATATACTTTGTGCCTATGGTAATGTTATCTTTTGTTGTGACATTAATACCCAAGAGGGGTGAGAATGACTCGTTGATTGATACAGAACCAACATTGTATCGACTGCTGGGTATGGGCATACCTGTTGTGGTACTGTTGACAAAACCTATACCGTTAGTATATTCCATATATGTTGCATATGTGCTGTATGATCCTACTGCATAGATACTCTTGTAACCATGCTCTATATTGACGCTCTTAAAATACTTCTTGAAGAAATCGAGTTTGGAAAGTCCCGAATACTTTACTTTCCAGTTGGGCAGCATGCGCAGGAACGATGGGAAGATATCAAGGAAGCTGCTGTTTGCATCATTCCCTGTATATGCACTATAGAATGCAGGAATCATTACATCCGATGAGTATTTGTCAACACCTCCGTTGGCAGGATCATATGGCGCTCCTGCCAAGGAAGTACCTATTGGGTACTTGCTGTTTGCATATCTTCTCTCTACACGTTGACGTATTGTCTCCAGATTGTTCAGGAATCTGTTGTATGCAGTCGACTTATAGTTATTGCTTGCACTGCCACCACCGAATGAGTTTCCTATAGTAATGGTTGTCATGGAAAAGCCTCCTGTTTCCGTTGATGGCATACCTTCGTACATGAACTGTATGTTGCGGCTGTTGTTGCGTGTCCAGCTTGCATTAAGGTCTATCTTAAAGTCGGTAACAGGTTCAAGTACCATCTTGATTTGTAGATCTTCGGCTGCATTGCTTGATGCTTGTGCCGATATACTATCGTTCTTGAGCAGCCATCCACGCTTGTGTGCATGACGCAGATAGCTGTCACTTGTAAGTCCGAAGGCAAAGTTTAGTCCAGGTGCATACATGCCATTTTTCTTCTTCTGCCCGAAAATATCTCCTACCTCGGGCATGAATCCCGGCAGTGACATGGCATATGAATTGGTGTAACTTATAGATGCACTGCGCACCATCATAAGGAAACGAACAGGATATTGCATATGTTTTGCAAATGTAGAGCGCTCGCCTTTCTCCTTTGCAGCAATGGTAAGTTTTAGTGCTGTGGTATCATTGCTTGTAATACGTATGCTGTTTTCATCTATAACTTTATACTTTAGTTTGTATACCTTACCTTTTTTAGTGCGGGCTGCTAATTGTATCTTCTTGCTCTTTAGGTTATGCTTTACAACAAATGTGCTGTCTTCGTAAAGTTGAATCTCCTTTGTAAACGGTTTTGCTTTCTTCTTTGTGTTCTTGCCTTTACCCTTTGCGGTATTCTTCTTTGCGTTGTTTTTCTTGCTTGCAAACCTCTTATTCGTATCTTCAAGATATGGTATAAGGTTGTATAGCTTTTCGAATTGGAAGTCGCTTGTCAGTGTAAGATTGCGTCTGTTGGCTATATTGTTTCCATAGTCGGCTCCCGAGATGCTGTTGCCTCGTGCCCAATTGTAGGACGAACTGAAATTAGCATCAGCTGTCACCCATTCGAATATTGGCAGTTTGTTTATGGGAAGGCTGTACATTGCCGAGAAGTTCTGCTGATATGTCAGCGGACGTCCCATGCTCTGTATGCTCATCTTTACCGAGTCTTTCCATATCTCATATTCATTTGGGTAACGTTTCTTGTTTACCGGCACATATGGCTCTTCGATTTCGGCATTGGTACCGGTGCTCAGACTCATACGCAGGTTGGTTGTGGGGTCCCATTTTATGTTAAATGAGCGATTCCAATAGAATTGCTGCGAGAAGTTCAATGGTATTTCGCTGCTGCTTCCCGAGACGCTGTTAAGGTCGCGTGCCTGCATCTCGTGATAGTTTCTTGTCATGTCTGTGTTGAAGGAGAGTGTCTGTGGCAATGGGTTTATTCCGAACTCCTTAAATATCTTCATCCACTTCGATTTACTCTTTATCTTATTGAATGGTTTTATTGTCTTTATAGGACTTGCGTAGTTATAGGCTATTGATGCCTTCCAGTTGAGACTGCGTTCCCAATCTATGGTGCTACCGCTGTTATCGGTACGGGAGTATGAGAAACTGAAACTGAGATTTGCCGGGTCATAGGGCATTGGGGTTCTGCTGGCAATGTTTATCTTAGCATTGCTGAGCGAGAAGTTGCGTATGGTAGAACGTACCCTTGCAATGTTCTTGAGCGAGTCGCGAGATGCACCGTTGTAGCTGTCGAGTACATCTTCGAGCAGAAGGTCACTGTCGAACGGACTGTAAAGAGGAGATGTCACCTCTTCGGTAAACGAGTAGTATGTAGGCAATGATAATTTTGCGGCTTTGGGCAAAAGACGTCCCAAATCCATTGTACCTGTTAAGGAGTAGCGATAGAAATCGTCCTTACGGCGCGATGCCAACTTATCTTCCAAGCCTCCGAATCCGGCAGTCTCAATCTTGCCTTGTGCTGCAAAACTTCCTATATCCGATAGTTTTATGTTGAGGTCTCCTTGTGCTGCCCAGCCGCTTTTATTTTCAAATCCAAGCAGACGCATCTCATTTATCCATACGATTGCCGATTTTGCATTACTTGTGTTGTTGCGCAAGCCAATCATCATCACTTTTATCTGACCAAGTGTGGGGCTGCCAACAATGCTTATACGGTTCTTGGGGGTATCATTGTCGTATTCGCTATATATGGTTGTATTGCTTACGTCAGGAGATCCGCTGTTGCGCAATGCGTTTCTGCGGTTCTTTATTTCTCTCAGTTTGTCGAGAGGTATATCCACCATATTTTCGGTAGGCCATACGGCAATGGCTCCGGTGTTGCTGTATTTGTCGTATGAGCCGTGAGGCGTAAGCACAAGGGGGACTTCATACTCGTAGTAGTTGCTTTTGTAATCGGAACCCAGACGTACGAATAACGATACCTCATTATTGGCTAGTGATGTGGCGTCAAGTTCGGGAGCCTCGGCATGCACATATAGTTGCAGACGCTCGTATTGTCGTATGTCAAGATTGCTCTTCTTGTATACGGCTCTTGATTCCTTACTGCCCAAATTGTTTACCTGCATGGCGAGTGACTGCTCATTGTTCTGACGCAACTGGGGCTGCTCGGGATCCAATACGCGAGATATTCCCGGAGGGAGCACATAGTTTACCGGTTGACGGTCGCCATGCTCTTCGATGTTGATTGCCGATGTCGTGAAATCACCGGTTATGGATGGTGATGTGTTGTTTACCGATGCAATGGCCTGCTGATAGGGACGCCAATCGCCGCGTACAAGCTGTAATGTGGCAAAACGTAGTGTTATAGGACGTTTGAACGATGTCATATACATACGCATGAAACGTATTGAGGTGAAATCGCGTATTGTTCCTATAACTTTCTCATATTCATTTATGGGTATACGGAACTTGTACCAATCGACAGTTTCGGTATTGCCGTTGCGCAGTTTGGTAGATACGGAACGTTTATCCGATATATAGTTTCTGCCTACCTGCATATCTTCGGGTCGTAACGAGATGTGGTACTGGAAGAAGTTTTCGTACTCGTCCATTGTGAAGTCTTGGTTCACATCCTCTATATCTGGAGTGGTCTTTGCTGCACTATTATAGCTTTGGTTGTCGGATGATGCAGGGGAGTTGCCCTCGCTGTTGTTGAAAAATTTGTATCGTTCAATTATACCCATCTCTATAGCATCGTAGTCGGCACCTCGGAAATAGTGGTAGTTGTCACCTGCCGGATCTGCTGCAATACTGTCATATATCTCCTGACGTACACGTCCTTTGATAGACTCCAGGTAGTCTATGTATGGCTTGAACTGCTTTTCCTGTTCGCTGTTTAAACCGTTCAGTCCTACATCTTGTTGCCCTCTGCTACCTGCATTGTTGTCAAAAGCATATACAAGGCTCGATGTCGTGGGAACTCTACCGAAAGAGGTCTCTTCATATTCGTATGTGTTGCTGCTCGCCGGTAGACCATTCTCAAAGAATTTCTTTCCATCCTTGAGTATATCCTCTGAAACCTCACCTAGATTAAAGTATAGGTCTCCTCCCATACCGCTTTGCTCATATATGAATGGGTCGAGCATCCAGAACTCGATATACTGTATATTGGCTGTCTCGAAATCAGTGGTTCCCAACTGACGTGTGATACCTCCCCAACGTTTTTCAGGTGCGTTGAGCTTACCCTCGAAATTAATATCAGGGTCAAGGTTGTAGGGACCTCTTTCGTTGGGGTAGTATGTTAGGTTCAAGAGAGATAATGTAGATGACTCGCCGTATGTCGACTCTTTATTGGGGTATAGTTCACGCTCGTAAACCTCGCGTACATAGTGGTTCGAAAGCTGTTCAAGGTCGCTCTTTATGTGTGCCGGAGTGAGTGACGAACTACGTCGTGTAAATAATGGGTCGATAGTATACCAACTTAGTCTTGCACGGTTATATCCTGTTCGTACATCATTTGTAAGGTTGCTGTATTGCATGCCTGTAGGCAGTGATGAGAGTACCCATGATGAGGCGGACGTGAGATCTATGCCATTTTCGGTGCTTTCGAAATCGTCAATGTATGATGCTTGGTTCTGGACCTCGCTCGATGTTCCGGCGTTGAGTCGTGCGAATTCAGCATTGAAGTTTATCATTGATGGGGCTGTACAACTAATTATAGGTAACCTGTCTATCATATTGGTGAGCCACTGACTCTCTTTCTTCCATGATATATTCAGTCCCCATATTGTATTGTTCAATGGTTCGGAACCCATGTCCACTTTTGATGTCAACGGCTTTTCGCGCAGTGTCATGAATGTACCTCCGAAATTCAGCTCGTCCGAGAAGTTGTACTTCCAGTTCAGTCCCAGAACTGTTTTTCTCTGCATGCTGAATAGGGTATTGCTCTCAAGTGATACGTTGACGTTTGTTCCTGCATCTATTATATTTTGGTTCAGGATGGTTATTATTCCCGACGAGTAGTCTACCTGATAATCCACATTCTCTATGAGTGTGACACCACCTGCTGTAACAACAACCGAGCCACGCGGTATATTTGTCGTTCCTGTTTGTATCACGTTGTTTGATGAACCGGAATACTCACCTATCAGATAGAACTTGTCCTTCTCGGCCATCTGTTTGGCTACGGTCTTTGTAGAGTCGTATAGTTCTTGGAATACGTATTTGTCGGCAATTGCGTCATTGCCTATTCTCTCTCTCAGAAAACTGCCAAATGGCTCGACAGATGGGAAGAAAATTCGTCCTGTTGATGTATCTACTGTATATCCTTCTACAAAGTCAAAAATTCCGTTAGGGGCTACTTTTGTGTTGTTTGTATCCAGGCGGTCGAGGTTCATGAGTCGTAGCAGCGTGGTGCCCTTCAACTCTTTCTCGGGAAGATATGTGATATTTGTTCCCAGACTGTCGCTTGCATAGTATATATCGAACTTGAAGCCGTTGCTATTGAGGCTGCGTGTACCTAATGAATATACGTTTTTCATCATAAGGTCCCAACAACCGTTCTGCGGTGAGCAAGCATTGGGTTTCAACAACTTGACAAAGAGTGTACGAGAAGACTCTTTCTGGTCGTTCGAGAACTCACCCACTTGGTACGTTACTCCACCATATGTATATTCGTAGGCAATGGCAAGCACCTCATCGGCACGAAGGGCGTTCTTGAGTGAAATGTAACCTAAGACATTATTCAGTGTGTATTCCGATGATGACAATAGTCTGGCATTCGACAACTTCTCGTAGTCGAGTCCTCCATTAATACCCTCCACTCCGTTCAGAATATTGTTTACCTGATCTATGTCACGGATGTTGCCATATGTGGTATTCATCGTGGAGTATAGGTTGTTGGCATTGTTGTGTGGCAGTTCGTTACCTCCTGTTGCCTGCCAGCGGTTGTTACTTATGTGGCTGCTCTCGCCTATATCGGTGAAAGCTACAATGTTGCGCGGATTGGTGTAGTCGCTGGTCTTGTTTGTTATCCACACCTCAACGCGATTGATGGTTACTCCCGAAAGAATTGTGGGCAACTGAGCCATTGAACGGTTATAGTTGTCGCGGAAGTAGTGGGCGAGAAAGAAATGTCGGTTCTCGTCGTAGTTTGTAATTTCAAGTTCGTAAGTAGTGAGTTGTGTTCCACCTTTTGAGCTGACTGTTGTACTGCTCGACTTTTTTTGCGATATGACGGCTTGTAGTTCAAGCTTGCCGAACTGTAGGTCGGTGCGTACTCCAAATAGCGATGATGCTCCTTTTATCAGTTTAGACTCTGTGTTGAAAGATATATTTCCTGCCTCCAGAAGTTTTATTACCTCATCCTCTTTACCTTCATACTTGAGGTTCAGTTTCTGTGCATCGTAACTGAATGTAGCTTCGGTATTATAGTTGAAGTCGAGTTTCATCTTGTCACCTACACTGCCTCGTACATTAAGGTTTATCTGTTCGTCAAAATCGAAACTGTTTGTCTTACGACTGCGTTGTGGAAGTGATGGATTATCAATAGTTTGCATGGAGTAGCCAATCTTCATCTCGGCACTTCCTTGAGTCTTGATACGCACTCCGCCCGGGCCAAATATCTTTTCGGCTGGTCCCAAGTCGAAGTGCATGTCCGTAAAGTCGAACATAGATTTGGTTTGTGCCTCTTCGTACTCTTTCTTGTTCTTTTCTCGGAAATAGCGCATCATGTTCCGACTAAGATGCCATTCTGCATATTCACTCTGTTTCAGCATTATGGGTGTACCAAGCAGAGTGCTGTCGGCCAGCATTGTCTTTATAGTATATGTGCTATCCTCGTGATTGTATATTGTATCGTTTATTATATTGGAGGGGGTACGAAGATCTATCGGGTTCTTTATTCCCTTCTCTATTCGGTCGGGGACAGTCTTTGCTACAGGGTAACGTACCGATGTGCTATCTGTCGATGGGATGGGCGTGCCGTTTTGTGCAAATATTGCAATATTTGCACAAATAGATATTAATAATGTAAGCAGGCGCATCTTCATCACAGTGGTTTCAAAGTTGTTTAAGAGCTAGTTTGATAATCTGTTCCACTGTTGCTGTGGGTTCGCTTTTTATTATATTCTGTACCACCTTGCTTGCTGCTGAATTGGGGAATCCAAGCATGACAAGTGCCGATATTGCTGCTTCTGCTGTCTCGCTGCTTGCTGCAATATTGGTGCCGATAGATATATTTGTGCTTCCGAATGATATTCCCTTTATTTTGTCTTTTAGATCAACTATTATGCGTTGCGCAGTTTTCAGTCCTATACCCTTGACGCTCTTTAATATTGTCTCATTGCCGCTTGCAATTATTTCACAAAGTTCCGATGTGGTGAATGCCGACAGAATGGTACGTGCAGTGTTGCCACCTATTCCCGATACAGAAATAAGTAGCAGGAACAGTTCTCTCTCTTCTTTGTTATGAAAAGCAAAGAGTTGGTGTGTGTCCTCGCGTATTACCTCATATATATATACCTTTACCTCTTTCTTGCCTTGCAAGGCACTGTATGTGTTAAGCGTGATACCTGTTTCGTATCCTACACCGCAGCACTCTATGATTGCTGTGGCAGGGGTTATTTCTACAAGTTCTCCTCTAAGATATTCTATCATGATATTATTCTTGTTGTGTGTAGTGCGTTATCTTTGCCCTATTGCGGCATAGATAATCATAAATAGTTAACGTGTATTTTTTGTGTTTATTGTATAAGATGCTTATTTGACATGCTGTTATATTGTCTATTCTATCTATATGTACGGCTCATCCCTGAAAATCTTGCGAAGATAGTAAAATTAGATGATAAAACAGATAAGGAGTTCTCTTTTTGCTTGTATGATTATAATGCGAATGTCGGTTTTTATACAATGTCTATGATATAACAATAGAAAAGTTTGAGTGAACAATGCTTTTTTGATTGCTGCTATAAATGGTCTATATCGGAAAAATAAGTATCTTTACCACCGAATGGAATAATTATGAATATAAATGGTGAAATTATAGACTGATAGGGTGTCAATATCTGTTATAATGCGGATAGGCATGCTGAAACAAAAAAGTTTACTTTTCCCATAAATAAATCTACGACTATGAAGAGTATAGCAAAGCTTATTTCTTTTCTTTTATCTGCAGTTATTCTTGTCTCTTGTAATGCAGACGGGGGTTTTGATGGCAGCGAGGTTTTTGTTAAGGATTTCGAGACTCGCAGCAGACTGTTGGGAGATAAGGCTGTGTTGAAAATTTTTGAGAGCAGTCTTACTGTTCCTGAACGTGAGGCTATGCAGTTTATGTATGCATATATGCCTTTACCCGACATTGCAGACTATTCGGGTGAGTTTCATTTGATGAATGTCGATTATGCCCTAAAAGCGCGTGAAGAGATGCCTTGGGGAGCCAAGGTACCCGATAGAGAGTTTCTCCATTTTGTTCTTCCAGTTCGTGTGAACAACGAAAATCTTGATGAAAGTAGGAAAGTCTTTTATGAGGAACTTAAAGATAGGGTAAAGGGACTCTCGATGTACGAAGCAGTGCTTGAGGTCAACCATTGGTGTCACGAGAAGGTTACATATACCCCCTCGGATATCCGTACCAGTTCGCCGCTTGCAACAGTACGTACTGCATATGGACGTTGTGGCGAGGAATCGACATTTACGGTGGCTGCTCTACGTTCTGTCGGAATACCGGCACGCCAGGTCTATACTCCACGTTGGGCGCACACTGATAATAACCATGCATGGGTAGAGGCTTGGGTGGATGGTGAATGGCGTTTCTTGGGTGCTTGCGAACCTGAACCGGTGCTTGATCTTGGTTGGTTTAATGCCCCGGCATCACGTGGTATGTTGATGCACACCAATGCTTTCGGACGTTACAACGGCCCGGAGGAGGTGTTGAGTGTCACACCTTGCTTCACTGAGATAAATGTAACATCCAACTATGCCCCTGTTGCAACAACTGAGATTAAAGTAGTCGACAATGAGGGCAATCCTGTTGAGGCTGCCGTTGAGTTCAAAATATACAATTATGCAGAGTTTAACACTGCTGCCGAGAAGATGTGTGACAAGAATGGCTGCACCTCTATTACTACAGGTCTTGGCGATATGGTTGTTTGGGCATCGAAGGATGGTAAGTTCGGATTTGCAAAGTTTACAGCAGGTAAAGACAAGGCTGTAAAGGTTGTTCTGGATAAGTCTGCCGGTTACAAGGCATCGATTCAGATGGATATAGTTCCTCCTGTTGAAAGGAATACACTCCCCAAACTTACTCCTCAACAGATAGCTGCGAATAATATACGTTTTATGCGTGAGGATTCTATACGCAATGCATATGTGGCAACTTTCCCCTCTGTCGAGGATGCTGCCGAGCTTGCCGAGTCATTGGGTGTTGCAGTCGATAGAATTGCTCCTTTGATTAAAGAGTCGCGCGGTAACTATGCTACAATAATATCATTCCTTAAGAGCGTTGGTAAGGATAATCACGAGAAGGCCCTCTGTCTGTTGGGCGCAATATCCGAAAAAGACCGTAGGGATATCTCCTTGGATGTTCTTAAGGACCATATGACCGCAACACCTGATAGCAAAATCTCCGAGGTATATGTGAACTACGTACTCAATCCACGTGTAAGCAATGAAATGCTTACTCCATATAAGAGCTTCTTTGCAAGTGTCATATCTGATGAGGATAAGACTCTCTTTGTTGGTAAACCCGACTTGTGGGTAGAGTGGTGTCGCGAGAATATAAAAGTGGATGCAGAGTGGAATCCTCTCTATCTATGTATGTCGCCAAAAGGTGTATGGGAGATGCGTATTGCCGACTCACACTCACGTGATATATTCTTTGTGGCAGGTGCACGCAGCATGGGTATTCCGGCACGTATAGATGAGGTTACAGGAAAGACACAATACCTATCGGGTAATATCCCGAGCAGTGGCCAATATGCGTGGATTGATGCACTCTTTACCGAGGATAATAGTGCCTCACAGTCATCAAAAGGTAAACTATACCTCACATATGCACCTACCAAGTATATTGATGATCCACGCTACTATACCCACTACTCTATATCCAAAATTGAAGATGGCAGGCTTGTTTTCCAAAATTATCCCTTTAATGAGGGATGGAATTCACTTTTTAAGGATGGACAAAGAATGGATGTAGGTGATTATATGCTTATGAGTGGTACACGTATGGCTAATGGCAGCGTGCTTGCCAATATCGACTTCTTGCAGGTTAAGGAAAACGAGAACAGATGGGTACCTTTGGTAATGCGCGAAAGCGAGAGCGAACTCTCTGTTATAGGAGAGTTCAATAGTGAAAATATCTTCTACGATTTGACAGAGAAAAGAGAACGTTCAATTCTTTCTGCTACAGGGCGAGGATATTATATAATTGCATTAATTGACCCTCTAAATGAACCTACAAACCACTTCCTGCGCGATGTGACACCCTATATTAAGGATTTTGAGCAGTGGGGACAGAAAATGGTACTGCTTTTTAATGATGAGGCTGCAGCAGCACGTTTCAAGGCCGATGACTTTGTTCTTCCATCGACAGTGGTAATGGGAACAGATGTTAATGGTAAGATTACAAGTGAGATTCTTGCCAATATGAAACTTACTGCTCCCAACCTTCCTGTTATATTGGTGGCCGATACTTTCAACCGTGTGGTATTTATGTCGCAGGGATATTCTATTGGTCTTGGTGAACAACTTATAAAGGTTGTAAAACAGTTGAGTGAATAAGAATCCTGTAAAATAATGTAATAACCCCAAAAGTTAGATAAAAAACTTTTGGGGTTATTACTATGATAATGATTTTACTCCTGCTTAGATCTTCTTATTTATGGATTTGACGATTGCCGAAACCTCATCTTTGTCGGTCTCCTTGCGTGCATATTCGTCACTGTCGGAGTTACCCATGCTCACTCCGCTATGGCGGAAAATCATGCCACTGCCGACGCTCTTGCGTGCTGATGCATGAATCTCATTGCAGTGGCAGCTGTCCAGTATATTGCATGCGTTGCCTGAGTTTACACCGCATCCGGGCATTATTATTATTCGCCCATCGGCAGCCTTTACAAGTTCGCTCAGCATTGGTATGCCCTTTTCGGCAGTTGCAGCCTGTCCCGATGTGAGTATTCTGTGGCATCCTAACGCAATGATATCCTCGAGTGCCTTCATGGGGTTGTTGCACATGTCGAATGCGCGGTGGAATGTTATGCTCATGCCTTGTGCTTTCTCTATAAGACGACGGCAGGTGGCGATGTCAATATCGCCGTCGGCGGTAAGTGCGCCTATTACAACTCCGTCGGCACCACATTCGCGTGCGGCTGTAATATCCTGTTCCATACAACGTATCTCATCCTCGTCGTAAAGGAAGTCTCCTCCGCGTGGGCGTATGAGTACATGCATCTTTATGCCTTCTATTTTTCGTACTTGCTGCATAAGGCCAAGTGACGGGGTTATTCCGCCCACTTCAAGAGCTGCACACAACTCGACACGATATGCCCCACCGTCACGAGCGGCTTTAGCACTCTCGACGCTACCTATGCATACTTCAAGAGTTCTCGACATAATCCTATTTTGTAATTAGTTCTACTATATAATCGGTTCCCTGCGGTACTTCGTTGAGGATAAGTTTTATGCCCTCTTTTGTCTTTTTGGTCTTGACTGCCTTTTTGTCGCTAAATGTAAAGGCCTTTTTTACCTTGCATGTGAGTGGTAAGGTCAGCTCTTTCTCTTTAAGGTCGAATATGTGTACGAAAAGTCGGTTGCCCTTGCGTGTGGTAACACCCCACTCCTGTGCAGGAATGTCGCCTGCAGTGGTTCCGTATACAGTCTCACCGTTATCCTTGAGCCAGACACCAATATCCTTCATGCGTTCTATTGCGGTAGCCGGTATCTGGCCATTTGGCTGAGGACCTACGTTAAGAAGAAGATTGGCACCTTTGCCCGATGTTGTAACCAGAAGTCTTATGAGTGTTTCGGTGCTCTTATAGTTCTGGTCTATGAGTTTGTAACCCCACATGCCATTCATTGTCTGGCAAGTTTCAAGCGGCAGACGGCTAACCTCCTGCCCCGAAAGACCGGCTTTGTTCTCGCCAGGTACATCGCGCTCGAAAATCTGTATATCTTCTCCGGGGTGCGGTGTTTCATGATGGTTGTTGCCGATGAGACATGCCGGTTGCAGACGGTGTATCATTGCATATTGTTCGTCAAGTTGCCAGTTAAAGGGTACGGTGTCCTGGTCGCGATCCCATTTGCCATCGAACCATATAGCGCCTATCTTGCCATAGTTGGTTAGCAGCTCGGTCAGCTGTTTGTTCATGAAGTCATAGTATGCCGACCAGTTCTCATTTGTCTTTACGCGTCCAATGACTTTTCTGCCTGTACGTCCCAAAGGATATTCATCGCGCGCCCAGTCAATGTGTGAATAGTAGAGGTGAAGTCTTATATCCTGTTTCTCGCACTCCTCGGCTAACTCTTTCAATACATCACGTTTGAAAGGTGTGGCATCTACAATATTATAATCGCTCTGCTTGGTGTGCCACATCGAGAAACTGTCGTGGTGACGTGTCGTGAAACATATATACTTGGCTCCAGATGCTTTTATTGCAGAGACCCACTCCTTTGCATCGAAACGATGTGGATAAAAGGCATCGGCAGCCTTTGCATACTCATTCTTGTCGATAGGGTAGTTCTGTAGATACCACTCTCCTTGTGCGAACATACTGTAAATACCCCAATGGATGAAAATACCGAATTTACTGTCCGAGAACTCTTGACGTGACTGCAGATTCTCGGGGGTAGGGGTGTATTCCTGTGCATTTGTTATCGCTGGTGTCAGTATGACAAGCGATACTGCAATTGCTTGTAGTGCTTTTTTAAATTGCTTCATGTTGTTCTTTTGTTTTAGTAATAGTACAAAATTAAACTCTGAATGTGAACTTTACAAATTTTTTTTGTGTTTTGACTATATGGAATTAACTTTGCAGCCTGTATCTGGAAAGTGATTGAAGAAAAGTATGGACTTTAATTTTATGGGAATATTAATAGGGGTATCTACATTCCTCATTATTGGTCTTTTTCATCCCCTTGTAATAAAGGCCGAGTATTATATAGGTGTAAAGAGCTGGTGGCTATTTCTTCTTTTAGGAGTTATATCGGCTTTACTCTCATTGTTTATAAGTAATCTGTTTTTGTCTATATTGTTCGGAGTGGTTGCCTTCTCTTCGTTCTGGAGCATAGGCGAGGTTTTTGAGCAACGTAAAAGGGTACAGAAAGGGTGGTTCCCCAAGAATCCTAATAGAAAATAATATTTCCGAGTCGGTATAAAATAAGCCTCAGAGTTTAATTAAACTCTGAGGCTTATTTTATTTATTCTATCAATGTTTAGTGCTCAAACTTGCCTTAACAAGGTAGATGATAAGTAAAGCATATACGGCAAGTGAAAGCACCTCGCTCCACGAATTTTGGAGCCACGCCTCGTTCACAAGTTCAATTCCGCCAAAGCGCATAGCAGCGCTTACAACGCCCATAAGTGCACCACCGGCAATAAATCCCGATGCAAGCAATGTGCCTTTCTCGCCACGCTCTGCATTAAGTTTTGCATCGGTACTGCGCGATGTAACATACCAATTAACTGCACCACCAACCAACAGTGGCAGGTTAAGTTCAAGGGGAATAAACATACCAAGAGCAAAGGCAAGTGCGGGAACCTTAAAGTAGGTAAGCACAAGGGCAAGCGCTGCACCTATGCCATATAGCAACCAGGGTGCACCCACTCCGTTCATCAATGGGTCGATAACAGCTGCCATTGCATTTGCCTGGGGAGCTGCCAGAGCGCCACTCGTAAAACCGTAAGTCTTATTCAGTATCATTATTACTCCGCCTACAGTGGCTGCCGACACAAGAGTACCCAGGAATTTCCATGTTTGCTGTTTGGCGGGGGTGCTGCCAAGCCAATAACCAATCTTCAGGTCTGTGATAAATCCTCCTGCCATTGAGAGTGCTGTGCATACAACACCGCCCATAACAAGTGCAGCCACCATTCCTGTTGCACCTTTAAGACCAACAGCTACCATTATGACCGATGCAAGAATAAGTGTCATAAGTGTCATTCCCGATACGGGGTTGGTACCAACAATGGCAATAGCATTTGCTGCCACAGTGGTAAAGAGGAACGATATTACTGCAACCAATAGTATGGCAACCACAGTGTGCAGAATGTTACCTTGCATAACATCGAGATAGAAGAACAGTGTAACAAGCAATAGGGTGAATACCGAACCAAAAAGAATAATTTTCATCGAAAGGTCCTTTTGTGTACGTTTCACCTGTACATCATCTTTCTTGCCGCCAATCTCGCGTGCTGCAAGACCTACAGCGCTTTTTATTATTCCCCACGAGTTGAATATACCTATGATACCTGCCATTGCAATACCACCGATACCAATACTCTTTGCATACTCCTTGAAAATTGTCTCGGGCGACATACTGCCTACTGTCTCGCTGATTGATGGATTCCATGCATTCAGTACCATGTCACCGAAAAGCAGGTTCATTCCGGGGATTATTAGCAACCATACAGCCAAGGATCCAGCACATATTATAGCTGCATATTTCAGTCCCACGATATATCCCAATCCAAGTACTGCAGCACCGGTATTTATTTTCAGAACAATTTTTGCTTTGTCGGCAAGAGTCTCTCCCCATGCGCATACACGAGTGGTGAAGTTCTCGTTCCACCATCCGAATGTTGCTACGATGAAGTCATACAAACCACCTATAAATCCTGCAACGAGCAGTGGTTTTGCCTGCGAACCACCTTTTTCACCCGAAATCAGCACTTGTGTACTTGCAGTGGCTTCGGGGAAAGGATATTCACCGTGCTTATCGCTCACGAAGTATTTACGGAATGGTATAAGGAATAGAATTCCCAGCACGCCACCCAACAACGAACTGATAAACATCTGCATAAATGTGACTGTCATGTCGGGATATTTGCTCTGTAATATGTATAGCGCAGGAAGGGTAAAGATTGCACCGGCAACAATAACTCCCGAACAGGCACCTATTGACTGGATTATCACATTCTCGCCTAATGCTCCTTTGCGTTTTGCAGCGCTTGATACTCCGACTGCAATTATAGCGATTGGGATGGCAGCCTCGAATACCTGTCCCACTTTCAATCCCAAATAGGCTGATGCTGCTGAGAATAATACAGCCATAGCTATTCCCCATGTGACCGACCATAGGTTTACTTCTGGATATTCTTTGTCAGGTGACATCAAAGGATGATACTTCTCACCCTCTTTCAATGGACGGAATGCGTTTTCAGGTAATCCCGCCTCTCTCTCTTTCTCGTTTTTCATTTGTGTCAGATTCTTTTTGTTTTCCAATGCAAAGATAGCCACAAACGAGCAAGAAAAATAAAGCTTGCTTTAATTTTTTTACAGCGAGTGCAGTATATGTTCGGGGTTTACCTCAAAGATAGCCACAAACGAGCAAGAAAAATAAAGCTTGCTTTAATTTTTTTACAGCGAGTGCAGTATATGTTCGGGGTTTACCTCAAAGATAGCTACAAACGAGCAAGAAAAATATAGCTTGCTTATAGATTCAGCTTCTATACAAGTATGTTATCTCTTCTTTATCCACTCTTCCAGATTTTGTATCCATTCGTACCAATTAGGTATGTAGAGTGTGGCTATAATTGTATTCAGAAACATTCCAAAGACAACGGCTGTCCCCAGGGAGAGGCGTGCTGAGGCTCCTGCTCCTTGTGCGAAAAGCAGGGGCATTACACCTAGCACAAATGCAAAGGATGTCATAAGTATGGGGCGCAGACGTACATGCCCGGCTTCTGCTGCGCTATGCCGGATATCGTTGCCGGCAGCTCGGAAGTCTCGGGCAAACTCAACTATAAGAATTCCGTTCTTGGCACTTAGTGCTATTAGCAGTATTATGCCAATCTGGGTATATATGCTCACCGGGATATCAATGATCCAACATCCCATAACTGCGCCGAGCAGTGCTATGGGGACTCCTGTCACCGCTGCTATTGGGCTTGTCCAGCTTTCGTACTGTGCAGCAAGAACCAGATAGGCTACAAGCAGGGCAAGGGCCAGTATTATCGTGGTTGTAGAACCTGCACTCTTCTCCTGAAAGGCAACGCCGGTCCACTCGTATCCGAACTCTTCTCCCAGTTCCTTTTCTATTACTTCCTCTAAACTATTCATCAGTTCGCTCGAGCTGTATCCTTGTGCTGCATTACAGGTAAGTGCCGCGCTGTTGTATAGGTTGTAGCGTCCTACCTGGTCTATTCCAAGTATCTTCTCAATTTTTACGAAACTGCTGAAAGGAACCATCTCTCCTTTATCGTTCGGAAGACTAAGTGCCAAGACATCATTAATCTCTTTCTGACTACGCTCGTTTGCCGATATCTTTACCTGCCATATACGGTTGAACATGGTAAAGTCATTCACATAGACGGCTCCCATATAATAGCTCAGTGTCGATAATATACTGTTGATATCTAGTCCCATGCTTATTGCTTTATCGCGGTTTATTTTTATATTGTATTGTGGAACATTGGCTTCGAATGAACTTGTGACCGAGGCGATAGCCTCTTCTTTACCATAGTTTCCAATAATAGCATCTATCGCCTTTTGCAATTCGATGTTACCTAAAGCCTTTCGGTCTTCCAACTGCAGTTGCAGACCTCCGATGTTTCCTATTCCCGGTATGGCGGGAGGTACTATGGCAAAGCATAGAGCCTCTTCTATAGCGATATAAGCCTCTTTGTTGAATCTATCCACAATGTCCGAAGCTTTATGTCTTGCTCCCTTACGTTCTTTCCAATCCTTCAATACAACGAATATACTTGCAGCATTGCTCTGCTCTCCATTGTTCATGATACTAAAACCACTGATGCTTATATTAGTCCTAACCTCGGGGTATGTGGCAAGTATCTCTTCAACTTTTTTGACAACTTTTTCGGTGCGGGACAAAGAGGCAGCTGGCGGTAGTTGCACTGCAATAATTACATATCCGTCATCCTCCTCGGGTATGAATGTCGAGGGCCATTTTATGAAGAGTAGTAGAGATAAGGCTACAAGCAGAATGAAACTGATGGCGGCTGCAATAGGACGTGGCAACAGCCATTCGACGCTTTTGTCGTATATTTGTTGCATATATCCGAATATACGGTCGAACCATAGGAAAATGTAACTTTTCTTTCCATCTCTGTGTGTAGGGCGCAACATAATGGCACATAGTGCAGGAGTCAGTGTCAGAGAGTTTATTCCACTCAGCAGTGTTGATGCCGCTATTGTGAGTGCAAACTGCTTGTATAATTGTCCCGAAATGCCGCTAATCATAGTTGTTGGGATGAATACTGCCATCATGACAAGTACCACTCCTATTATGGGCCCCGAAATCTCTTCCATAGCCTTTTCGGTTGCATCACGTGGAGTGAGTCCTTCCTCGTCAATTATTCGTGTGACATTCTCGACAACAATTATCGCATCGTCCACCACTATGGCTATGGCAAGTATAAGGCCGAAAAGAGTAAGGGTATTTATTGAGAATCCCAGAAGTTCCATTACAGCCAGTGTACCGATGAGCGACACCGGAATGGTAAGACATGGTATTACTGTTGCTCTCCAATTCTGTAAAAAGATGAATATTACAAGTACAACAAGTAATGTTGTCTCGAACAATGTATACAGAACTTCGTTTATAGAACTGCGTACCACATCTGTGGTGTCGAGTGTTATCTGATACTTTATACCCGGGGGAAATGATTTGGATAGTTCTTCCATACGTTCCCGTACAGCTTTGGATACAGCCAGTGAACTTGAACCGGGCGACTGATAAACAGCAAGTGCAGCTGTGGGTTTCCCTTTAAGGGTAGATGAAGAACTATATGTCTCGCTACCTATCTCTATTCGTGCTACATCCTTTAGCCTTAGCATATCCACTCCGTCGTTGCGTATCACGATATCTCCGAATTCCTGAGCATTACGCAAACGTCCGGCTGTATTCAACGTGTACTGAAATGTGTTGTTGGCATTGTTGCTTAATGTTTGTCCTACTGAACCGGCCGATATTGCTATATTCTGCTTGGAAATGGCCTGATACACTTGTGCCGGCGATACATTGCGTATACGCATGGCTTCGGGATCGAGCCACACACGCATGGAGTAATCGCCGGCACCCATTATATTTACGGCACCGACCCCGGGGGTTCGGGTAAGTTGGTCTACAAGTTGCAATTGTGCATAGTTCGAGAGATACAGTTGGTTGTATATCGAATCGCCTGTAAGGGTTATGAATAAAACAATGTTGGATGATTGTTTCTGAACGGTGACACCTTGTTGTATAACTTCGCCCGGCAATGAGTTCAGGGCTATGTTTACTCTGTTCTGTACGAGCACTGTTGCCATGTCAATGTCTGTACCTACCTCAAAGGTTACTGTAAGCTGGTAGGTACCGGATGAAGAGGAGGTAGAACTCATATATATCATGTTGTCTACCCCGTTTACCTGTTGTTCTATAGGTATACCTACAGTCTGTGCTATAGTTTCTGCATTGGCTCCCGGATATACTGCATTAACTTGTACTGTCGGTGGCGTGATGGATGGATATTGGTCTATTGGAAGAAGAAACAGTGCTATGGCACCGCCTACTATCAACAGCAGTGAGAGTACGGTTGCAAATATGGGTCGACGTATAAAGAATTTGGCAAAATCCATGATATAAATTTGTTGTATATTCCTTATAAATTATTGTTTCCTATATATGGGGATACCTTCATGCCGTTGCGCACTTTCATGAGTGCTTTGCTTACGTAACGTTCGGTTGGCGATATCCCTTCTGTCACAATTCTAAGTGTATCATCGACAAGGTTACCTATGGTTATATGTCGATACTCGACTATGTTTGAGTCGTTGACAACATATATAAAACTGCCTAGTTGGTCATTGCCGATGGATGCATCGGTTACAAGCAGTGCTTTTTCCAGTTTCTTGTATGGAAGTGTTACGTTTATGTAGCTGCCGGGCTTAAGAAATCTGTCATTGTTGTTGAGTTGTGCCCGTACACGCAGTGTTCCTGTTCCGGTCTCTATGGATGGCGACAGATAGTCCATCTTTGCCTTGTATGTGTAGTATTGGTCTTCGCCCAAGGAGAATATGATATAATCCTCTTTACCTATAATGTCGGGACGTTGTTGTTGACGCAGCCATTGATTGTCGGTAACATCAAAATAGGCATACATTATATCATCTTTGTACAGTGTGCCAAGCACTACAGGTGATGCAGTTCCTGCAATATAGTTCCCTACAGAGTAGTTGCTTAATGACATAATGCCATTGTGTGGTGCCCGTATATAGCAATATTCAAGATTTTGCTGTGCTGTTTCCAAAGCAGCTTGTGCGCTGCTTACCTCGGCCTCGCATATATCCACTTTAGTCTTTGCTTGTGACAGGTCGCTGCGGCTCACTGCATCACTCTTTGCCGCCTGCTCTATCCTTTTATAGTTGATGCGTGCATATTCCAGATTTGCAATTGCAGTCTCGAGTGTGGCTTTGGCTTGTGTTACAGCATTCTTGTACAATATTGGCTCTATGACGAAAAGCAGATCGCCTTTCTTTACTCTGCTTCCCGCCTTGTAGTTATTGCTTTCGAGTGTACCGTTTACTCTGCTGACAATGTTTACTGTCGCGTCTGCATCGAGATATCCGGGATACTCTCTGGTCAATGTTACCTCTTTTATTATCGGTTTTGAAACCTCAATGGGAAGTGCTATGGATGACTTCTCACTCTTCTGCTCCTTGCATGATGTTACAAAGAGTATCAATGCAATCATGAATATAATTCTTCTCATATATCTTTCCGTTTTTTACCAACCTCCTCCTAAAGCCTCGTATAGTTGTACGAGTGTAATGAGTGAATTGCCTTGTGCCTGTACCAGATACTCTTGATAGTTAAGCAATGTACGTTGTGAGTCAAGGACATTCTGAAACTGTGTGAGCCCCTGCTTATACAGGTCGAGCGATAACTGCAGAGTCTCTCTGCTATAGTTTACAGCCTCGGCAAGTGCTACAATCTGTTTTATGGAGTTTTTATACTCGGACATGGCGTTCTCAACCTCTTGTATAGCCTTAAGCAGCGTTGAGTTGAAGTCGGCGATACTCTTGTCGAGTCGTGCCTGTGCCTGTTTCGTGGCATTGCCGGTACTGCCACCGTCAAATATGTTCCATGATAATGATGGTGCCACCTGCCACTGCATGCTATTGGAACGTGGCAGTTTTTCTATATTTTCAGAGGAGAATCCGATAGAACCGTTAATATAAAATGATGGCAACCATTCCCGTTTCGAAGCACCAAGTTGTAAGGCATATGCCTCAATCTCTCTCTCGGCACTTCTGACATCCGGACGACGCAATAGCAACATTGCCGGCAGACCTACAGCAACAGGGTCTATGTATTCAGGAAGATTTCCGTCGGTATGCCATTGCTGCAGTCGGCTGGGATATGTTGCCAAAAGCACTGCAAGTGTATTGCGATAGTTTTCAATGGTAGATTCCATCTGCGGAATTGAAGCGATGGTTGAATAGTATACCGAGCGTGCTTGCGCCAGGTCGAGTTTTGAGGCTAGCCCGCTGTTATATCGCGCCTCTACAAGATTTTTTATTTCATTCTGTGATACAGCATTTTGCTGCAATACAGTAAGCCGGGCTATGCTCTGCTTTATGGAGAAATATGTTATTGCAACATTTGCACATAACGATATCATTACGGCCCGATACTCCTCTTCACTTGCCAGGTAGAGCTCTTTCTGCGACAGAGACTTTTTATATATCTTTCCGAAAACATCTATCTCCCAACTGAATTCTGCTGCAGTGTTATAATATCCTTCCCACTCTTCTCTGTAACCACTTGTGGGGCTGTTGCCGCTTGTCTTGGTACGTTGCCATCCTATGTTCAGATCAAGTGATGGCAGTAGTCCGGCTCTTGTCTCTTTCCATACTGCTTTTGCTATACGCATATTCTCTATAGCTGAAATAACAGAATAGTTGCGTTCAACAGCGAGATTTATAAGGGAATCGAGTTGTGGGTCGTTAAACCTCCTCCACCAATTGTCCTCGATAGGTGATGTCTGTTCAAACATGCCCTCTTGCATCCATCTCTCGGGCATTTGTTCAATCTCTATTTTTACATTATTCTGTGCCGATACCAATGTGGCTGTTAAAATGGCTATAAGATATAAAAGTATTATCCTGCTATTCATATAAGGGTCTGCTTGCTGTATGTATATAAACACTCGGTCATGGCAATCTGTTCATTGCCATGACCGAGTGTTTATTCTCTGTTCTGATATCGGGACTCTTTCCCGAACAGAACTTTTTAATCTGTAATGTCCTTATCGTACCACTTTGCAGGTTTGTCACCCATTACGAATGTAAGTGTGCTACCGGCTTTAAGGTCGTCGTGATTTATGTAAGGAAGTTTGTAATCGGTGCCATTGAGTTTTATACTCTGTATGTACTTGTTTGTTTTGCTGTTGTTCTTGGCAACAATTTTGAATACACCTCCTTCAACAGAAAGCTCGGCCTTTGTTACGGCAGGTGTACCAAACCAATAGCGTGCACCGGCAGGCTCAACCTCGTAGAATCCTAGAGCAGACATTATATACCAAGCAGACATCTGGCCTACATCCTCGTTACCTGCAAGACCATCGTAAGCATCGTGATACAATGTAGACATCACCTCGCGTATGCGGTCTGCTGCTTTGTGGGGCTCGCCAAGCATTGTATACATGTATAGGATGTGATGCGATGGCTCGTTACCGTGTGCAAACTGTCCGATGAGTCCCGAAATATCGGGTGAGGGATCGCCTTCTATTACAGATGGAAGTGTGAAGAGAGTGTCGAGTTGTGCCAACATTTTTTCTTTACCACCGAAGCACTCTGCCATGCCTGCTACATCATGTGGAACAAGCCAAGTGTACTGCCATGCATTACCTTCACAGTAGTCATCGTCGCGGTGAGCCGAGAAGAAGGGGTTAAATGGCTCATTGAACTCTCCTGTTGTCTTTCTACCGCGTACAAGACCTACGGCTGGGTCGAAGAAGTTACGGTATGAGTGACTGTTATTAGTATGTATATTAGCCTCATTCGTGTGGCCTAATGCTGTTGCCGCTTGTGCCGCAGCGCCATCTGCAATTGCATACTCCATATCATATGCTACAGACTCTTTGAAGAGGTCGCAAGGTATAAATCCATGTTTCTTGCGCAAGTCGCGACCACGTTCGTTGTGTGCCAAAGTGTTTATAATGGCTTTGTATGCCTCTTCCCTGTTGAATCCACCGACATTCTTTACAATGGCATCGGCTACGACTATGATACCGGGATCGCCCACCATGCAGTCTGTCTCGTTACCCCATAGGTGCCATACGGGAAGTCGTCCCTGTTTCTTGCTTATGTCAACCATTGTGGCAATAAAGTCCTTGTAGCGCTCTTTCTGTATGATACTCATAAGAGGCATCTTTGCACGATATGTATCCCATAATGAGAAGATGCTGTACATGTTGTGCTTTGAGTTGTAAACTTTGCCATCGGCACCGCGATAATCTCCATTCACATCGTTGAAGAGAACCGGCGCAGTCATTGCATGGTACATTGCTGTATAGAATGTGCTTGCTGGAACAACGCTGTTGCTCTCTATACGTATCTTTGCCAGTTCTTTCTCCCATGCTGCATCGGCATCCAGTTTAACCTTGTCAAAATCCCAATGGGCGAGCTCGGCTGCAAGTGCTGCTTTTGCTCCTTCAATGCTTACGGGTGAGATTGCAACCTTAAGCAGTATCTCCTCTCCCTCCTGAGTCGCAAATGATGCACGTCCATACATGTTGTTTGTTCCGTGAAGTTCGAAACTCTCAAAAGGCTTTGAGACTTCGGCTGCGAAATATACTTTTTGGTCTTTTGCCCATCCGGTAGAGTAGCGATAACCGACAATGTACTTGTTGCCTTCTGCGCTCATAGATGCTTCGGTTGTCTTGTCCCAGCATCCTCCATTCTCAAGATCGAACACCAAGGCTGCATCACTCGAAGCTGGGAATGTGTATCTGTGAAATCCAACACGTGCCGTAGATGTCAACTCGGCTTTAATACCATATCTTGTAAGGGGAACACTGTAATATCCCGGTTTTGCAATCTCCTTGCTTCTGTCGGCAGGTGACCACAAACCTGATTTTTCATCTTCTAATATTCCGCGTGCATATGTTACCTCACCTGTTACGGGCATTACTGTTACATCAAAAAGGTCGCCTATTCCTGTTCCGCTGAGGTGTGTGTGAGAGAATCCGATTACAGAGTTCTCATCCTGATGGTATCCCGAACACCAATCCCATGTTGTAGTTACGCTGGTAGGTCCTAATTGTACCATTCCAAAAGGAACGTGTGCACCTACAAATACATGGCCATGACCTCCGGAACCAATTAGCGGATTTACATAAGAGGTCAGCTTCTCATTCTCGACTGGCGCTTGTGTGCAGGCTGCTAATAATATAGCGCTTGCTAATAATGTCTTTAATATCTTCATTTCGGTTGTGCTTTAAGTTTAAATGTCAGATTCTTTTTATCCAACAGCTCATTGTGTGTAATACGGTATTTCTTCAGGGGTTTGCCACCTAATGTCATGCTTTCGATGTAGTGACAATCCTTATCGGGGCGTATTGCTTCTATGGTAATTGTACCCTTATCGGTATCCATTTCTATACGGTCAAATACCGGTGTCGTAAGTGTGTAGTAAGGCTCTGACGGGGTGTCAGGGTAGAAACCCATCATCGAGAATACAGCCCATGCCGACATGGTGCCTGTATCGTCGTTACCGGGTATGCCATTGGGGGCTGCCTTGAAATGTGTATCGAGCAACTTCTTTACCTCGCGCTGTGTGCGCCACTCCTCACCGCTGAAACGACTGAAGAGATAGGGATATACAATATCGGGTTCATTGGCTGGATCGTAGTGATTTTCGTCGAATACATATTGCAGGCTCTTTATATATGCTTTCTTGCCACCCATAAGACGTGTCAATCCTTTTACATCATGTGGTACGGCAAATGTGTAGCTCCATGCTGAACCCTCATGGAACCCGGGGACGTTCTCGAAGTTTTTTCCTGTAGATGCATCAAAATCCTCAAGGAACTTACCCTCTTTGGTAAGCGGACGAAGAGTGCCGAACTCTTTGCAGAAATAGTTACGGTAGCTTTGTGAACGCTTTGTAAAAGTCTTTACATCATTCTTGTAGCCAAGTGAATCGGCCATCTGTGCTATTGCATAGTCGGCAAGGCAATATTCCAAAGCGTGCGATACGGAGTTGTCACCCGAAAGGTCGTTGGCAAAGTATCCAAGCGGTATATAACCATCTTTTATATATGGGTCAATATCGGGACGTATGGGATTTTTGTCACCGGGTGTGGTGGCCGACTTTATCATAGCCTTATATGCTGTCATGTAATCGAAATCGCGCAATCCCTTTACATAACTATCTGCTATGACTATTGCTGCAGGGTCACCTTCCATTGTATATGTTTCGCGTCCGTATAGCTCCCAACGAGGCAACCATCCCCACTCGTTGTACATTCCTACCATTGAACGTAGCATGTCGATCTGGCGCTCGGGGTATACGAGTGTAAGCAGCTGGTGCAGGTTGCGGTATGTATCCCACAGCGAGAATATTGTGTATCGTGTGTAATCGCCTTTCATTGTGAGGCCACTCTCCATTGAGGGATACTCACCATTGCAGTCACTTACGATGTTGGGGTGGATGAGTGCGTGGTACAATGCTGTGTAGAATACTGTTTTTTGTTCGTCACTGCCTCCTGTCACGCGGATGCGTCCCAAATCTTCGTTCCACTGTTTACGTGCCTGTGCGTGAAGGGCATCGAAGGACATTCCATGTTGCTCCTTCTCCATGTTTTCGCGTGCATTCTCGGTGGAGACGAATGAGACTCCCATGCGTACAATAATCTGTTCTCCCTCTTTGAGGTCGTCGTATGTGAACCAAAAGCCAATGTCGTCACCCGAAATCTCGCGGTTGTAGTTAGTATACAACTTGTACTCGCCATCGTCAACAGTCCATTCGGCCTCTACACCTTTGAACAATGGCTGTTTTTTCCAATAACCACTCTTTGTTGGTACCTTGTCTACCTTCATTACAAAATAGATTGGGAATACTGCTCCGGGATTGTAGCAGAATGTGCCTAGGAGTTTAACTCCTTCAATCTCTGTTGCACTAACGCGACGTACCATAGCACCACTCTCGTTTGTAAGTCCCTCACCCAAGTTCAGCAGGATGTGTCCCTTGCCGGCAGGAAAGGTATAGCGCTCGCAAGAGCTACGGGTTGTGGCTGTTACTTCGGTCTTGATACCATACTTATTAAGTGTATTAGAAAAGTAACCGGGTGTAGCCTTTTCATTGGCGTACTCCGATCCGTAGTAATGATAATCTACATTCAACTCTCCTGTTGTGGGCATTACAAGCAGTGATGATGCCTCGGGACATCCCACTCCGCTCAATGCTACGTGAGCATATCCTGTGAAGTACTTATTGCTATATTCGTATGGTGCCGACCACCAACGTGAATCCTTATCCTGTTCATTCAAATCACTTCCCATAACGTTGAATGGAACAACCGACATCATACCGGCAGGACAAAGTGCTCCGGGGTTGGTGGTGCCGAAATTGGTTGTTCCAATAAAAGGATTGACCCAATCGGCCGGCTCCTGTGCATGCATGTTAATGGTTGTCAGCAGGATGCCTATAAATAAAATGTATCGTTTCATTGTGTCTGTCTGTTTCCTAATTTATTTCTTGTCAAGTTCACTGAGTGCAAATGAGTATGCTCCCATACATATTGCCTGGCTTGCACCCATGCGAGAGATAGCGACACCCACTCTCTTCTGTGTGTCGAACTCGACTGTACGCTCACTACCGTATACTTTAATTGTTTTAACGTCGCCTTTTGCAAATTGTGCAAACTCTTCGGGATTGTCAAGATCGTAAACTTTCATCTGTACAAGGTTTACATCGTCACCCTTCAGAGTCTTAATCTTGCTACGCATCTCTTTAAGCAGTGAGGGCATAATCCAACGGCTAGCTGCACAAACACCACCTCCCAAGACAATGAGTCCGTCTATAAGTGTTACTGCTGTTGCCATTGCTGCACCGGCGATTGTACCCATTGTCGCAAAGGCTTTCTTTGCTGCTTCGCAATTACCTTCACGTACACCGTCGGCTATTTCGCATATATCTTTGGGAGTGAGTCCATGCTCCATGTTGCCCGATTCTTCGCCATATACACGCTGTACGGCACGTATTGCAACACCCTCCTCGACAATTACCTCGGGCATCTGCTTGTGACGCAGGCAGAATGTCTCGACACATGAGTTATCACCTCTGTTAAGCTGGTTGTTTACCACAACTCCAATTCCAAATCCTGTACCGAAAGTGTATCCGATAAGGTTCTTGTACTGCTTGGGTGAGCCCAACTCCTTAAGGCGTGCATTAATCTCGGGGAGTACTCCGCCAAGAGCCTCGCCATATGCAAAAAGGTCTCCGTCGTTGTTTATGAATACCGGTATGCCGAATTTATCTTCTAGGAAGGGACCAAGTGCAACACCATCGCGGAACGAAGGGAAGTTAGGCAAGAAACCACCTATGATTCCTCTTGGGTAATCAGCCGGACCGGGAAATGCAAAACTAATTGCAACAGGCTTCTCATCAAGTTTGGCTATAACCTCTTCGAAACCGGCAACTATGGTTGCCAAACATTTGTCAAGGTCGTGTGCATTAGATGGCTTTGAAATGGGGTCAAGAATAAACTTACCGGCCTTCATGGCACTGAATACGAGGTTTGTCCCTCCTGCATCAAGAGTAATTACGATGCGTTTGTCATTACTATACATAGGCTTATATTTTATTGTTGATATTTATTTAAGTTCTTTTGTGTAGCTTTTTATAAGTGTTATTGTAGATTTATCGCTGTCGAAAACCGAATACCATCCTTGTGGCTCATGAGGTGGGTCGCATAGAAAATCATCTCCTTGCTCCCACACATCACTCTTAGGACGTCCGGTTCCGCCCCATCCCCAGAAGTTGCAGCCTGCAATTACACCATTATTTTGGGCACTCTGTTTAACTTGCTCAAAGACGTATGCATATAGCTTGTCGCGGCTTTTAACATCTTTTTTTATATCGTTGCTGTTGTCACGGCGGCAATAACCAAACTCTTCAATGACTATAGGCTTGTTTATATGTTCCCCCATTTTTACGTGCATGTCAATATATTCTCCACTCTTCTTGCATGCAATCTCAATATCATCATCAGGTTTGTTGCGACTTGCCCATCCCCAATTAAGCGGCCAAATATGTAATGTCAGATAGTCGATATTCGGGTCGCCATGAATGAACTCACATGTATGTTCGTCTGCCTCACATCCATAATAGCCTTCACTTCCGGTTGATACCAGATGGTTGCTGTCTATCTTCTTTATTATTCTGGCACTTTTGGATAACCACATTGCCATTTTACTTTGATTCTCTTTGGCAAAAGGTCGTGGTTCATTGCATATCTGCCATGCCATTATTGATGGCTCGTCCTTGTAATATCGTCCTGTAATTGTGTTTTTGCGTGAGACAATACTCTTTATATGGTTGTAATACATCTCCAATGCGCGTTCTTCACGTACAAAGTTCGATGCATATTTTACATATTCATTATATCCATCGCCTGATGCATTGGGTGAGTCGCCATAGCCGCACTCGCGCAGATAGAAACCATATCCGCCGCTCCAATCCCATGAGTTTGTAAGGTATATGACAGCGGTCATGTTTCGTTTTTCCAGTTCGGCAAGTGTGTAGTCGAGCCCTATGAGGAGTTCTTCGTCAAGTTCTCCGGGGCTCTTTTGCAGACAAGGCACCACACTGTTGGCATTTGCACTTCCTGCATCGGCACCGGCTAATATACGCAGGTTCTCAATCCCCATTGATTTAAGGGCATCAAGCTCCTTTGTCAATCGTTTACGGTCACCAGCCTCAGTTGTAGAGCCAAGTATGGGTGCATACCACATATTGGTACCTATGAAATGGTATGGTTTGCCGTTACGTATCAACTTTGTACCGTCAGTTGTTATAAAGCTATTGCTTGAGGAGTCTTTATCCTGGCTTGATGCAGGTATTATGCTGGTTAACAGTGTTATCATTGAAATTATGACTGTTTTCAGTATTTGTACGTTCATTTTTATGCTTATGATGAGGTTATATTCTGCGAATATAGGAAACTGTTTTGGTTTTTTGATAAAAGCGTGGTTAATTTTCCTTATTAATTCCAGAGGTTGTTCATTTTGTGTATATATACATGTTAAATAATGAAAAAAAGAATGGCTAATCCCTTTAACCTATTATAAAAATATTTTAATAAACCGAAATGCTTTCTTATCTTTGCCCCGTAATAGACAAGAGAAATCTACTGCATATAGATGTTATCCTTGACTAAACATTTTATGCAGTCTCATTCTTGTATTAAAATTTTATAATATGAAATTGAATATCATTGTGTTGGCAAAGCAGGTACCCGATACCCGCAACGTGGGTGAGGAGGCGATGAACAGCGATGGAACTGTTAATCGTGCAGCCCTGCCTGCCATATTCAATCCCGAAGATTTGAATGCTCTTGAACTTGCTTTGCAGCTAAAAGAGAATAATCCCGGTAGTCGTATAACTATACTCACTATGGGGCCGCACAGAGCTGCAGATATCCTGCGTCAAGGACTGTATCGTGGTGCCGATGCCGGTGTCCTGCTTACAGACAGAGCTTTTGCTGGTGCCGATACACTTGCAACATCATATGCTCTTGCTGCTGCAATAAGAAAAATAGGGGAATTCGATATTGTACTATGTGGACGTCAGGCTATTGACGGTGACACCGCTCAGGTAGGACCTCAGGTTGCCCGGCAGTTGGGTCTTCCACAGGTAACATATACTCGCAAAATTATAGAACTCAAAGAAGGCAAGATGCTGGTTGAGCGCTCCATTGAAAATGGTATAGAGCTTGTTGAGGCGCCGTTGCCTTTGCTGCTTACAGTGGATGCTACAGCCGATGCATGTCGTCCGGCAAATGCTTATCGCCTATTGCGTTTCCATCGTGCAGCCATACCTACCGAGCAGGCAACAGAAGGATTCCGTTATGCCGAACAATTGGCAGCCGATACCGAACTGCAACTTAAGGAGTGGAGTCTTACCGATGTTGATGGTGATGCTACGCGATGCGGTCTGTCTGGCTCACCAACAAAAGTTCGTAAAGTCGAGAACGTGGTATTTCAGGCAAAGGAGAGTAAACGTTACTCAGCATCCGACGAGGATATAAAGGCTCTTGTATCAGAGTTATTGGCTAATCACACAATAGGATAGAACTATGAATGATATATTTGTATATTGTGAACTAGATGGTGACAAGGTTGCCGAGGTTAGTCTGGAATTGCTCAGCAAAGGGCGTCAACTTGCAGATGCTCTTGGTGTGGAGTTGCATGCGGTGGCGCTTGGCAACTCTCTCACAACAGTGCCGCAACAGGTTTTTCCCTATGGCGCAGATGTATTGCACCTGTTTGATGACAAACGCCTTGACAACTATACGACGCTTCCTTACACATCGGTTTTATGCAAACTGATAGAAGAGGAGAAACCACAGATTTTTCTGCTTGGTGCAACCGTTGTGGGGCGCGACCTGGCTCCCCGTATATCTTCTACTCTCGAGAGTGGTCTTACTGCTGATTGTACAGCTTTGGAACTTGGTAGTTATGAGGATAAGAAGAGTGGTCGTGTTATAGACAATCTGCTCTATTCAATACGTCCTGCATTTGGTGGTAACATTGTTGCAACAATTGTGAACCCCTACCATCGTCCCCAAATGGCAACGGTGCGAGAGGGGGTGATGCCGCTTGTAAAAACGCGTAAGGAAGATTATGTTGGCAGGGTTATAGAGCATTGTGCAGATAACTATCTAGCTGAATCAGATTTTGTAGTAAGAATTATAGAACGTCATGTGCAGCCTCGAGAGAATAATCTGAAAGGTGCGCAAGTGGTGGTGGCAGGAGGCTATGGTGTCGGCAGCAAAGAGAATTTCGAAAAGCTGCATACTCTTGCAAATCTTCTGCATGGAGAGGTTGGCGCTACGCGAGCAGCAGTAGACGCCGGTTTCACGACACACGATCGTCAGATAGGTCAGACCGGACTTACAGTACGTCCTAAAGTATACATCGCATGTGGCATTTCGGGGCAGGTGCAGCATATATCAGGAATGAAGGATAGTGGAATAATCATATCTATAAACAGCGATCCGGAGGCTCCCATTAATTCCATTGCCGATTATGTTATAAATGGTAGTGTCGAAGAGGTTGTTCCTAAATTAATTAATTTTTATCAGCAGAAGTCATGAACTATTATACCGATAATAAAGTATTGAGGCACTATCTATCCCATCCTCTTATGCAACGCATAGTAGAGATGCAGGAGAATGGCTACACACAGGCTGCAAAGTTTAACTATGCCCCTGTAGATTTTGCCGAGGCGATAGAGGGCTACGAGCAGGTGCTTAATCTTGTAGGCGAATTATGTGCCGAAGTGATTGCGCCCAATGCAATGGCAGTTGAAGAGGATGGACCTAAACTGAAGAGTGGCAGGGTTGAGTATGCTCCGGCAACAGAAAAGAATCTAGACATTTTTAGAAAAGCCGGTCTCATGGGCATATCTTTGCCACGTGAGTATGGAGGCCTCAATTTTCCCCGTACAATATTCATTCTAATAGAGGATGTGGTGACACGCGCCGATGCTGCATTCGGAAACCTTTGGGGCTTGCAGGACTGCGCCGAGACTATACATAATTTCGGCAGTGATGAGCAACGTGACCGTTATTTGCCACGCATCTCTTCGGGTGAGACAATGTCAATGGATCTTACTGAGCCAGATGCAGGTAGTGACCTGCAGAGTGTGCGTCTTAAAGCTACATACAGCGAACAGGATGGTTGTTGGTATCTTGATGGTGTGAAACGCTTTATTACTAACGGCGACTCGGATGTGCATCTTGTGCTGGCTCGTAGCGAGGAGGGTAGTGTGGATGGTCGTGGATTGTCGCTTTTCATTGTTGAGAAGAGTTGTGGAGGGGTGCATACCAGACGTATTGAGAACAAGATGGGTATTCATGGCTCTCCTACATGCGAGATAGTTTTTAATCATGCACGTGCCGAACTATGTGGCAGCCGTCGTATGGGTCTTATAAAATATGTGATGTCATTGATGAATGGTGCCCGATTGGGAATTGCGACGCAGAGTGTTGGTCTTGCTCAGGCTGCGTATAGTGAGGCATTGGAGTATGCCGGTAGTCGCAAGCAATTCGGCAAAGAGATAGTAAAGTTCCCGGCTGTATATGATATGTTGAACACAATGAAGGCACGTCTGGATGCGGCACGCAGTCTTCTATATGAGACAGCCCGTAACGTGGATATGGCAGGACAGTTCAGCAACCTCTCGCGTCAGCGTAATCTCACTCCAGAGGAGCGTAACGAGTCGAAAATCTTTGCTAAGAAGGCTGACGCCTTGACACCACTAGTCAAGGGTATTGCCAGCGAAATAGCCAATCAGAATGCTTATGATTGTGTACAGGTGCATGGCGGTTCGGGATATATGCGCGATTACGTATGTGAGCGCCTGTATCGCGATGCCAGAATAACATCTATTTACGAAGGTACTACACAGCTGCAGGTCGTTGCAGCAATACGCTATGCGACAAGCGGTTATTATGCACAGCTTCTTGACGAGTATCTTTCAGTGGAAATACCCGATAGCATTAAACCTCTTTTCGAAAGAGTAAAAAGGCTGTCAGATAGTTACAAACTGGCTGTAGAGAAGGTTCAATCATTAGGCTGTCAGGAGTCACTCGATTTCTTGTCGCGTCGTATTTACGAAATGGCTGCATATACAATAATGGCGGCGTTGTTGATTGGTGATACCGCCTCTAACGAGGAACTTTTTGCATCGTCGCTTTGTAGTTTTGTGGCTCTTGCCGAGTCTCTAGTTGCAGGACATACAGCTTATATTGAGAACTATACTCCCGAAATATTAGGAATAATTAAAGATAACATTAAATAATATAAGGTATTATGGAAACAGATAACAGATATTTGCGTGTGGCATATACGCTTTATAAACATCGTGATGGTGTGTGCGAGGAGTGGGAAAAGACAACTCGTGAGCAACCTTTTGCTTTTCTTACCGGTGTAGGATACACATTAGATGCCTTTGAAGAGAGACTGAAAGATCTTAAAAAAGGCGAGGATTTCGATTTTATGATTCCCAGTGCCGAGGCTTTCGGCGAGTATGAACCTACACATGTTCAGGAACATAGTCGTGAGGATTTTACAATAAATGGCAAGTTCGACTCAGAGCATATATACGAGGGCAATATCATTGAGATGGTCCGCAATATAGACAAGTCGATTGTGTATGCTGTCGTAAAAGAGGTTACCCCAATGAAAGTGGTTCTCGATTTTAACCACCCTCTTGCAGGTTGCGATTTGCAGTTCGTCGGTACAGTAATAGAGAATCGTCTTGCCAAAGAGAGTGAACTTAAAAAATTCTACGAGCAGTTGCGTGCTGCAGCCAAAGGCTGTGGCGGTTGCAGCGGTTGCGGAGGTGATAGCTGTGGTGAGGGCTGTGGCGAGGGCTGCGAAGGCGGTTGTTGCCATTAATTCCCATATAGGATAGAGTGTGTGCCCTTATATGCATGCGCACTCGTTTTTTAATAAAAGTATTGCGCCATGAATACGTTTGGAAAACTGCTGAGGCTTACTACTTTTGGTGAGTCTCATGGTGAGGCTATAGGTGGAGTTCTTGATGGTTATCCTGCCGGAGTTCTCATTGATGAAGAGTACATACGATTGCAGATGAAGCGTCGTCGTCCCGGGCAGAGTGCTGTTACTACTGCAAGGAATGAGGCCGATGAGGTACGCTTTGTTTCGGGAATTTTTGAAGGACGTTCCACTGGTACTCCAATCGCATTTATGATATATAATACAAATTCTCATAGCGCCGACTATGAGAATTTACGGAATGTATATCGTCCCTCTCATGCCGATTATGTGTATGATAAGAAATATGGTATTCGCGACCATAGAGGTGGTGGACGTTCTTCGGCACGTGAGACTGCTGTGAGAGTGTGTGCCGGTGCACTTGCCCGATTATTGTTGCGACAATATGGGATAGAGGTGTGTGCATATACTTCACAGGTTGGGGAAATTCAATTGAGTGGCTCGTATAAGGATTATAATCTTGAGAATATTGAAACAAACGTGGTGCGTTGCCCTGATACGGAGGTTGCTACACGCATGGAGGAGTTAATACTTGATGTAAAGCGGCAGGGAGATACTGTTGGTGGGGTTGTAACTTGTGTTGTCAGTGGAGTTCCGGTGGGAGTGGGAGAACCGCTATATGATAAACTGTCGGCACGTTTGGCTCAGGCCATGCTCTCCATCAATGCAGCAAAGGGATTCGAGTATGGGAATGGATTTGCAGGTGCATGTGGTAGAGGCTCTCAGCAGAATGATATCTTATGTATTAGAGATGGAGGCGTCACAACGCTTACAAACAATAGTGGAGGTATACAAGGTGGAATATCAAACGGTAACGATATCTATTTTAGAGTAGCTTTTAAACCGGTTGCTACAATACTGAAAGAGCAACCTACTATAAATTCCAATCATGAAGAGAGTGTGATAGCGGCGCGCGGAAGGCATGATCCATGCGTTGTCCCCCGTGCAGTTCCGGTTGTCGAGGCTATGGCTGCACTTACAGTCTTAGATTTGTTACTTGTCTCAAAAGCATCTAAAAAATAGTGGATATAATATTATAATTGCAAAAACAGATAGCCATCCGATTTTCCTCGGATGGCTATCTGTTTTTTTTGTTTTTTACATTTTGTAATAAAATTTAGTTTAAAATATTTGAACATTAAATTTTAAATCCTATTTTTGTATGATACGATTTATCTGTTTTTTAGATAAATGTAATAGAAATTTATCGGAAATGAATAAAATAAAATAGGAACTATGCGTATGTTAAAACACCGATTAAGGAAGTTGAGTATTGCTGCTTTTCTTATCTTTTGCGTCTCCCTGTCGGGTGGAATTCTATCATCATGTGAGGATATCCTAGATGACTATCCACTAGATGACAGCCGTCCATCGTGGTTAGGTGAAAGTATATATGAATTTCTTAAAAAGGGAGGTGGTGGCAGTACATATAACAATACTGTTGCTCTTATTGACAAGCTTGAGTATGACACGGTACTGTCTCGTACAGGTAGTAAGACCCTTTTTGTTGCCGATGACTCGGCCTATGCAGAGTTCTTTAAGAATAATAAGTGGAATGTAAGTTCTGTAGATGAACTTTCTAATTCACAGATGAAAATACTGTTATTCGGTTCCATGCTTGATAATGCCTATCTGCTTGATATGATGTCGAGTCTTCCGGGTAATCCTCCTATTGAGAACTCGTGTCTACGTCGTACAACCTCTCTTTCATCGGCCGACTCTATACCATTCTTTGCAACAGGAATGGGGCAAGGACGTGATATTCCTCGAAACAATAGTAATTGGGATAAGTTCCGTGCTGAAAAAGGTGGTAATGGCCTTTTGTTGGCACTTGACGGGAATGCTCCAATGATGGTACACTTCCTAAGAGAATTCATTAAGGCTAAAGATATAACATCAGAGGATGTGAATATTCTCTTCAATGCTCCTAAAGGTACATCTCGTACTGGTAACGAGGCTTTCGTATATCAGAATCAGGTGTTGCCGAACGGTATCAGTTATGATGATTATTCTGACGACACTCTTACTGTTACATGTAAGAATGGATATGTATATAAGATGGATGGTGTGCTGTTGCCTCCTTCCAATATGGCGCAGGAACTTCGTGAGCATCCCGATACAAAGATATTCAGTTATTTGGTAGATAGGTTCAGTGCACCGGTCTATTCACCTTCGGTTTCAGAGGAGTATAACTATATAAATAAAACAAAGGATAGTGTCTATGTTCTCCGTTATCTCAACTACTCTGATAACTATCCTTTGCAGAAGGTGGTTGATAATCGCATTTTGGAGTACAATATCGAGAATGAGTCGGAACTCCTAAAATTCGATCCGGGATGGAACCATATAAAAAACGGTTCTACAGATTCCCGCTCTGATATGTCGGCTATATATGTTCCTAATGACGAGCATATGTTTCGATTCTTTGGACCCGGTGGCGCAGGAGAGTTTCTTATAGGTCTATACGCATCACCTGAGGCTATCGCTAAGATTGATGAATCAAATCCTCTCTCTATCATTGATGCTCTCGACTATATACCAAATCAGATTATAGCATCGTTTGTAAACAACCTTATGCGTCCTTCGTTTGTAGGATCAGTGCCCAGCAAGTTCCACCTTGTACAGAATGACAGTTTTGAGGAATTAGGTATAAAACCCAATGATGTTCAAGAGTGTGTTGTTGCAAATAACGGTGTCATATATGTCTTGAACAATGTATTTGGCCCCGATGAGTTCCGTTCTGTTTCTGCGCCTCCTCTTTATATGAGGAACATGACTATAATGAAACAGATGATAGACAAGTTGGGCTACGACTCTTATCTTCTGGCAATGGATGCAGTTTACACTCTTTTGGTACCCGATAATGAATATTTTATCTATTACGATCCTATATCGGCCGAGACAGAAGTCCCCATTGCTTATAAGTTCTTCTATGATAACAAGAGTGGTGTTATGGCTAATGATACTGTTCCGGCAGTGAAATTATGGGCCAAGAGATATATCTATGATCCCAAAACATATGAGCTTGGCGATACATTGGAGGGTTATGCAATAGAAGGTCGTGAGGTAATTACTAAGCATAATGAGTATACTGCATCCACCCATTTCAAATGGGATAAAGATGGTAATAATGCATCACCTGAGAATTTCTTGTCAAACCGTCTTAAAGACTTGCTTGAATATCTTATTATAATAGGTAATGTCGAGAACAGCAGTAATAAGTATCATCAGTCCAAGGGTTATGGCTCAATTAGATGCGAGGTTAGAAATACAGATGCCAACAATCTGGATATAAAATTCTATGGAGGAGCCAATCTTGAAACAGGAACTGCTGTGAAGGTGGCTGAACGCTATTCTCAGGCTAACGGAGTTACATATTGTACTGTTTCAGATAATGATGACAATATGTCATCGGGTATTCCTGCACCGCCTACACAGACTGTGTATCGTAGAATGAATCCCGACAGTTCCAAAGTTGAGGGTTTCAGGGATTTCTTCAACCTCTGTGTCGGTAATGTGTATGAAGAGGATGGCATTACTCCTCTCTCATCAATAGAGGGAATGCTTGATATTATTTATTCAGAGGAGGATAAAGATCTGATAAGCGAAATAGACAGTCTGAACAAGTATTCTGTATTTACATCATTAACTAACTCAAAAACCGGACGTTATATACCACGTGATTTTGCAGTGCCATTCTTCAATACATATCACTATACAGTATATGTACCTACAAACGAATCTCTGCAGAAGGCCTATGATAATGGACTTCCAACATGGAAAGAGGTTTACAACGAGCTTGTAGATACTTTGGATGGTGTCAGCAAAAGGGGCAAGGCCTTGTCCTATATCCGTCTTATAAATAATTTTGCGCGTTATCACTTCCAGGATAATTCTCTGTTTGTTGATAATGAGATAAGCGCAGGCAAATATGAGACTTCGGCTATCAACTATGAATCGGATCAGTTCTATGAGGTCTCTGTCTCATCGGCAAGTTCGGCAAATGGAACAACTATCGAAATAACAGATGGCCTGAATAACAAGGCAGAGGTGCTTAATACAGCAGGCGGTGAGGGACAGAGTTGGAATGTTATGGCACGCGATCTGCTTATGTTCTGTCGCTCAGCAGGTGAGATGCAAAATACACCGGCATTTGCAATATATCTTGAAACAGCCTCTTATGCGGTTCTGCATCAGATAAACAATATTCTTGAAAATAAAGGGCTGTATGGATATGACGGTACATATAAGCGTTTTGCAAATGATGGTGAACTAGTGGATACCATGAGAGTTTCAGGCATGCAGGGTTCACTTGATGATGGACGCTATCTTGTTGCCGATAAGGGAACTATCTTGGACGAGTTGTCTGATGGTTCGTATGCCTACAAGCGTATAGGATTCCTTATGAGAAAGACATCGAATGATAACAGAATGAAATGGGAAGAGTATGTATTAAATAGTCGTAATGAGAAGGTCCTCATAGATAATGATGGTTACCTTCGTAAAGAGGTTCCTAATTACGAAGACGATAAGGTAGTATCATATTCCTATCCGTTTGCAGATGCTGATGGCAATACAAGCAGTATACCTGTGTTGAAGGTCGATAATGAAGGCAGATTTGTATCAGAATAAAGAATGAAGTCATGATAAAGGTAAAACAGCTATTGATGCTTGCACTATGTTGCATTGCGACACTTTCGGCTTTTGCGCAAAAGAGTGCACGTATTTCGGGTAATGTGTTTTCTGCATCCGAAGGCCCGTTAATGATGGTAAATGTCACCGAACGTGACAAGAGCGACCGTATTATAGAGGCTGCTGTAACGGATATGGAGGGTAACTTCTCGATGGTGGTAAAGAATACAAGCAACCGTCTAGAGATTTCGTATATAGGTTACAAGACTGTAAAACTTGATATAGGCTCACGTACGGTATTCAATGTGGAACTTGTAGAGGATAACCTTATAGAGGAGGTTGTTATTACTGCAAAGTCGCGTACTCGAAACGGAGCTCTTGAGATTCTCGATCGAGAGGTATCTTCTGCAACACAGAAATTTGAAATGAGCGAGATGGAAGGTCTCTCGTTTGCCTCTGTCGATGAGGCTTTGCAGGGACAGATTGCCGGTCTTGATGTCGTCTTTTCGAGCGGCGACTTAGGCTCGGGGACACAGATGCGTCTGCGTGGTACCTCAAGTATTTCGGGTAACGCCGAGCCTCTTATTGTTGTGAACGATAATATATGGGAAATGCCTCAGGAAGAGGTCAGTTCTTTTGATTTTACCAATCTCAATAACGAACAGTTCTCGGAGTTGCTTTCTGTAAACCCCGATGATATAGAGTCAATCGAGGTTCTTAAGGATGCTGCCTCTTGTGCCATCTGGGGTTCACGTGGTGCAAACGGTGTTATCAAAATAAAGACTAAACGCGGTCATAGAGGTAAGACTCGTGTAAACTTTTCTATTAAGTTCAAAGATAAATGGATTCCTAAGGGACTTAATCTTCTCAATGGTGATGACTATACGATGTTGTTGAAGGAGTCGCATTTCAACCCCTCACAGACACAGACTGATATTCCTGAGATAAATTACGATCCTAATTTTAATCAGTACCAGAACTTTAATGAGAATACCGATTGGGTAGATGCCGTTACCAAGCATGGTTATCGCAATGAATATAGTGTGAACCTTACCGGAGGTGGTGAGAAAGCTACTTTCCGAATTTCGGGTGCATACACAAACGAGACCGGTACAATTATTCAGCAGTATCTAGAGACCTATTCTTCACGTCTTGCACTCGATTATTATGTGTCTGATCGCATTAAGGTGATGACCGAATTTGCATTCTCATATACGAACAATGAGAAGAACTATGATGACCTTTTGGCTATTTCTCAGAAGATTATGCCTAATATGAGCATCTGGTATCAGAATCAAGAGGGTGTCAATACTCCCGATTACTATAAGATGCTTTCTAATGCAAGCAGCACTTTTAATGATGACCAAAAGAAATTCAAGAATCCGATAGCGCTTGGTAATCTTGCACAGAACGATCAGGAGAGCTATAGTGTAAGTCCTCAAATAACCCTTGAGTATAACCTCTTGGGCTTGGATGATGATGAGACCCAGTTGAAATATCGTGGGCTTGTATATATGAATGCGGCAACGCTCTCCAACTCGAAATTCCTTCCGGCTTCACTTACAAATAGTGACTGGACCGGTGAAGAGGTAAATACGGCTTCGGTGTACGACAGCAAGTCATTGCAGTTCACAACACGTCATCAATTGGTGTTCACTCCTTATCTTGGTAATCCCGACCACTATCTGACAATGTCGGGACAGTTCGAAATGAACACAAGTAACAGTACAACTCAGAATCAGGAAACATACGGACTTCCAAATGGATTCAACAGTACAACTATTGGCTCGTATCTTTCAAAAGCAACGACAACAAAAGGACAATCGAGAAGCTTGAACTTCACATATCAGTCGCACTACTCATACAAGTCTAAATATGTGCTTGGTATTGCTGTACGTGGTGAGGGACATACGCAGTTTGGTGAAGACCGTAAGTGGACTGTTTTCCCATCAGTGTCGGGACGTTGGAATATTTCAGATGAGTCTTGGATGCAATGGGCAAAACCGGTTCTCTCTATGTTATCAATACGTCCCAGCTATGGTTGGGCCGGAAACGTTCCCGGACAAGAGTATCTCATGTATACAAAATATACCCCCGGAGGAAGCTATCTTGGTATAACAGGTTTCAATCAGGGCGGAATACGTTTGAGCGATTTGCGTGCATCGGATAAACGTGAGTTCAACATTGGTTCCGACTTTGGTCTTTTTGAGGATCTTATTTCTGGTTCATTCAACTACTATCTCAGTGTAACAAAAGACCAGTTGATGCAAAATTATAGTATTCCTACCTCTACCGGCCATGAAAAGTTGGCATATAAGAATACAGGTGCAGTTGAAAACTCGGGATGGGAGTTCAACATTAATGTCAATAGAGTGAAAATAGCAAAGGACTTTACATTTAGCGCCTATTTCAACGTCGGTCAGAACTTCAATGAAGTGACCGAGATGGAGGCTAGTGTGCTTAAGAACAATAACCCTGATTACGATTTCAAGAACGGTTCATATCTAGGTCGTATTCAGATAGGTAATCCCTTGGCGTCTATATACGGATTCCGATACAAGGGCGTGTATCGTTACAGCTATAAGAACTGGAGAAAGGCTTTGGATGAAGAGGCTAATGGACGTGACGGCTCATGTCCCATCGTGCGTGATGCAAACGGTAACGTAGTTTATCAAGCAGATGGTACTCCTAAACCAATGGTCTTTAATTATGATTTGGAAACAGGTAATTATACATACCGCTTCAATGGCGGAGATGCTATATACGAGGATATTAACCACGATGGAAATATAAATGAATTGGATCTGGTATATCTGGGCAATTCTAACCCTAAGGCTCAAGGAGGTTTTGGATTCACATTCAACTACAAAAGACTCTCTTTAAAGACTAATTTCTCATATCGTTGGGATGTGGATGTGATAAACAGTGCCCGCATGGATGTTGAGAATATGTTTGGTAACAACAACCAGAGTGATGCTGTTAACTGGCGCTGGCGTAAAGAGGGAGATATTACAATAATACCTCGTGCCCTTAAGAATCATGGATATAACTACTTGGGTAGTGACAGATTTGTCGAGGATGCCTCTTATCTGCGTCTCTCGTACATGCAATTATCATATAGCTTTGACAAGAAAGTGCTTAAGAAGTTTGGTCTAGAGTCGCTTACTATGTATGCGTCAGCCGACAACCTCTTCTTCCTGACAAAATATACAGGTCTTGACCCGGAGGTCTCTGCCGGTGCTTGGGGACGTGCATATGATGGAGCCAAGACACCGCGTTCTCGCTCATATACTCTCTCACTATCTGTTGGATTCTAATAAATAAAGTTGGTTATTATGAAAAAGATTAAAAATATATTCAGAAAGAGTCTCTCTGCAGTTCTATTTTCAGTTGCACTCCTGCTGACTTCGTGTACCGACTATCTTACAATATATCCGGCCAATGATATAATACATGAGAATTTCTGGCAGACAGCTGATGATGTGAACGGTATGTTGGCTACAAGCTATTTGCAATTGTTGAGCAAAGAGTCTATTGAGCGTATGGTCATATGGGGCGAGTTAAGAGGCGACAATATATGTGTCAGAAAAAATAACTCCCAAATAGCATACAAACATATTGTAGAGGGTAACCTTCAGGATGATAATGAATATTGCAAGTGGGCTGTCTTTTATCGTGCGATAAATTATGCAAACATGGTACTGGAGTTTGCCCCATTGGTTCCTCAGCGCGACCCTAATTTTACTCAAGGTGACCTTGATATTGTTATGGGCGAGATGTATGCGATGCGTGCATTGGCACATTTTTACCTTGTACGCACATTCCGCGATATACCGCTCTCTTATAAGGCCAGTTTGAATGACAGTGAATTAGGTGAGTATCCTCAAGTTCATCCTTGTGTTGCGTTGGACAGTATCATGAGTGACCTTGATAAGGCCGATGCTCTTGTGATGCGTACCGGAGGTTTTCCGAATAGTGTAAATCCCGATTTCAACTACTCGCGTATTACGCGCGATGCAGTTCGTGCTATGAAGGCCGATGTCAATCTGTGGCGTGCAGCTTTTGCTACATACTATCAAGGTGATGATAGTTTGAACGTTGGTAACCCCGACGATTATTATCGTCAGGTAATAGCATGCAGTGACTCTGTCATAAATTCATACGTGTCGAGAATTTCCAAATTCTATAAAGAACACAAGGTAAAGATTGAAGCAGGTCCTGGCACAGAGAATCCTTATTACCTATCCAACAACAGTATAAGCAAAGTTGAACCGAAACGTTCTTCGGTATATGACAACTTATTTGGTTCCGGCAAGTATTTTACATCCAGCACGGCGATATCATCACGAGGAGAGATTCTCTTCGAACTTAAGTTTGATGAGACTAGAAACGTGAACACAGCCATCAGCGAGCTTTATGGCAACGCAAAAGACAAACTTGGCGCCATGTGTGTCAATAGAAATTATGTAAGGAATACAACCGATAATATATACAAGAAGAGTGACCTGCGTGTATATTCATATACAGATATAGAGAATCTGGGTGCAGAAAATGTCAATGAGTCGGGTGTTCCCGAAGATATAGGTATAGCCAAGTATACATATGAGAATTCTCCTGCATATAATAGTCTTCAGCGTTCAAAGGATAATTTCGATGCTAATTGGGTAATATATCGTCTTACAGATGTGATGCTTATGAAGGCCGAGGCCCTTGTGCATCTCTCATCTGCAGGTAGCAAAGAATTTGGCGAGGCATTTAAACTTGTAAAGACGATAAACTACCGTTCTTTATCAAGTGAGGCAGATTCTTTAAGGATTGCAAATTATCCGAATAAAGAGAGTATGGCGCAGCTTGTTCTTGACGAGCGCGTAAGGGAATTGGCATTTGAGGGTAAAAGATGGTACGACCTTGTACGTGTGGCATTGCGCGATAAGTCAACAGCAAATATCCTTTTCGTTGCCGATAAGGTTGAAGGTGCCTCAAGTGCAGTACGTAAAAAGATGCAGTCTATACATACAATTTTCTTTCCTATAGCAGAGAGTGAGATGAATGTTAACAGTCTGCTTGTGCAGAATCCTGCTTACGAGACCTCTTCCTCAATAGAACAGAATTAACAGCATAAGCCCGTGAGAATAGAAACGTTCTTGCATTAAATTATAAAGATATGAAAAAGTCATTAAGCTATAAGTATATAACAAGTTTCTCCATTGTTGCGCTTCTGTTTATTGCCACAGGATGTAACGATGAGTGGGATAACCACTACAAGGATCATGGTGTGAACTCCAAGTTGACATTGCTCGAGGCTATGAAAATGGACAAGAATAATGAATTCAGTGATTTCCTCCAGATAACAGAGGCTTGCGGTATAAACGACTCTTTGCTGACTGCATCGCGTGTATACACTTTGTGGGCACCTGTCAATGGCACCTTTAATAAAGATTCTTTGTTGAATTTAATAGAGACAGGTAAGAGGAGTGATGTTGTCGAGTGTTTTATATTGGGACACATGACCGAGTATCTGCACCCTGCAACCGGTGTGAAGGAAAAGAACACTCTTGTTTTGCTGAATACCAAAAAGGCCGATTTTGTAGGTAAGGATGGTGAGTATAAGTTTGACGGAATACCCCTTGTCATGGAGAGTTCCAATCAGCGTGTACGTAACGGTATATTGCATAAGATAGATGGTTCTGTCGAGTATCAAATGAATCTGTGGCAGTATTTAGCAAAAGATTCGCGTATAGATTCATTGGCCAATTATCTGCGTTCATATGATATCCGCACATTTAACGAGCATGCCAGTATACAGGGCCCCACTGTCAATGGTGAAATAACATTTATCGACTCGGTATTCAATACCACAAACTTTTGGCTCACTACTCCTGGTGGAGCACGTGAGACATCCGGTTTCGGAAACATATCCGATGAGGACTCTCTCTATACAATGTTTGCCTTTACAAATGATGTATGGAACGAGATGGTACCAACGGTTACCGAGTATTTCAATTTTTATGTAGGTAATGAAGATGATAGGTATAAGTTCGACTCTATACAATATGCATGGTCTCGTAAGATGTTGTGCAACTATCTTGTATTCAGTAATAGAGAACAAAGACATCTTTCCAAAGAGGTTGCAGATAAGAATCTGCTTGCCAACTTCAGATATAGAGCCAATGGATTCCAGACAAAGACTAACAGCGTCCGTTATACTTTTCCAAAAGAGCAGTTAATGAGAGGTGTTATTGATTCTGTTGAGATGTCAAATGGTAAACTATATATAACAGATAGTTTCAACTATTCGCCCCTAGTTCTGTGGCACGATACAATAAAGGTCGAAGGTGAGGTTGGTGGCAAGTATATCAAATATGACAATACAAATACATATATTCAGACTCTGCGTGTGACAAACTCCACCAAACACGACTCTATTCAAGGCGAGGTATCAAACAACACCTATCTATTGGCCGGACGTGTTCAAGGCAAACATGCTCAAGTTAAGTATACTATCCCAAACACTCTCTCGAACAGTAAGTATCGTATAGGAGTGGTAATAGTGCCACCGCATATTACGAACAAGACAATGTTGCCTGAGCAGGTAAAAAAGAGCAATATCGGCGCAGTCATTGAGACAAGGGATGCTAACGGTAAAGTAGTCTCTATATATGATACATCAAGCAATATCACTTTACCTATCCTAAATGGTATAAAAGGTGGTTTGCAGAATGATGCAACGCGTATTGATACAGTATATCTATACGATATAGCGCTTGATAGAAAAAATAACTATAAGGTGGATTTGCGTGAGCCTGCTGTTTTTAATTTCAACTATTGTGAACGAGGCTTGGCAGTAGATTCAATAAAGACAACATTGACCCTCAAAAGCAATATAACACAAGACAGCCAGTATAATACATGGGAGCAATCGTTACGCATAGATTGTATTATACTAGAACCTATTATTGAAAATGTTGCCGATACCCAGAAATAGAGTAAGGGGCAAGAATCAAATTGTACTACGAAAAAATGAAAGAAACTATGTATATGCGACAAATTATGCAATCGATTATGGCATTTGCGCTAATGCTCTCATTTGCCATTCCTGCAAACGCTACAGTTATGAGCCATGCCGAAACAACCGATTCTCTGAAGAGTGGGGCAGCCTCTGATGTACAAACACGTTTGGTTACAGGTACTGTATACGATGCAGCAACGAATATACCGCTTCCTGGTGTCCGTGTGCAGGCAACCGGTCATTCGAACATAACTACAATGACCAATGCCGATGGAAAGTATAAACTTACAGTTCCCTCTTATGTGACTTTGTTGAGTTTCTCTACCCCTGAGTACCGTCTGGTGCAGCGCCCCCTGTTAGGTAAAGATGTGTTAAATGCACGTCTCTACAAAGACGATTTCTCCGAGAACTACAGCGACGATATAAAACTTACGGCAGGTGCAACTTTCGATAATGGCATCAGTAGTGCCATAACAGTCGATTCCGAGATCCAGAATCGCTTGGGTGCACAAGTGCGTTCTGTTACGCGTTCGGGAACTCCCACCATAGGTAATTTTATGCTCATCCGAGGTATAAACTCGATAAATGCCAGTACAGCTCCATTGGTTGTTGTTGACGGTATTATATACGACCTCCAAGAGAACTATGGTTCACTGCATATGGGTATGTTCAATAACATTTTGGCCGGTATTGATGTAAATGATATCGAGAATGTAGAGGTCCTTACAAGCGGGACTGCTATCTATGGAGCTCGTGCTGCAAATGGTGTGATATTGATTAATACCAAGCGCGGAAAGAGCATGGCGACTCGCATTACAGCCAATATATATGGCAATGTGACAATGGCGCCCAAACTTACCGACATGATGAAGGCAGAGCAGTATCGTACGTATGCCAACGAGATGATAGCCACAATGAATACAACACAACGTGACTTCAGTTTCTTACGTACCGATTCTGATTTCCCTTACTATAATATGTACCATAATGAGACTGATTGGTCAAAAGAGGTATATCGTGAGGCGCTTACCCAGAATTATAAGATTAATGTCGAGGGAGGTGATGATATTGCCATGTATAACTTTTCGTTAGGTTATACAATGGGCGAGAGTACACTGAAGGCAAATAACTTTGACCGTCTGAATATACGTTTCAATTCTGATGTCTCATTAGCAAAGAATCTTACCACTCGTTTCGATATATTTTACACTCGTGTGGCACGCGAATTGCTCGATGATGGCATTATGGAGAATAGTAAATCTTTCCCTTACTCTTCTCCTGGATTTATCGCAATGGTGAAGTCTCCTTTCTTGAGCCCCTATATGTTCTCTCGTGACGGTAAAAAGACTGCGGCTTATGATGAGTCGGATAACTTTGCCTGGGGTATAGATAAAGATGTTAATTATGCACAGGATAACAATTCGCTTTATAATCCGCTTACCATAATAAATGTAGGTTCGGGTGATAACATGAACGATCAGGAGTATACACACTTTGGCCTTACAGTTGTCCCCGAACTGAAGTTAGGAGATTTTAAAATCTCGGAACTCTTCAGCTACTCTTTGCACCGTATGAGTGAGAGATATTATCTGCCATATGCGACTGCTAAGACTGAGCGTCAGTTCTATGCAGAGAATTTGGGCCGTATAGGTAACTTCATATCTTCTTCTTTTGGAAAAGAGAGTTCTTTGACAAGCGATACCAGAGTAAATTGGTCTAAGGTACTGAATGCACACAGCCTTGATATATATGCCGGTTTCCGTTATACACGTTTCTCTTTCGACTCGAATTTCCTCTCATGTGCCAATTCGGGTAATGATAAGGCTACTACTATAAGCTCAAACTATGATTACCTTACCGATACCGGTGACGATAATATGTGGACCAACTTGTCGTGGTATATGAATCTGGACTACAATTACAAAACAAAATATTTCCTAAAAGCAGCCCTCTCGCTAGAGACATCATCACGTTTTGGTAAAGAGGCAGAGGATGGTATCTCCATTGGTGGTGTAAGTTGGGGCCTCTTCCCCTCTGTAGCTGCTGCATGGCTTATATCCTCAGAGTCGTGGTTCAATGTGAAACCTATAAACTCCCTCAAGCTGCGTGCCGGATTTGATGTTGTGGGTAACGATGCTATCGACTACTATGCTGCACAAAGTTTTATGCAGGCTGTAAAGTTCCAGAATCGATATATGGGTATTCAACTTGGCAATGTCGAGAATGAGAGTGTTAAATGGGAGACTACATCACGCTTCAACGTGGGTTTGGATGCCATCTTGTTCGATAATAGGATAGCTGTGTCGCTCGATTGGTACAAGGCCAAGACTGTAGATTTGCTTGTTCCTAAAGTTTACGACTATGTAACAGGTATGGATACCTATTGGAGTAATGGTGGTGAGCTTGAGAATATAGGATTTGAAGCAGCTGTTACTGCACGTCTTGTAAATACTCCTAAGTTCAGTTGGGAGTTTGGAGTCTCTGCCGGTCATTACAAGAATGAGATTACAGCACTTGACGAAGAGGTTGATCCTACAAAAGTATATGGTGCAGAGATGCTTACCCGTGTAGGTGAGCCTATAGGTGTATTCTATGGTTATAGGACCGCCGGTGTGATATCCACTATAGAGGAGGCCGATAACTTGGGGCTTTATCAAAAGGATGCAGCCGGAAATGATGTCTATTTCCAAGCAGGTGACATAAAGTTTGTAGACTATACAGGAGAGGGCGAGATAAGTGAGGCCGACAAGGTTATAATAGGTGATCCTAATCCCGATCTCTATGGAAACATCTTTACAAAGCTTTCATATGGGAATTGGACCTTGAATATGGGCTTCAACTACTCTTTGGGTAATGATGTATACAACTATTACCGTTCTTTGCTCGAGGGTGGAAATAACTTCTTTAACCAATCTGTTGCAATGTTGAACCGTTGGACTATAGATGAACAGATAACAGATATGCCGCGTATTGCATATGGTGATCCTGTTGGGAATGCGCGTTTCTCGGACAGATGGATTGAGGATGGCTCCTACTTACGTTTGAAGAGTGTGCAGCTGCAGTATAAGTTCCCCATCGTAAGTAATTGGTTACAAGGATTGACTGTTTGGTGTGCTGCCGAGAATCTGCTTACATGGACAAAATATTTAGGTAACGACCCCGAATTCTCTGTTAATAATAAAATTCTTTATCAGGGTGTCGATGCGGGTCTTTTGCCACAAAGCCGCAGTTTCCATCTTGGTGTGAAGATTAATCTGTAATACAATCTTTACAGCAGTAGTAAAATAGAGATATCAGAAGTCTGAAAATTGATAGAACGATGAAAAAGAATCTTATTTATACATTATGTGTGATGTTAAGCGGAGCTGTTCTTTTCAGTTCATGCGAAGATATGTTGGAGGTTGACTCGGAGCGCATTGATGTGGAGATGGGGGATCTCACACTCAATGACTCGGTCTACTCGGTCTTGGGAATCCTTAAAAGCGTACAAGGCATTGCCGATCGTACAGTGTTGCTTGGCGAGTTGCGTGGCGACTTGGTCGCTGCCAATCCCGGAAAGGCTGTCTATGATGTCCAGAGTATCATGGATTTCAATTTCGACTCCGAGAATCCATATCTGGCCGTAAAGGATTACTATTCAATTATAAATAACTGTAATATATTCCTAGCAAGAGTTGATACGAGCCTTGAGCGTAGTGGTGACAAGCTTTTAATGGCCGAGTATGTGGCAGTGAAGAGTGTACGTGCGTGGACCTATCTTCAACTAGCCATAAACTACGGTAGTGTACCTTATTATACAGATCCTATACTTACACATGCCGAGGCAGAGGAGGTGATGAACCGTCCTAAGAAATCGCGTGACGAGATAGTATCTCTATTGATTGAAGAGTTGACACCCTTTGAAGACCCAAGAAAATACCCTATGCCCGATTGGTCGGGTATACAGACCGGTACGCCTCGTACTTCAATAACAACATCTCAACTTTTTGTCCCCATCAGATATCTGCTTGGAGAACTTCATCTGTGGCGTGGTGCGCATGGAGATTATAGGATTGCTTCAAACTATTTCTTCAAGTCAATAACAGATACTCCTATTGGAACAACAGCCTCGACTCGCATATTCTCAGATGGAGATGCTTATGTGGAGTTCTCGGATTACGACGAGGATTATGAGGACTATCTTGATGTATATAATTCTATATTCCGTTCTTCATATGCTGTAAGAAATTTCACAGCTTTGACTGTGATACCTATGGAGACGACGACATCTACCGGAACCATATCTTATCTCAGTGATATCTTCTTCCCCGAGGTTGAAGGTGCTGCACAGGTTTCTGCTTCGCCCGGTTATGTCTCATTGAGCAATAGACAAGCCTATCTGATTTACGACCATGATAGAAAAGTTGGGCCTATATATAATCCAAACAAGGATATGCTGGTTGGTGATTTACGTAGGTATACAGTTACCGGTTCGCAGAGAGACTTTACAACTGAAGAGGAGTATAATAATATAATATTGAAATTGAACCAGGGTAACACTTCATATTTGGATAATGTCCCATATGCCTTGTACTCAGGTCGTACCAACTTTGTACAGATTGTGCGCGACATGCATTTGTATGCACGCTTTGCCGAAGCACTGATAGGACTATCTGCCGAAGAAAACTGTCCCGATGCACTTGTAATGGCTATGGAGACATTAAAGAGTGGATTGAAGAAGGATTATAAATTGCGTACAAATCTAAGTTTTGTAGATAAGGAGGTTATGATAGACTCTTTGGGTAATATAACAGAGGATACAGAATTGGCTGTCGATACAATTGTAGTTCAGGATCCTGTCTACAATGAGATAATAAGATATAATTTCTTATCCAACAGATTCGAGGATAATATCGGCCTGCACTCACGTGGCTCAGGTAACGGTAAGCATAACAAATATTATTCGTTGAGCGATACCTGCGTAGCGCGTTACTATGGTCTTGTAAAGGAAGATAGCGATTCACTCTTTACAACAAAAAGAACGCTTACTGAAGAGGACTATTATAGATATGTGAATGATATACTGCTCGATGAACTTGCTCTTGAATTCTGCTTCGAAGGTAATCGTTTTGGCGACCTTATACGTTTTGCCAAGAGAGCCGAGAAGGATGGATTTACCGATTGGAAAGATATTCTTGCAAAACGTGTCGCAGGACGTTCATTCAATAACAGTGTAACATATTATGAAGAGGGTTACGAAATGGATGATGCACTCTATAGATTGTTATCTTCTGACGAAAGCAAATGGTATCTGCCATTGCCCGATACAAGTGAGGCCTCTGAGGAGAAACCTGAGACTGATTCTGAAATAGAACAAGATCCAGGAGTGTAATAGTAATACCCGAATATATATAAACATAGCAGATGCACCAACATCTTGGTGCATCTGCTATGTTTATAGTCTTTTTTTTATAAAATGTGTTAACAACAGATTGTCGTAAAATAAAAAGTATTAGTTTTGTAAAAGTTGAAAAGTAAATGTCATATGAAGATAGTTGTACTTACCGGTGCAGGTATGAGTGTCGAGAGTGGATTGGGTACTTTCAGGGGTGGAGGTGGCTTATGGGATAACTATCCTGTAGAGCAGGTTGCTACTCCCGAGGGTTTCGCAATAAATCCGGCTCTTGTACTGGAGTTCTATGACAAACGTCGTAAAGAGTTACTTTCAACAGAACCGAACAGAGGACACATACTGCTTGCCGAGTTGGAGAAAAGTCATGAGGTTGTAATAGTTACACAGAATGTCGATGATCTGCACGAGCGTGCCGGTTCAACAAATGTCATCCATCTTCATGGAGAACTTGTTAAGGTGTGTTCTTCTTATGCACCCAATGATGCGTCTCAGGTACGTACGCTGCCATCGTCATCACCATATATATCTATTGGGGAGAAGGCTGATGATGGTTCACAACTACGTCCGTTCATTGTTTGGTTCGGTGAAGCTGTCCCATTGATAGAAGATGCTGTCGCAGCTCTTAAAGGAGTGGATGCTTTTGTTATAATAGGTACATCGCTTAATGTATATCCAGCAGCAGGCTTGTTGGATTATGTGCCATCCGGTGTTCCGGTCTATCTAATAGACCCTAACGATGTAGAGGTACGAACTTCGCGTAAGGTTGTTGTTATTAAGGATGGCGCATCTGAAGGGGTGGAAAAACTTATAAACAGATTCCTTTCCAAGTGAGTTTGAACATTACAATAGAGAAAATGTTATAATATAAACCTAAATTTAAATGATTATGAAGAAATATGTATGTACAGTATGTCATTGGATATATGACCCTGAGTTAGGTGATCCTGAGGCCGGTATTGCTCCCGGTACACCGTTTGAGAGTATTCCCGAGGATTGGGTATGTCCCTTGTGTGGAGTCACAAAAGAGGACTTTGAACCCGTAGAAGAATAATGATTAAATGATAAAGGAGGCTGCCATTCTGGCAGCCTCCTTTTGTATAGTATATCAGATATTCATCTTTTTTATTAAATCATTTCTTTTCATTCTTTTTAAGGTCTCGCGTAGCCTATTCCGCTCCTCGGGTTTGTACCAGAAGAAGAACATCCTTTGCGCCTCCTTGTCTCGCATGGAGCGTGCACAATAGACTTTTTCTTTGGTCTCGGGGTTTATACCTGTATAGTACATCTCGGTAGCCATTGTCATTGGAGTAGGGGTGAAATCCTGTACCTGCTCGAGATGGAAATTCAGTTGCTTGGTTTCAGCAGCCAGTTCTGCCATGTTCTCTATTGTGCTTCCCGGATGTGAACTTATAAAGTAGGGAATCAGTTGTTGTTTCAGATTGTATCGGTTGTTAATCCTATCGAAGATGCGCTTGAACTCGTGAAACTGTTTGAAGGAGGGTTTGCGCATCAGTTTCAAAACATTATCGCATGTGTGTTCGGGGGCAACCTTAAGGCGTCCACTCACATGGTTGCGTATAAGCTCTTCTGTGTACATGTCTGCCGCTTCGTCTACTCTTTTTTCTCCGCTGCGGTGCAACAGCATATCGTATCTTACACCGCTTCCAATAAAGCTTTTCTTAATGCCGGGAATGGAATCTACTTCGTGGTACAAGTCAAGCAGTGCCGAATGGTCTATATTTAGGTTGGGGCACACTTTGGGTTGTATACACGACGAGCGAGAGCATTTTGAGCATAGCTCACTGTTTCGCCCTTTCATCATATACATATTGGCCGAAGGACCTCCTAGATCGCTCAGATATCCCTTGAAGTCGGGTAGGCGTGTAATATCCTTCACCTCTCTAATTATGCTCTCTTTGCTACGGTTGGCTATAAATTTGCCTTGATGGGCCGATATCGTACAGAATGCACATCCGCCAAAACATCCACGATGGATATTTACCGAGAACTTTATCATCTCGTATGCCGGTATTCTCTTACCTTTATACTTGGGGTGTGGCAGACGGGTATAGGGTAGGTCGAAACTATGGTCGAGTTCCTCTGTCGTCATTGTGGGATAAGGTGGATTTATTACTATGCATCCGTTTCCACATGGTTGGATAAGCCTTTTTGCATTTACCCTATTCGATTCCTTTTCTATGGCAAGGAAGTTCGCTGCCTGTTTCTCTTTGCTCTTAAGGCACTCTTCGTGTGAATATAGTATTCTGTCATTCTCCCCTACAGAAATTTTGTTGTGGCAATGTAACTGTCCTGTCTGCTTTATGTCGTGTGTAAGCTCTTTTGCACGTGATGCTGTTATATACCCGGCTTGGCAATCTTCCAACTCTCCTTTTAATCTTACAGCAATCTCCTTTATTGGTTGCTCACCCATTCCATATACCAATATATCTGCTTTGCTATCTATAAGTATACTCTTCTTAAGACTGTCGCTCCAATAATCATAGTGAGTGAAACGACGCATTGATGCCTCAATACCTCCTATCAGAATTGGTACGTCGGGAAATATGCTTCTTATGGCATTTGAGTAAACTATTGTGGCGTATTCGGGGCGCATGCTGTGCTTGCCGTCGGGAGAGTAGGCATCTTCGCTGCGAAATCTTTTTGCAGCAGTGTATTTGTTTACCATAGAATCCATACATCCCGCCGAGATTCCGAAGAAAAGGCGTGGGCGTCCCATCTTCTTGAAATCTCTTAAATCGTCCTGCCAATTGGGTTGTGGTACAATTGCTACACGTAATCCTTCGGCTTCGAGCAGACGTCCTATTACTGCAGCTCCGAATGATGGATGGTCGACATAAGCATCACCGCTGAATATCACTACATCCATATCATCCCAACCTCGCAACTGTGCCTCTTTTCGCGTGGTGGGTAACCAGTCGGTAATTTTCCTCTCGGTCATCTTATTCTTCGGTGGTTGATGGTGACTCTTGAGGAGTCTGTTGTGCAAACCAGTTGTTGTAGCAATCTATAAGGTTACAAAGACCATACGATTTCATGTTGTCATCGTATAATACTAATGCAAGCTTTAGTAATGCCTTGCTGTCCTCCTCTTGTGATGCTATTAGTGAGCGTACTGTGCAACGTAGCTTTTCGAGTGATTCCTCATCTACTATTCCCATACTGTTTGCTATACGTTCGAACAGAGAGTATTTATGTATTGTGTATAGCTGCTCTTCACTAATCTCTATTGTACGTGTGCCTGTGGTGTTTGCCTTTATCTTCATAGTTGTATGTTGTTTTCGGTTATTACGGTAAGTTCATTGTTATGGTGCGGCTGCCGTCACTCCCTTCCTCTATCATTACAGCTACACTCTCTTCGGGTAGCAACTCTTCTATTAGTTCGGGCCACTCAATAAAGCAATATGCATCACTGTAGAGGTATTCTTCGTATCCCATATTGTAGACCTCTGTTATGTTCTTTATACGATAGAAATCGAAGTGGTATATGGTATTTTGCTCTGAGTCTTCGTACTCATTTACAATGGCAAATGTGGGAGAGTTTATGGCATCCTCTACACCCATTGCTTCACAAACACTCTTAATAAAGGTTGTCTTTCCTGCTCCCATGCTGCCATAGAATGCGAAGATTCTGTTGTTGTTCATGCTGTTGATAAACTCTCTTGCAGCTGCTGGGTAGTCGTCTATGCTTTTAATCTCTATAATCTTTTTTGTCATCTCTTGGGTCTTAATGTTATAAATGGTACCAACATCTCCTCAAGCGATATTCCGCCATGTTGGAATGTATCTTTATAGTATGATACGTAATGGTTGTAGTTATTCGGATAGGCAAAAAAATCGTTCTTTGTTGCAAATATATAGCTTGTGCTTATATTGGGAGATGGCAACATCGCTTTTTGTGGTTCTTTTATTTCAAAAACCTCCTTTGGATTATATCCCAATGATTTTCCTAACTTATAACGTAGATTGGTATTTGTGTTTTTATCGCCAATTACTTTTATTGCATTCTTTACATGTATGCTGCCATGATCGGTGGTTATTACTACTGTATAGTTGCTCGATGCCAGATAGTTGAACAATCTTTTTATTGCAGAGTGTCTTATCCATGAACGTGTGATAGATCTATATGCGGCCTCGGTAGATGCAAGTTCGCGTACCATTAAAGATTCGGTACGGGCATGCGACAGCATGTCAATGAAGTTTATTACCAGAATGTTCAGGTTGTTGTCCTGCAGATTGTTTATGGTGTCGATATAACGATCGGCAGCATTTGTACTCACTACCTTGTTGTATGAGTATGTATCGCGGCGACGGTATCGTGCTATCTGAGACTCAATGAGCATGCTTTCGTTAAGGTTTTTCCCCTCATCTTCCTCTTCGTCAACCCATAGATTGGGATACATGCTCTTTATTTGTGCAGGCATAAGACCGGAAAAGATTGCGTTACGGGAGTATTGGGTAGCTGTGGGAAGTATACCGGTGTATATCTCTTCCTCTATTATAAAATCGTTTCCTATCTCTTTTGACAGTACACGCCATTGGTCGTAACGCAGATTGTCTATAAGTACCATAAATACCTTCTCGCCATTATCTATAAGCGGGAATATTCGTTCGCGCATAAGGTCATGGCTCATAAGAGGTTTGTCGGTGCATCCGGGTGTAAGCCAACGCAGATAATTCTTTTTTATAAAACGGGCATACATGGCATTGGCTTCTTCGAACTGTGTCTTGAGCATCTCCTGCATACTCTTGTCTGCATTCTCAAGTTCAATCTCCCAATAGACCAGCCTTTTATATGCTTCAACCCACTCTTCTGTGGATGATGAATCACTTATCTGCATGCCAAGCTTTACGAAATTCTGTTGGTATGCATTGTTTGTCTTTTCTGCTACAATCTCTTTCTTGTGTATGTTCTTTTTTAGAGAAAGAAGTATCTGGTTTGGATTTACCGGCTTTATAAGATAGTCTGCAATCTTAGAGCCTATGGCCTGTTCCATGATATCCTCCTCTTCGCTCTTTGTTACCATTACAACCGGAGTGGTAGGGGTAATCTCCTTTATCTTCTCAAGTGTCTCGAGCCCGTTAAGTCCCGGCATATTCTCATCAAGGAGTATTAGATCAAAAGAGTTGTTACGGCATGCTTCTATGGCATCAAGCCCGTTTGTCACGCTTGTAACATCGTAGCCTTTTGCTTTAAGAAATATTATGTGGGCGTTCAACAGTTCTATTTCGTCGTCTGCCCAAAGTAATTGGTATGCCATACTAGTCAACGTTATTTATTATATTATGCTATAATGTCGGTTCGTCAAGGGTGTATCCGTCAATCTCTATTTCGGGTATTGCCTGCATGTTCTTCTCGTAGAATATGTTATAATCTTCGAGAGTGTAATATTTAAGTAACAAATCGAAATTGGTTTTTGATATCAGAATCGCATTTATTCCAGAGAGTAGTCTGCTCATCTCGGGGTTGTTATACAATCTTTTGCGGTAGAGGAATGCTTCATCGAAGTTCAGGAATTCCTTTATATGGAATAATGTTACCTGAGCCTGACGGCTGAATTCCATAGTGAAGTTACGCATCATGTAACGCGAGAAGTTGTATCGTGCCATCTCGAATAACAAACGTTTCTCGTCTAATGAGTCATTGGGGTATATCAATACAAAGTGATATGGCTCGTTACGTTCGTTGCTGAACTGTGGTACACTGTCTGTATCACTCTTTATTGAACCGTCTAACTTACGCTCCCATATGGATGTGGCAATGCCACCACTCAGTAGTCGTCCATTCATTATTCCTGTACTTATTCCCTCGGCCAATCGTGTCAATGAGTCTTTGGGATATTGTATAGCAATCTCTTGTAGTGTAGCAAGAGCATCTTTCTCTCTGCCTGAGTATAGTTTGGCAAGGGCATCTACAAACATGAAACGTGCTCGGTGGGTACCCTGTGGATATTTCTGTAGAGCATAGCTGCTGTTTGCTATTGCCGATGTGTAGTTACCATCTGTATATTGTGTGTAGGTCTCTACGTATATCGAGTCCTCTTTATGTCGTTTCGTTGCTACACTCTCGAAAAAGTCTGGGTCTTGTATGCGCATTGTAAGGCTACTGTCGGGATATTGTGTCATCATTAGGTTTTTGTAGAAGTCGGCCTTATCACTCTCTTCCCAACGCGATGAGCAAATGAACATATGATAGTAGGCTTCTATTAACTTACTGTGTGTTGGGTATTCGGCTATCAGACGTTCCCAATGCGACATAGCCAATTGTTTGTCTCCAAGTTTTTCTTCAAAAATAGCGGCAGCGTTGAAGAGTGCTTCGCTGAGCTCTTCATGCAGTGTCTTCTTCTGCTCCTCGCTGGTTGGTATCTGTTGCTGCCAATATTTACGTGTCGTAGGATCTGTCGAGAGGGTGTCTTCGGCAATATCAATCTCTTCGAGCGATGCGGTGAGGTTTCCTAAGGAGTCTGTCTGTAAAGAGTCGGCAGCAGCTATGCCTGTGGTATCGTTCTCGAGTCTGGTGATGGTTATGCTCTCTCTACTCAGTCGCCAGAAGTCCTTTAGTTTGCGGTCACCCCATGTGCGGGTAAAATTCTGTATACCCTGTACCACCAGATTCTTGTTGTAGAAATACCATTTGTTTTGTTCCTCTTGTGATGTTATGCTCATGTTTGCAGCTGCACCAGCATTGCTCAGATCGCTGCCCTGCATCTCTTTACGGTCTCTTTTGTCTCTGAGCTTATTAAGTTTTTCTTCGAACTCGGCCTCTTTTATTTTCTTGTCAATGAGTGGTTGCAACTCTTTCTCATTCAGAGTGCTCCAGTAGAGCAGTTCGCTGTTCTTCTCTATTATGTCGCTGTATGGAGCTATCTCGCCGGCTACTCTGCTCCGATGTTCATGAAATTTATACTTTTCACTCTCCTTGTCTATTATTCCTATAGCTTTCTGATAGTTTTCGCTGGATTTTGAAAAACGTCTTTGCCCCCAATAGATGTTTGCGAGCGACAAGTGTAGCATGCCTACACCATAGCCCGATTCCTTACTGCGTGCCACACCGGTCTCGTAAATTTCAATGGCTTTTGATGTGTCTTTTGCTGCAAGGTGTACATTGCCAAGGGCGTAATGGAGTTGCGAGAGATACTCCTCATTCTTAGGCGATTTTATCATCCTTTCGAGTTTTCGTATGATTTTCTTATCGCTACCCGAGGTCAGAGTCTCTGTTTGGCGTATGCGTGCATTTATCTCAAGCTCATATGGCGGATTCTGTGCTATTGCTTTAGAAAAATATTTGAAGGCCTCCTTGTCATTACCTATGCTATGGTATAATTGTCCTATTAGGTAGTATTCTCTCGCACGTTCTATCGTCTCTGTCCCTTTTCGCTTTACCCCTTTCTTTAGATGTGCTATTGCCTCGTTTTCTCTTTTCTGTCCAAGCAGTAGGTTCGCATTTGCCATTGCCATTTTGCTCTCCAATGCCGATGGTATGGTGTCACGTTTTATACGTGATAATAGGTCTTCGGCTTCGTATAACCACTCCATTTGTATATAACACTGCGCTAATCCTATTCTCGCTTCTGTGTATATGCGTGGGTCGTTTTCGTATAGCTTTGCTATGTACATGTAGGTGCTGGCAGCTTCGGTGAACTCTCCTTTGTTGAAATAGGAGTCTGCCATAAGCATCCAGGCTTTCCATAGGAAGGGGTTAAACTCTTTCTGTGCATAGAAACGTTTTTTCTTTTCGGTGAGTTTCTTCCCGGTTTCGCGTCTTGGTTTCTTTTTTATTGAGTGGTTCTTTATGCTCTTCTGTGACTTTTCTATTGCTTTGTCGTAGTCGCCACTGCCCATACCTTTGGTCGACTCGTTGCTTACTATAAGCAATGGCAACTGTTCTAGATAGTTGTCGCGGTGTCCTTTTATCTGTGCATTTTTACCTTTCTTGTATGCAACAGTACCATTATAGTATGTGTTGTATTTTGCAAAGAAGGCATGATACATACGTGTTTGAGCCGTATTCTTCTTACGGCTTGCGCATCCTGTAGCTAATAGCAACAGAATCAGGAGGCATATATCTATCTTATATCTGTTTTTCACAATGGTACTCTATCAATATAATAACTGCAAAATGTAGCAATTATTGTACTTTAGCTCTTAATCTGTTTCTATATATTGCAATGATAACCCTACATGCTGCATAAATTGCAATGGAACAAAGAACGATGGTTGCTCCCGATGGGGTATTCATGTTGTATGATAGGGTCAATCCGGCCAATGTCGATATATAACCTATTATTATTGAAAGCCACATTGTCTTTCTATAGCTTTCTGTAAAGAGTAGTGCTGTCATTTGAGGTACTGTAAGCATTGCCATTACAAGAACTACACCGATGATGCGCAGCGTAGATACTATTGTGATAGCAATGGATAGCATCATTATACTCTCAATAAGAGCTACCGGCAATCCTTTAGTCTTTGCAAACTCGCTGTCGAATGCTATGGCAAGAATGGGGCGGTATAATAGTGTACAGGTTAATACAACCGAAGCTGATATGATTGCCAGTATAGTTATGTCATTGCTGTTGATGGTAAGAATATTTCCAAAAAGATATGTCGACATTTCCGAACTGTATCCGGATGATAAGAAACAGAATATAATACCAAGCGACATTCCTAATATCCAAAATATGGCGATGGCTGAGTCCTCACGTATATCTTTTCTTTTAAGCCAACCCACACCCAGGGCCGAGGCTGCAGCAAAAAGGAATGCAGTTATCATGGGATTAATCCCAAGAAACATGCCTAATCCCACACCGCCGAATCCCGAATGTGTTATCCCTCCGCTTATAAAAACCAAACGACGTGTAACAATATATGTACCTATAATGCCACAGGCTATACAAGCAAACAGGCTGCCGATAAGTGCATTCTGAAAGAAACTATATCCCAAAATCTCCATTCAGCCACTATTGAAGCATTAACAATATCTCGTCTTTAAGTTGTAGCGGAAGTTCTATGTGTCGTGTGTTCAAGCATTTGACCCATATGTCAACCTCCTCCTGGCGCATTGTGTATAACACGTTACGGAACTCTTCGACCTCCTCTTCATTATAGCTCTCTTGAGGCCTATCGCGGTATTTGTCAAGTTCCTCGTCATCGAAATAGAGATTACTGTTGTCGTATCCCTTATCACATACGGTATGACGTCCGCAGCATACCCCGTCTGCTCCTTCGTGATGGTGATCGTCGACGGCTGTACGGCGGTATTTCGAGAAAGCAAAATATAGGACTACAATGACAATCAGTGCAACTATAAGCAATAATGTTTGAATCATACTATTAGGTTTTTACTTGCGCAAACGCATATACAGCGCGAAGTTATAAAATAAATTCGAGCTTTTTGATATAAATACCGATTTTCACGAACCGAAAGAGACTACTCGTCTCAAAATATTATGGTATATTCATATATACCTTAATATCTGCCAATTATGATAAATAGTAAAAAAGATAACAGTAAACAGTGATAATTTGTTGTAAATATGAAAGAATGACAAAATGTAAAAGATTTGTAAAAAGTATTCTTCTGTAAAGTGGATTTTTTTAGGCTTTGAGTTAATTTTTTATCAAAAAAACAAGATTATAAAGAAAATGTTGTATATTCGCAAGCGATAGATGGTCGAAAAATGACTATTTTATTTTTACAAAATGACATTAAAGTAATATATTAAATAAATATAAAACAGACAATATGGATAAATTTAGCTATGGCTTGGGAATGGGAATAGGTCAGAACCTGCTCTCTATGAACGTTAGTGAGATGAGTGTTGATGATTTCGTTAAGGGAATGAAAGCTGTTCTAGAAGGAAAAGAAACAGAACTTTCGCATGCCGAAGCACAGAGAGTGGTGAGTGAGCATTTTCAGAAACTTGCCGAACAGAGCTATGCTAAGATTAAAGAGGCTGGTGAGGCTTTCCTTGCCGAGAATGCCAAGAAAGAGGGTGTAGTGGTACTCCCCAGTGGATTGCAGTACGAGGTGCTCGTAGCAGACAGCGGCAAGCAACCTAAGGCTACAGACCGTGTACAGTGTCATTATGAGGGTACACTTATAGACGGAACCGTCTTTGATAGTTCGGTACGTCGCGGCGAACCTGCAGTGTTTGGAGTTTCTCAGGTAATTGCAGGATGGGTTGAGGCGCTTCAACTCATGAATGAGGGCTCTAAATGGCGTCTCTATATTCCACAGAATATGGCGTATGGCGCGCATGGCGCAGGAGAGCAGATCCCTCCATATAGCGCTCTTATTTTTGATGTAGAACTTATTAAGGTTCTTTAATGGTGTAAATGAAGAACAATCAAAAAACATAAGTAACAATTGTATTATGAAGAATAACGTAGAGTGCAAGGTCGATAATCTCGATTTGAAGATCCTTAGTATAATCTCTAAGGATGCAAGGATTCCTTTCCGTAATGTGGCTGAGTTGTGCGGTGTCTCAAGGGCTGCAATCCATTTGCGTGTGCAACACCTAATAGACATGGGCATAATATCTGGTTCCAGCTACGAGATAGATTTCAAGCGTTTGGGATATAAGACTTGTACTTATGTAGGAATAAGATTAGAGAAGGGTTCTATGTATAAAGAGGCAATAGAACATCTGCGTTGTATAGCTGAGGTTGTGGAGTGCTCGTTTACTACAGGTCCTTATTCTATTCTGATAAAGATGTATGCTCATGACAATGAGCAACTGATGGATCTACTAAACAATAAGATTCAGAGTATTCCCGGTGTTGTCAGCACCGAGACTATGATAGTGCTAGACAGCAGTATAAAGAGAAACTTACCTATGGAGTAAATTATGGAACAGTTCAATCTCTATAAAGAGTATTCTGAACTGCACAAGCTATATCCTATATGTGGTGAGAAACCTGTTATAGGAATAACAGCAAACTTCAATGACGGGAACGCATGCCTTGCCGAGGCCTATTACGCCTCTATATTAGCAGCAGGTGGCGTTCCCTTGCTCATACCTCCATATCGCGACAGGGAGGCTTTGCTCGTTACGCTTGATAGTGTGGATGCAGTAGTGTTGTCGGGTGGTGCCGATATTGATCCACGTTATATGGGACAGGAGCCCGATTACTCGTTACTACATACCATAAATGCAAAACGCGACGAGCAGGAATTGCTTTTGGTGAGGCTTGCTGTAGACCGACAATTGCCTATTCTTGGTATATGTCGCGGAATACAGACTTTGGCAGTAGCATTAGGGGGGCTTGTGCATCAGGATATATACGCTATGCTTGGTGAGGGATTGCTTAACCACGACCAAAATGAAGAGCGTGGTGTTGCAACGCACGAGGTCTTTATAAAGCCAGGGACTAGATTAGCACGGATTTTTTCACAAGAGAGACTGGGGGTAAATACATTCCACCATCAAGCAGTCTCAGATGTCCCAAAGGGTTTTGTTGTCTCGGCATTCTCTACAGATGGAGTGATAGAGGCAATGGAGAGCGCAGATGGCCGTTCTATTATTGGTGTGCAATGGCATCCCGAGAGTTTTATACTCAAGGATAATAACAGATGCATGATTCCTCTCTTTGAATGGTTGGTAAATGAGGCTCTATTATTTCGCAAAGCAAAAAGAATACATCGTGATATCATTACCATAGATTCGCATTGTGACACACCTATGCTTTTTGGTAATGACTATGATTTTGCAAAGCGTAGCGAAACAGCTCTTGTCGACATGCAGAAAATGGATGAGGGTCGGATCGATGCTGTGATAATGGCTGCTTATCTTAAGCAGGAAACTCGTGATAAGAAGTCTTTGGAGAGGGCAACAGCAAAGGCTGATGCCTTGCTTGAAGAGATAGAGAATAAGGTGTTGGCTTGCGGTGAGCATGCAGCAATTGCTGTTTCGCCTGATGATGTGATACGTTGTAAACGGGAAGGTAAGCATATTGTTATGCGTGCCATAGAGAATGGCTATGCAATAGGAAAGGATATAGCGAATATAGCGCGTTATAGAGAGATGGGAGTGGTGTATATGACGTTGTGTCATAATGGAGATAATGATATATGCGACTCGGCACGTGGCAATGGTGAGCATGGTGGACTGAGCCTTTTTGGACGCAGTGTTGTGAAGGAGATGAATCGTGTAGGAATGATGATAGACCTTTCTCATGCATCGGAGAAGAGTTTTTATGATGTTATTGAGTGTAGTACCAAGCCTGTTGTTTGTTCACATTCATCATGTATGGCTCTTTGTAATCATCCCAGGAATCTTACCGATGAGCAGTTGAGAGCTATAGCTAAGGTAGGTGGCGTAGTGCAGGTTACCATGTATAGTGGTTTCTTGGTTAATGAGGGTGTGGCTACACTTGACAATTTTATTGAACACCTGCTGCATGCTATTGATATTGCCGGTATAGAACATGTGGGTATAGGTACTGATTTTGACGGAGATGGGACAATTGTGGGTTGTGCAGACGTTTCACAATTGATTAATGTTACACGTGAGTTGCTTAGAAGAGGATATTCTTCTTGCGATATTGAAAAGATTTGGGGAGCAAACTGGTTGCGCGTAATGTCTCAAGTGCAACAATAACAGCGGTTTACAGTGTGACAGAAATGAAAAAAATAAAATGTATTAAAATTTTTCTTGATTTTTGTTGCACGTTTGCAAAAAAGACAATACCTTTGCAATCGCAAACAGACAAAGTCTGGGACGGGATGTAGCTCAGCCCGGTTAGAGTACACGTCTGGGGGGCGTGGTGTCGCTGGTTCGAATCCAGTCATCCCGACTAGTCCTAATCCTCAACAATCAATGATTGTTGAGGATTTTTTGTTTCCTGTTATATCTCTTCGCGTAAAAATGAACCACGAAAAATTGCGCGATATAACATAAATATATTTCTTTGCATAATTGAATTATATGCGAGTGTTGTGAAGGAAACTCTATTGCGTGATATGTTGATTTCCTGTTTTTACTTAGAATTTAATACTATGAAGTTATGAAAAAACTACTAGCTGTAACGTTTCTTTTTGCCATAACTCTTACTGCTGTGGCGCAGAATATTCAGTTGCATTACGATTTTGGTCGTGCCTTCTATAATGAGTTGGATAAGAGGGAGGGATATCACGGTCGTCCGCAGTTGACAACAACAATAGAGATGTTCCGCCCCGACTCATACGGTAGCACTTTTTTCTTTGTTGATCTCGACTATGCATCGGGTGTTAAGGGTGCTTATTGGGAAGTTGCGCGTGAGTTCTGTTTTTGGCAGGATACAGATTGGAGTTGGTTGTCTGTACATGCCGAATATAATGGTGGAATGAATGATGTTGCCGGCTCATTCAATGATGCTTGGTTGGCCGGTCTTACATATTCGGGTCATTCTGAAGATTTTAGTAAGACATGGTCGTTGTCAATGATGTATAAGTATATTCCCAATACTGTGAATACATCGGGAAAGAGTCAAGAGCATAATTTCCAGATAACCGGCGTGTGGGGTATTAACTTTGCTAATGGCTGGGCGACATATTCTGGTTTCGTTGATTTCTGGCGCGAGTGTCGTCCTTGGCAAGATACATCGTACATATTGCTATCGGAACAGCAGCTTTGGCTTAATCTGAACAAAGTCAAGAATCTGGATTTGAAGAATCTTAGTGTTGGTACTGAGGTTGAGTTATCCAATAATTTTGTAGACAAAGGATTCTATGTCATTCCCACCTTAGCTGTAAAATGGACCTTTTGATAAACTAAAACCAAATATATATTATGTTGAAAAAACTATTCGGGTTTGATCCGGAAATAACCACAGTGCGTACTGAGATGTTGGCAGGCCTTACCACATTCCTGACAATGTCTTATATTTTGGCGGTAAATCCTGCTATGTTCAGTCAATTGGAGGGAATGTCGGCGGGTGCTGTGTTTACTGCTACAGCTTTAGCGGCTATTGTTGGAACTCTGGTTATGGCTCTGCTTGGCAAGATGCCTTTCGGACTTGCTCCGGGAATGGGGCTGAATGCCTTTTTTGTGTATACGGTGTGTATGGGTATGGGCTATACATGGCAGTTTGCATTGACAGCTGTATTTATTGAGGGACTAATATTTATTCTGCTGACACTTACCAATTTGCGTGAAGCGATAGTAAATGCAATTCCTGCATCGCTCAAAAATGCTATAGGTGCAGGCATTGGCCTATTCATAGCATTTATAGGATTACAGAATGCCGGTATTGTTGTAAAGAATGATGCTACACTTGTCTCGTTGGGTGATATCACATCGGGTAGTGCATTACTTGCTTTTATCGGTCTTCTCATAACATCTATGCTTGTGATAAAGAATGTGCGTGGTGGTTTGCTTATAGGTATACTTCTTACAACAATTATAGGTATTCCTATGGGACTTACCGAGTATGGAGGTATTGTATCAGCTCCTCACTCTATTGACGATATCTTCTGTAAGTTTGAGTGGGGAAATGTCCTGTCGCTTGATATGCTTGTAGTTGTATTTACATTCCTCTTTATTGATATGTTCGATACAATAGGCACGCTTGTAGGTGTTTGTACAAAGGCAAATATATTAGGTCCGGATGGTCGTATACCACGTGTGAAAGAGGCTTTTATGGCGGATTCTATAGCAACTACGGTTGGTGCATGCATTGGTACATCTACAACAACTACTTATGTAGAGAGTGCATCGGGTGTTGCTCTGGGTGGGCGTACCGGACTGACCGCATTTGCAATTGCAGTATGTTTTGCAATTTCGTTGTTCTTCTCGCCTATATTTCTTGCGATACCGGCCTCGGCTACGGCTTCGGTGTTGGTTATCGTAGGTTTGTTTATGATGAGTCCCATAAAGAATATTCCATTTGACGATTATGCAGAGTCTATCCCTGCGTTCGTTACCATAGTTATGATGCCTATGGCATACTCTATCTCGGATGGTATTCTGCTTGGAATGATAAGCTATGTTCTGATGAATATGCTGTGTGGGAACTTCAAGCGTATTACTCCTACAATGTATATACTCGCTATATTATTTGTACTTAAATATATCTTTATTTAAAATCTATCGTTAAAAACAGCAAGAGACCACCCTAAAATATAGGGTGGTCTCTTGCTGTTTTATGTGTATATTACTGTAAAAATAGGGGCTTTTTTTTGCATCTGTATACAATATTTTATTTCTTTGCATAATATGGGGTTGTGTGGCTTTGAATGTGTACAATGTATTTATGCTTACAATCTAAAGAACAACTCCATTAATTAGGTATTTAATAATTATCTGTTATGAAAAGATTTTTCTTATTGCTATCATTGTTTTCTCTGTGTATTCTAACAACAACAGCACAAGGAGTGGGCTCTGAGACAACAGAGGAGGGTCATTATATTTACGTATATCGTACCGATGGTGGTGTCGATGCATATGGTAGCACAGTTGTTGATGGCAAGCAATATATCGAGGATGATGTGTTGTATATACCGCTTACAACAGGTGTTGTTGAATCCTATACCCGCAACGAGTATGATAGTTGCTCTAGTGTAAGGCCACAGTTGCCAACAATGACTACATTCAAGTTTAATAATAAGTATAACCCAAGTTTGCATTTGGATGTTGTTGCCGATACAGTTATGCCTCAGATGCAGTTCGCGCTTAATACTATAGGAAAATGGCTTGTTCCAAGTTTTAACCTGAGCGATGATAGGGCTGTAGCATATATAGATACTGTGATGCAGATAAGCAAGGAGACTCATGTGAACTTTGCGGATGGGGCGACATATGTGGTTACATATCCGGGATATAACAAAGTAGCTAATGTGAAGGTAAAGGATGAGGTTTGGAGTTCCCCAGATGATGAGGTAGAGATGATAAATCTTACCCCTGACATGCTTACAACCAATAAGCCATCTGCTGTTAGTGGCGAAGGTCTGGATAATCTGTTAGATGGCAATCCACAGACAATATTTCACTCGACATGGGGCGATGCAAATAATGCTACTCTTTATGTCGCATGTTTTATAACTATAGACCTACCCGAGGCTATCGATAAGATGCAACTCTATTATATGACACGCTCTACAAATGGATATAATCCTCTTGAAATTGAGATATACGTCAGCAATGATAAGAGTGACTGGCAACTTAAACGCACGCTTGTGGCCGATGCAGATGGAATGCCTAGAGGTGGAGTATCGCAAGAGTATACTTCACCGACAATAGATTTTGGCGGTAGTTATCGTTATGTTAGAATAAGGCAGACTGCTGGTGAGTATTCGAAGAATCACATGGCACTTGCAGAAATGCGTCTCTATAAGGTTATAGAGGGTACAGGAGAGTCTGTTAAATTGGAAGATGCTGTATATGAGATAAAACGTACTTCTTTCGGTAATAGCTACTGCATAAATATTGATTGGCTTGTTGATAAAGCTACAGATATTCCTCGTATAGATATCACGGTCGATGGTGGTTATTATCAAATTCATTACAATAAGGATATATACTATTCGGCAATGATAGAGATAAATGGCAATGGTGTTTACGAAGATTTCATAGATATGGTGAACATTAAAGGACGTGGAAACAGTACATGGTCTTATCCCAAGAAACCATATCGTCTGAAGTTCGATAGCAAGCGTAAGCCTTTTGGATTGACAAATGGAAAGAGTTGGGTTCTGCTTGCCAATTATCAAAGAGGCTCATTCCTCGCAAATGCCATAGCCATGAAGATAGGACAACTAGTGAATGTTCCATATACCAATCATATTGTGCCGGTAGATCTCTACATGGATGGTGAATATATGGGTAATTATATGTTTACAGAGAAGGTTGGTTTTGGCAATAACAGTGTAGATATAGATGAGGATACGGGCAACTGTTTCATGCTTGAACTTGATGAGTATTACGATGAGGTATACAAGTTCAAATCGCCATATTATAACCTGCCTGTGAATGTTAAAGAACCCGATTTGTCAGAGATTGCCGAGACCGACGAGGTTGCAGCCCAGAATAAATTTGGTGATATAAAGAACTCATTTAACAGGTTCGAAGAGGCGCTATATTTCAATGAGAGCATTGAACCGTATATTGACCTTGATGCTGCTGCACGCTATATGTTGGCTAATGATCTAGTGCTGGGACAGGAGTTGGGACATCCCAAAAGTGCATATTTGTGGCGTGAGGATATTACATTGCCCAACTCAAAAATAATACTTGGTCCGATGTGGGATTACGATTGGGCTTATGGATACGAAAACAATAAAGATTATTGTACGGAAGAGTATAACGGAAGTGTGTTTGCATCTTCAATGTATGGTCAACCGGGATATAAGTTCTATGGAGATCTTACCAGGCATCCTGAGTTTAAGAGATACTATTACAAGATGTGGAAGGAGTTTGTAGAGAAAGGATATATAGTAGAACTTATGGATTATATAAAGGATTACTATAATTATGCAAAAGAATCATTTGGTCGGGATGCTAATGTGTGGGGACAGTCTTACAGATATGATCAGGCCTATGTGAGGTCTCAGAATTGGTTGAAGGATAGGCAAAACTATCTGATGTCCAGTCTTGCTGAGGAGGATATAACCGATATTCTTTATACTCTGCCTGGTGATGTCGATTGTAATAATCAGCTTACTGTACACGATATTGCTGTAGCTGCCGATTATATACAAGGTGTTACAGATGCCTCATTTAATTTTGTAAAGGCTGATATGGATGGTAACAATAGGATAGAGATGAGTGATATAGAAGATATTGCTTCGCAGGTAATAGTAGCTCCTGCTGTACCTTCATATTACTATTACAATACTCCTGTCGCAGATGCAATTATTGAGGTTGAGGATCTAGAAATAGAGACCGATGAGAATATAAACCTTTCAATAGCAATGCATCTTCTTGGAGATGATAGATATAAGGCGCTGCAAGCAGATATCCTGCTACCAGTGGGAATGACAATGCAGGATGTACAACCAGCAGAACTTGCATCAGGTCATACATTCTCTTCGATACAACTGGACGAGAATCTATATCGTATAATGGTATATTCGGATGAATCAAAGCCTATGACTGAGGGTGTAAAACTTACCGACCTTACTTTGTATACCAGCGAGATTATACCCGAACAGGAACGTGTAATAGAGGTGCAGAACATTTTAACGGTAAATGAGGTGAATGTAGAAGAGCGTCTTGGTAGCCTGAAGACTAATTTTGGTTATGAGACATCATTATACAGTCTTGAAGCAGATGTTTCTGTACGTGGAGGTAATTGTATCACTATATCTACGCTACTGACACAGAGGGTAGATATATACTCGGTAGATGGACGTCTTGTACGTTCTATAGATGCGGCAACCGGAACAACATCGGTGCAGGTTCCTGCCGGTGTGTATATTGTAAAAGGGCACAAAGTGCTGGTATATTGATTCTTATCATAATTATATATATCATCCTCCCGAAAGCTTTTTCGGGAGGATGATATATATGTTTTATGACTCTTTATCTTAAGATAAGTATATCTCCAACCTTTAGTTTTGCATAACTCTTGAACTGTGGATTCATGTCAAGCAACTTTTTGAGTTTGATACCATATTTCTGTGATATTGAGTATAGGCTCTCTCCCTCGGTTGTAGTGTGGAACTTATGAGGCTTTTGTGCCTTATTGTTTTTTTTGTCAAGATATATTATATCACCAGCCTTTATTTCGTACTCTTTGTATAGGTCGTTGTATTTTATAAGTTTGCGACGTGATACTCCAGTCTCTTTTGATAATGATTTAAAGGTGTCTCCTGTGTCTGCTATTATATATGGCAGTCCCGAGGATAGGTATATTTGACGTGTGCCGCTGTAGCTGTATGCCAAACTGCTAGTTCCGGCTATATCTTTCTTTGAGTAATTGTCGTATTTATATAGTTCATACCTCTCTATAAGACTTATAAGTTTGTTGGGGTAGCCGGGGTCCTCGGCATATCCAGCTTTTTTAAGTCCTTTTGCCCATCCCTTATAATCTTTCTTGTTCAATTTGAAGAGCGAGGCATATCGCTCTCTGCCTACAAGGAACTTGGAGTGGTCCTCATAAGATTCGCGCGGATTATCGTACACTCTAAAATAACAATTCTTGCCGTTGTCTCTTGATGTAGTTCTTTTACCTTTCCAACTGCTATCGGCTTTAATGCCAAAGTGGTTGTTTGATTTTCTTGTAAGGCTGCTGTTACCTGCACCTGACTCTAAAAGACCTTGTGCCAATGTGATGCTTGCCGGTATCCCATGACGTTGCATCTGTTCTACAGCAATGGGGTAGAATCGCTCTATATATTGTTCGTAGGTGTAGTTTCGTTGCTGATAGCAACTGCTTGTGCTATGCTTAGCCGTACTGCATGAAACAAGAAGGATTGTTAGGATAAGTGATAGAGAACTTAATCTGTTCATTTGTTTAAATTTATTATTGAGATACAAAATAAATGAATTAATTGTTTTTGCGCAACTTTTTTCTTTATCTTCGCATAATTAAATGTGCTGTTATATATGAGAGAAATGTGTTTACATACATCTGTTAAGGTGTATACATATGATGAGTTTTCGCAAGAGGACCGAGAGTTGATAGATGCCGCACGTAATGCGACATCAAGGAGCTATGCCCCATATTCTAAGTTCAATGTTGGTGCGGCTGTACGCCTTGCCGATGGTATCGTGGTTACAGGTAACAACCAGGAGAACGCTGCCTATCCGTCAGGACTTTGTGCCGAGCGTACAACTCTTTTCTGGGCAAATGCACAATATCCCGATACTCCTATCGACACACTCGTTATAGCTGCACGTAACGAGAATGGAGAATTGGGTATTCCCATTCCACCATGCGGTGCATGCCGCCAGGTAATTCTCGAGGTAGAGAAACGTTATAATCGTGCAATAAGAATTGTGCTGTATGGTGCAAAGGAGTGCTATGTCATAGAGGATGGTATTAAGGCTCTGTTACCATTGTGTTTCGATTCCGATTTTTTGGATAAAGAATGATGAAAAAGATTATGTTCGTGTGTCATGGGAATATATGTCGTTCTCCTATGGCAGAATTTATAATGAAAGATCTTGCACGCAAGGCGCATGTAAGTGATAAGTTGCATATAGAGTCATCAGCTACAAGTTGCGAGGAGATAGGTAATCCCATATATTCTCCTGCTGCACAAATCTTGTCAATACATGGAATAGGCTGTAAAGGACACCATGCCCGTCGTTTTACTATGGAAGATTATAATAATTTTGACCTTGTTGTGGTAATGGAAGATTATAATCTGCGTAATATGTTGCGCATAATAGCATGTGACTGTGAGGGTAAGGTATGGAAACTGTTGGATTTTACAGCCGATAAACCGATACGTACTATGGGTGAGGATATCTCCGACCCTTGGTATCATGGTAATTTTGAAAAGACATACAATGAGATTCTTGCAGGCTGTCAGGCTTTGATGAGGTTCCTTGGTTTTTGATGGTTGCTCCGATAAAGATGGTTACACAAGATAAAAAGCCTACCGATGACAGGGTGATAATGGGTATTGACCCGGGAACAAATATTATGGGTTATGCCTTTATAGGCGTAAATGGTAATAGGGCACGCCTTATTGCTATGGGTGTTATCGATTTGCGCAAATGCAAGGATACATATATGAAACTCGGAGAGATATTTAATCGTGTTCAAGGACTTATTGCATCTTTCTTGCCCGATGAGCTTGCTGTTGAGGCTCCTTTTTTTGGTAAGAATGTACAGAGTATGTTAAAACTTGGGCGTGCTCAAGGCGTTGCCATAGCTGCTGCTATAAGCCGCCAAGTTCCTATTCATGAGTATGCCCCACTGAAAATTAAAATGGCAATTACAGGTAATGGCTCGGCCTCTAAGGAACAGGTTGCCGAGATGCTGCGTCGAATGTTGAATATCTCTTCGGAAGAGATGCCGCAATTTATGGATGCTACAGATGCGTTGGGAGCTGCATTCTGTCATTATATACAGCGTGGAAAGCCTGTGGGTAATAAAAAATACTCTTCGTGGGCCGATTTTGCCAAGAAGAATCCCGATAAAATTACATAATATATACTTCGTCTGTACTTCTCGTGACTATTGCTGCAAGGGTCGTCGATAGAGCTGTTTATTGACTCCCCTTGCTCTTCGCACTCCACGTGGTACAAACTTTGTCTGTACTTCTCGTGACTATTGCTGCAAGGGTCGTCGATAGAGCAAAGTTAATTTGCTCTATTCATACAGTTTATAGGTGGTACGAAGAACTTGGAACTCGGTGCGACGGTTAAGACTGTGACATATTTCGCGCTGCTCCTCATCGGGTAAGGCATTTATGAATTCTTCGGTAAGTACATCGTCCTCCTTTAGGAATGTATATATCTCTGTCATCTTTTTAAGGACTATCTTGGGCTTCTCCTCACCATATCCTACAGCTGTCAGTCGTTCCTCTTCTATACCATGTTTTACAAGATATTCCACGACTTTCTCGGCACGACGTTGCGAGAGTCTCTTGTTGTAGTTGTCACTGCCTCGGAAATCACAATGCGAGCTCAACTCTATAGTTATATTAGGGTTCAGCTCAAGCATCTTAACAAGTTCATCAAGAGCTGTTGTAGATTCGGTTGTGAGTTCGGCACGATCAAATTCGTAGAAGATGTTGTCAATAAGTACGGGACGGCTTATTGAGGGCAATGCAAAGTCGCGCTGATAATCTACACGTCCTTCTGTAGTGTCGGTCTTTAACTCCTGCATGGCGTTTAGGTACCCTTTACATGTACCCAATAAAACATACTCTACGCCAGGTGTTACACGAACATTGTATGAGCCGTCTTTCATTACTCCAAAACTTGTATTGGTTCCGTCGTTGCCTATCATGTATATTACTCCCTCGGGAAGTTCGTAACCATCTTTCTCGTATAGCCATCCATGTAGAGTGTGTACAGTCTCCGGTAGATAGAATGAATATATATGGTCCCATCCGCGTGCATCTCCTCTGTTGGATGAGAAATAACCTCTGTATAGTTTCGGGGCAAATGTCATTCCAAAATCATCGCCGTTTGAGTTTATCGGTGCCATCATGTTCTTTACATCCCAAACAGAGTCGTTTATCTGTGTTGCACAATATATGTCAAGACCGCCCATGCCGGGATATCCGTTTGATGAGAAAAACAGTTCTTTATTGGGTCCGAAGGTGGGAAACTGCTCATCTCCCTCTGTGTTGATTCCTGCTCCCAGGTTTTCAATTACTCCCTCTAAAACTCTGTTGGTTCCAATGTAATAGCGCCATATATCCAGCCCACCAATACCTCCACTCATGTTGGATGTGAAATATAACCATTCACCATCGGGTGAGACTGCCGGATGTGCATATGAAGAGAGCGTGTCGTTCGATATCATAACCTTCTCGGGCTTGCTCCATGAGGCATCGCTGCGGTTGCTTTTGTGTATTTCGGCATATCGTGGATATTCTTCGTCAATGGGGCAACGTGTAAAATACATTGTCTTTCCGTCTGGTGTAAAGGCGCATGCACCCTCCTCATATTCGCTGTTTATCTCCGACTCTATTATTTCGGTTTTCTGCCATTTGCCGTTTTCATCACGTTTTGTGAGAAATATGTCGGCAGCCTTCTGCCCTGTAATTCCACTTATGTCATCACCTTTTGCATCCTTGCGTGTGGATGTTGTTACAATCATCGTCGTGTCTTCGCCTACAAAAGCTGGGCAGTAGTCGCTGCGCTGACCATTTAGTTCCTTGGCGCGTTTTACAATATATCGTGTTGGATTCTTTTTCCACTCCAACGATTGTTGTGCTGTTTTAAGTCCGATGAGGGCTTTTTTGTCACCAGGTTTGTGTGAGAGATAGATCTCGTAGTTCTTTATAGCTTGTTTATATTCACCCTTCTCGACCTGTGCATCGGCAAGATATTTGTAGGCTAATGAGTCGGGATATTTATAGCGGATTGCATTTTGGTATGCACCGGCTGCACGTTGCGAGTTGTTACTCATACGGTAGCACTCTGCCATCTTCCATGCAACACTTCCTCGTTTGCTGCGCTCCTTTGGGGATATCTTCGAGTAGGCACGTTTATACTGTTTGGCTGCTTCGAAATATTCATTTATGGCAACAAGCTGGTCTCCCTTTCTTATGGCTTTCTCGCTGCTGCAAGATGTTATTATTAGGATAAGCAGGAGTATAAATGTCGTATATGTTGGGATTTGTCTCTTCATTAGAGATTATGTAAAAGTCAGTTATACTATATGCGCTTTTTGTACGCGTGTCTATAATATAACTGACAATTGTTATTTTTATTGTGTCTGAGGATGCTTTAATTGATAGCAATGGTGCTGTTGTCGCCCAATACATCATTTACAATCTGTGTAAGCATTATCTTAAGTTCGTCTATAAAATCCTTGGCATTGTATTGGCGTTTCTCAATGTCGCGTAATTTCTTTTCCCACTGTCCTGTAAGTTCGGCACTTTTAAGAAGTTCATTTCTTATTGTTGATATAAGTTCAATTCCAGTCTGCGTGGCAACAACGTTCTTGCGCTCCTTTTTTATGTAGTTTCGTTTGTATAGCGTCTCTATGATGGCTGCACGTGTAGATGGACGGCCAATACCGTTCTCTTTCATTGCATCACGTAACTCTTCGTTATCGACAAACTTTCCGGCTGTCTCCATTGCTCTTAGGAGTGTAGCCTCGGTGTACTGTTTCGGTGCTTGTGTCCATTTCTCTTGTAGACCGGGTGTATGCTTCCCGCACTCTCCCTTGGTGAATGGAGGCAGTGTTTTCTCTTTTTCATCTTTGTCGTCGTTGCTATCTTGTGCAAATATAGCTCTCCAGCCGGCATCGGTTATGACCTTTCCTGTTGTCTTGAATTCCACTCCGGCGCTTTCACCAAGCACTGTAGTTGTACGGAACTTACATTCGGGATAGAATATTGCAATAAAGTGACGAGCCACAAGATCGTATACTTTTTTTTCAAGTTCAGTCAATCCTTGCGGATATAGACCTGTCGGTATAATTGCATGGTGGTCTGTAACTTTCTTGTTGTCGAAAACCTTTTTCGATTTTGGCAATGTCTTTCCAAGTAATGGGGCTGTCAATGTCTGATAATCTCTTAAACCTTTAAGAATATTCTGGCATTTGGGGTATATATCATCGCTTAGGTATGTTGTGTCTACTCTGGGATAGGTTGTGAACTTTTTTTCGTATAGCGACTGTATAGTCTGCAGTGTTACATCAGCCGACATTCCGAACTTCTTATTGCAATCTACCTGTAATGATGTAAGGTCGTATAGGCGAGGAGGTTGCTCGGTTCCATTCTTGGCTGTTATTTCTGTAACAGCAAATGGCTCTCCTGTAATCTTCTGCAGGGCCTCAATTCCCTCATCCTTATTCTCAAATTTTCCACTTGTAGCATTGAAGGTTACATCGCGGTATATCGTCTTTAGTTCCCAATATTGTTGAGGAGTAAAATTGACAATTTCCATGTGACGCTTTACAATAAGAGCCAGTGTGGGTGTTTGTACACGTCCTATGGATAGTACTTGACGGTTTTTTCCATACTTTAAAGTGTAAAGACGTGTGGCGTTCATGCCAAGCAGCCAGTCGCCTATTGCGCGGCTCAGTCCAGCCTCGTATAGAGGTTGGTATTCCGACTGGTCTTTTAAATTGTTGAATCCCTCACGTATAGCCTCTTCTGTCAATGATGATACCCATAGACGCTTTACAGGACATTTAACTCTTGCCTTTTGCATTACCCAACGTTGTATAAGCTCTCCTTCTTGTCCGGCATCGCCGCAGTTTACAATATATTCTGCATCTTGCATCAGCTTTTCTATTACTGCAAACTGTTTTTCGATGCCTTTATCGGCGATAAGCTTTATGCTGAAACGTGGAGGTATCATTGGAAGGCTGCCAAGAGTCCACCGTTTCCACATTTCGGTATAGTCGTGTGGCTCTTTAAGCGTACATAGGTGACCAAACGTCCATGTTACCTGATAGCCGTTTCCCTCGAAATATCCCTCTTTTCGTGAACGCGCGCCAAGGAGATCGGCAATCTCCTTGGCGACGCTTGGTTTTTCTGCTATGCAAACAATCATTATCTGTGTTTACTCCTCATCTCTGTTTAACAACACTTCCATAAGTTCGCATGCCGCTTTTGCTACGCTCGTTCCTGGACCGAATATACCCATGACTCCGGCACGATATAGGAAATCGTAATCCTGTGCCGGTATTACACCTCCTGCAAATACCATAATGTCATCGCGTCCAAGCTTTTCGAGTTCTTCGATAAGCTGAGGTACAAGTGTTTTATGTCCTGCAGCCAAAGAGGAGACTCCAACTGCGTGTACATCGTTCTCTACAGCCTGACGAGCAACCTCGACAGGTGTCTGGAATAACATTCCCATGTCTACATCAAATCCGCAATCGGCATATCCGGTTGCAACAACTTTGGCTCCACGGTCGTGTCCGTCCTGTCCCATCTTGGCAATCATAACTCGGGGACGTCGTCCCTCCTTCTTTGCAAACTCTTCTGTAAGACGACATGCCTTTGCAAAATTCTCGTCGTCGCGGCTCTCTGTTGAATACACTCCCGATATAGTTCTGATTATTGCTTTGTATCGTCCTGCAACCTCTTCGCAGGCATCGGATATCTCTCCAAGTGTGGCGCGTTTGCCGGCGGCCTCTACTGCATACTCCAGTAGGTTGCCCTCGCCACTCTGTGCACACTCTGTTATTTTGGCAAGTGCAGCCTTAACCTCCTCCTCGTTGCGGTTGTTGCGGTTGCGTTCTAGAGCTTCTAGTTGCTCTTTACGTACAGTTGTGTTGTCAACCTCAAGTATGTCTATCGGTTCTTCTTTCTCCAAACGATAGGCATTGGTACCTACTATAATCTGGCGTCCGCTGTCTATACGTGCCTGAGTGCGTGCAGCTGCCTCTTCAATACGCATTTTGGGAATACCTGTCTCTATAGCTTTCGCCATACCTCCCAACTCTTCAATTTCTTGAATAAGTTTCCATGCCTTCTGTGCAATATCTTGTGTGAGGCTTTCGATATAGTATGAGCCTCCCCAAGGGTCTATTACGCGGCAAATGTTTGTCTCTTCTTGAAGATAAATCTGCGTGTTTCGTGCTATACGTGCCGAGAAGTCTGTAGGCAATGCGATGGCTTCGTCAAGGGCGTTTGTGTGCAGAGACTGTGTGTGTCCCATTGCTGCAGACATCGCCTCTATGACAGTACGTCCAACGTTATTGAATGGATCCTGCTCGGTGAGTGACCAACCTGAAGTCTGGCAGTGTGTGCGCAGCGCCATTGATTTTGGATTCTTTGGATTGAAACTCTTGATGATTTTTGCCCAAAGCATACGAGCTGCACGCATCTTGGCTATCTCCATAAAGGGGTTCATGCCTATACCCCAAAAGAATGAGAGACGTGGCGCGAATGCATCTATATTGATACCTGCTGCCACTCCTGCACGCACATATTCCAATCCGTCTGCAAGGGTATAGGCCAACTCAATGTCGGCAGATGCTCCTGCCTCTTGCATATGATAACCCGATATTGATATTGAATTAAATTTGGGCATCTTCTGTGAAGTATATGCAAAGATATCACTTATTATACGCATTGAGAATGCTGGTGGGTATATATATGTGTTGCGCACCATAAACTCCTTAAGGATGTCATTCTGGATGGTTCCGGCCATCTCTTCAAGCTTTGCTCCTTGCTCCAATGCAGCATTGATGTAGAATGCGAGTATAGGTAATACTGCACCGTTCATGGTCATAGAGACCGACATCTTGTTCAATGGAATACCATCGAACAACTGTTCCATGTTCTCCATACAGCATATTGATACTCCAGCTTTACCTACATCGCCCTCTACACGTTCGTTGTCGGGGTTATAACCTCGGTGTGTAGGCAGGTCAAAGGCTACTGAGAGACCCTTTTGACCCGATGCAAGGTTACGGCGGTAGAATGCGTTTGACTCTTCAGCTGTAGAGAATCCTGCATATTGACGTATTGTCCAGGGACGGAATGTATACATCATGGAGTAAGGTCCACGTAGATAAGGTGGAATACCTGCTGCATAGTCGAGGTGTTCCATCTCTTTCAAGTCCTCACTTGTGTATATGGGCTTTACTATAATGTGTTCGGCAGTCTCCCATGTGGCGCTTTCAGTGTTTGGCGCTGCTACTATGTTTTGTGAGCCTGCAAATATATCTATGTTTCTGAAATCTTTTCTCATGGCATTTCTCTTCTTAGATGATTCCTAATTTTGCATTTAGTGCTTTCAATGTATCTAGCACGTTGACTCTCACATGGATGAAGTTCTCTATCCCGGCCTGTTGTAACTCTTCGCTGCATGCCGGTGCACCTGCTACTATGAAGATTGCACGACCATCCAACATACGGAAAGCCGGTATTGCATACTCTGCATATTCGTCATCGCTTGAGCATATTACAACAATGTCGGCATTTGCTTTTAAAGCAGCTTCAACACCCTCTTCTATGTTCTTGAATCCTAGGTTGTCTATTACTTCGTATCCGGCTGTTGCAAGGAAATTACATGAGAATTGTGCTCTTGCCTGACGCATCGCCAAATTACCGATGGTGAGCATGAATGCCTTGGGACGGTGTCCGCTATTCTCTGTTGCAAGGCGCAACTCTTCAAACTCGCTGGCAAGACGGGTCGAGTCCAGAGTGCCATTGTCGTGTGTTATAGGTTTGCCATGACAACAGTACTCAAGCAAAGGCTCACGCCCTTCGGATTGCTCTGTGAAATTGGGGTATTGATTTGTACCTAACAATATCTCGCGACGTCTTGCAAGGGCTGTACGACGATTGTTGCCGCTTTCACCTACAGATTTCTGTATCTCACCCTCTTTTACGGCTTTGTGGAAACCTCCCTTATCCTCTATCTCAAGGAACAGTCTCCATGACTCTGTTGCAATGGAGTGTGTAAGGCTTTCTATATAATATGAACCGCCGGCAGGGTCGGCTACCTTGTCCAAATGGCTCTCGTGTTTAAGTATAAGTTGCTGGTTCTTTGCAATACGCTCGGCAAACTCTGTGGGAGTTTCATAGACCGAGTCGTATGGTAGTACGGTAATTGATTCTACACCAGCAATGGCTGCACTCATGGCCTCGGTTTGAGTTCTTAGCATATTGACATATGGGTCGAACAAGGTGAGGTTGAATGTAGATGTCGCTGCATGTATAATCATCTTGCATGCACATTGGCATTTTGGATTATATTGTTCTACTATTTTAGCCCATAGAGTACGTGCTGCACGGAATTTGGCAATCTCCATGAAGAAATTGCTTGATATACCCATGTTGAATACAATGCTCTTTGCTGCCTTGTCAATAGGGATTCCATTTTCGGTCATAGCATGGAGATACTCGTTACCCCAAGCAAGAGCATAACCCAGCTCCTGTGTTATATATGCTCCTCCATTACAAAGGTCTATTGCGTTTACGGCAACGCAACGTACTCCCGGCATCTCTTCTGTTGCAGCAAGCAGCTCCTTTATTGTTTCGGTATAATTTTCTATAACCTTTCCTCGTGTCAGTTCCTTGTCAATGGGGTCGAACTCTATCGTTCCATTTATTTTGCTAAGGTCGAAGTTGCCGGCTTTGCAATATTGTGCAAATAGCTGAGCGAACTCTACAATTCGTTTTATACATACCTTGAAGTTTAATTCTACCTTCTCAATATCTATGTTATCAAGCAATTGGGCAACAAACTCTTGGGATACCATTCTGCCTTTTATGGAGAATCCTATGGATGTGACTCCTTCTTGAATGCTCTTCTTGGCCTTTTCATTTGCAGATACAGCATCTTCTACAGCAATTTGTTGCTTGATGCCCCAATTGTTGTCGGTTTTGTTACCACGTGTAAAGGGATACTCTCCCGGTAAACTTTCAGCGTAGTCCTTGATATCTTCTTTACGATAGAAGGGCTTGACATTAAAACCCTCCGAGGTATGCCATATCATTTTTTTTTCATAATCGGCACCCTTAAGGTCTTCAATGATTTTGTTTTTCCACTCCTCGGATGAGACAGGCTCGAATTCGCCAAAGAGTCTCTCATAATCCTTGCTCATAATAAAGTTATGTTTGGTTTACAATTATACATGCTAACTCTTATAGAGCGCTAAGTTATAAATATTTTTAATATTAAAAACATTATGGGTTAAAAACGTTCTAAACTAAAAAAATATTGGCTTAATATAGCTAAATAATAGTTTTGATTTGTATTTTTGCATATTGTATTTGGTGTTATATAGAATATATGAAAAGAGTTTTTGCGTTGTTACTATCTCTACTTGTTATAACTGCCGGACTCTCGGCTCAAGAGGGGTACTATTCGTCACTGGATATGGTTAAGGGAGGAGCTGCTCTTAAGGATTCTTTGTACAATATTATAAGGGTGCATAAGCAGATTTCTTATGGAAGTGGAGTGAATTCTACTTGGGGGGCTTTTTATACTACGGATGCAATTGATGATAATGGAAAGTTGAGAGTTGCCGATATGTATTCGGATATAGTTCGTTATTTTGGCAATAAGGGTGATGTAGTCCAAGGTATGAATATAGAACATAGTGTTGCCAAAAGTTGGTGGGGTGGTGACAAGAATAACGCGTACCACGACCTGCATCATCTGAACCCATCCGATGCTACTGCTAATAGTCGAAAAAGCAATTATCCGCTGGGAAAACTTACTAGTGTTACTTGGGACAATGGTGTTACATTTGTGGGAAAGGCGGTTGTGGATGGTAAAAGCGAGAACGCATATGAACCATGTGATGAGTATAAAGGTGACTTTGCCCGTACATTTATGTATATGTTTACGTGCTATCAGAATCTTACATGGAGTTATACTTGGATGAATTATGCCAATAGTACATATCCAACACTCAAACCTTGGGCAGTAGATATGTTGTTGCAGTGGCACAAACAAGATCCGGTGAGCGAAAAGGAGATTGCTCGTAATAATGCAGTTTATCAGGTACAGGGAAACCGTAATCCATATATAGACTATCCACAACTGGCCGACTATGTCTGGGGCGATTCAATAGATTATACATTCAACTTTGCAGGTAAAGTAATAGGTGGAGGCTCCGCCGGAGGGGGCGATAAAGATGAGGATGAAGGCGAACAAGGTAGTGGTAATTTCAGTGGTGAGCATTTTGTTATTGTAACGGATGCTTCGAAACTTGCTGTTGGCGACTCTTTGATAATAGCTTATGACAATTACGCAATGGGAGCACAGAATGGGAATTATCGCCTTAGTGTAGATATTGAGGTTGCTGACGATAGAATATCCAGTTATGGTGATGATGTCCAGATTGTAGTCCTTAAAAAAGGTGTTATAAGTGGTACATTTGCCCTTTATACCGGTGACGGATATCTGGCAGCGGCATCGAGCAGCAGCAATTATATTGCAACAGAGGATAATTTGGATGCAGATGGCAGCTGGACTATAGATATAGATTCTAGTAATGATGCCGTTGTTGAGGCTCAAGGCACTCATACTCGCAACATTCTGCAGTATAATACATCGGCGCCACGTTTTACATGTTACAAAGGAACGCAAAAGAGTGTAAAGATATACGCAAAATCGAAAAAGGAGACAACTTCCATTGAGAACCCCGAATGTGAAAATCTTGCCGGAGGCATATACAATAGTCAAGGTTTACTACTACCTGAAAATATCAATTTGAAAGATTTGTCTCCCGGTGTATATATTATCAATAAAAAGAAGATTCTTGTAAAGTAGATTCGGTTTCTGATATCACAATAAGGCAGTATACGCTGCCTTATTGTTTTGCTTTAGAGAGTGTGTGCTTGAAATGAATAATTGCACTACCAATGATGTGATTTTGCGGCAATAATAAACTAAACAATAATTTATTTCCCCCCCCCTTTTTTTTCTATGTTAATGCTTCTCCCATTGGTTGCATTAGTTTCGGCTCAATGTTTAGATGGCTTTGAATGGTGGGAAAGTGCTAAAAGAAACGTCAACAAAGGTTAATTGTTTGTTAAATGGCTTGTTTTGGTTGATTCGAATCATGGAATTGTCTATTTTTGCAGAAAACTTTTTTGCGCAAAAAAGTTTTCTGTGAGAAACCAAAGGATTATATGATTTGAAAACACGCCAAACATTATGAAAATTTTTATACATCCATCTTATATTTTCTTGAAATCAGAGTTGTTGCGTATAGTAAGAGAGGGATATTCGCCTGATAAGGTATATTCCAACAAGCGGAACCTTGTTGAAAAGGTTACTATTGCAGGTAAGCCATATGTTATTAAGAGATTCAAGAGACCAACATTGGCCAATTGTTTTATTTATACCTTTTTTAGAAAGACAAAGGCACAAAGAGCATATGAGTATGCGCTAATGTTGCTGGAGAGGGGGGTTAAAACTCCTTTCCCAGTTGCTTATATCGAGGTAAAGAAGAATGGGTTTTTCCATACAGGATATCTGATTACCGAGTATATGGATTATCCTACGCTCTCTGAATTTCGCCCGGATAATCTCCCAAATGATGAGTTAATGAAACTCCAATCTTCATTCATTGACTTTACGATTGGGTTGCAAGAGAAACGAATATTGCCACTCGACTATAACCCCGGTAATATATTTTACTATTATAATTCGGCAAAGGGATGCTATGAGTTTGCATTGACCGATATAAACCGCATGCGTTTTGGGTATGTACCCTGGACACGAGATACTATGCGTAGTTTCGAACAGTTTGGAATCTCTACTGAACATTTATATAAGTTCATGCTGGAATATTCAAAGGAGAGAGGTGTGGACATTGATTTTTGCATGTATCAGTTTCTCTCATTTAGATTAAGAAAGAAAATAAGACGCTATATAAAAGATAAAATGAAATCCAAAATAAAAAGAAAAGGGCTCAAATGATTCATTTGAGCTCAATTATTTCCAGGTCTTTGAATTTGCTACCATCGATAGTAACTTTTACAAGAGTACGTTGCAGCTGCCACCCTTGTTTTCCTGCTGCTCCGGGGTTTATGTGCAGACAGTTGATAGAATCATCATACATAACCTTAAGTATATGTGAATGCCCGGATACAAATAGTTGTGGAGGCCGTGAGTAAATCTCTCTTTTTATAGACGCATCGTATCGTCCTGGATATCCTCCTATATGTTTTATGAGTACTTCGCAATTTTCTATGTTGAAACGCAGAGTCTCGCTGTATAGTTTGCGCATTATACCTCCGTCAATATTTCCATAGACAGCTCTCACCGGGCAGATTTTCTCGAGTTGTTCAATGATTATGTTGCTGCCTATATCTCCAGCATGCCATATCTCGTCGCAGTCGGCAAAATGGAGACTGTATTTGTCGTCCCAATGGCTATGTGTGTCGGATAATATCCCTATTCTGACCATCTTATTGCAATCGGTGTGTTATATATTCAAATAGGAATTCTACAGTGTTGTCTATACCTAGCAATGAGGAGTTTATGCATAGATCATAGTTGTGAGCCATGCCCCATTCTGTGGTAGAGTAATAGTCGTGATATGATTTTCTCTCCTTGTCCCCTCTTTCAATCATCTCTTTTGCCTTTTCAGAATCGACCTTTTCTTTCATTGCAATACGTGCAATACGCTCCTCCTTGTCGGCTGTAATGAAAATGCTGATGAGGTTTGGGTGTTCGCGCAATACATACTCCGAGCAACGCCCTATAATTATGCACGATTCACGATCGGCTATGTTTCGTATGGTTTCGCTCTGAATCTGAAACAACTTATCGCTATCCATACAATTCTCATTTCCTACAAAATAGGAGGTTACCGAATGGCGTAAGGCAAAAATGTTGCTGAAGAATGAATCTGATTCTTTCTCGTCGGCACCTTCGAATGTAGCTGTATCAAGACCACTCTCTTTTGCAGCTTCCTCCAGCAGCTTCTTGTCGTAAAATGATATTCCTAACTTTTTTGCAAGTTTTTCGCCAATCTCTTTACCGCCGCTACCCAACTGTCGGCCTATGGAAACTATATATCTTTTCATCTTTATATTATCTTCTATCTTAAAACTACCCTTTTACTTGCTCCTCAATATTTTCTTTTTTCCACTCCTTGAACTGTTGTACCAATAGGATTACAGTCAGTAATGCGGCTATAACGTCTGATATAGGCATGCTGTACCACACGCCATCCTCACCAATGAAAAGAGGCAGTATGACAAGGAGGGGGATAAGAAGTAGCATCTGTCGTGTCAGTGATAGGAATATGGATTTCTTTACCTTTCCTACACTTTGGAAGAAATTTGTTGTTACAAGTTGGAAACCAATGAGAGGCATAAATATGGACATGATGCGCATTGCCTTTATCGAGTGTTCTATTAATGACTCTTCAGTTGTGAAGGCACGTGCCACAATACCCGGTATAAATTCGCTTATTACAAAACCCAACGTGGTAATTATGGTTGCCCAGAATATGGTTAATTTAAGCGTCTCTTTTACACGACTGTGACGTTTGGCGCCATAATTATATCCCACAATAGGTTGCATTCCTTGTGTTAGTCCCAATACAACCATAACGAAGATGAACTGTATGCGGTTGGATATCCCGTATGCAGCAATTGCTATGTCTCCGTCACTGCTGTATGTCCTGAGTCCTTTATTAATTATTATTACCACAAGGCATGCAGCCACGTTTATAAAGAATGGAGACATTCCAATTGCAAGAATTCCTTTTACAATGTTTCCCTTTAGTTTATATATGCCTGGTTGCAGGTGCAGCAACTCTTCGGGGTTACTCAGAAGTTTTATTTGCCATGCAAGGGTGATACACTGAGACAATATAGTAGCAAATGCAGCTCCACGTATCCCCCAGTCAAGTACATATATGAATATGGGCGCAAGTATTATATTCATGCACACTGTAAGTATTGTTGCATACATCGATTGTTTTGGGTGTCCCGATGCTCTAAGTGCTGCATTTATTCCAAGATACAGGTGTGTTATAATATTGCCATATAGGATAATCTCCATAAATGCACGCGCATAGGGCAACGTACTTTCACTTGCACCAAAGAATATAAGAACTTCGTCGAGGAATATAAGGGATATACCTGCAAACAGTATACCTACAATGATGTTAAGTGTGACAAGGTTACCCAGAATAGTCTTTGCTGATTCATAATCGCGCTGTCCTAAACGTACCGACAATTGTGTGGCGCCTCCCACTCCTACCATTGCCCCGAATGCTGCCGATAGGTTCATGAATGGGAATGTTGTGGCAAGTCCCGAAATTGCAAGTGCACCAACTTCGGGGATATGGCCAATGAAGATGCTGTCTATCATATGGTACAACGATGATGCAGTTTGTGCAATTATTGCAGGTATTGCATATTGCATTATCAGTTTGCCTACATTTTCTGTTCCAAGCTCTGTAGGCACTTTGCGTTCAATGTTGCTATTCATTTTTTACTTCTCAATACGCGTGTATAATATACGAAAAAAAACTATCTTTGCATCACATATGTAAACAATGTTTACATAAATAAAGATGTGCAAAATTACAAAAAAGCTTGTAAGTTTGTTCTTAGTTGTATAAAATAAAAAAGAATAAGATTGCATAAAAGTGTATTGGTTGGAATGAGCGGCGGTATAGACAGCACAGCTGTATGCAGTATGCTGCTGGGTAGGGGCTACAGAGTCATAGGCCTCACTCTTGTTACATGCGACGGGTCGGTGGCTGCGGCAGAGGGTGCCAAAGCCCTGGCTTTGCGCTTGGGTATCGAACATTATGTGGTCGATATTAGAGACGAATTCAGAACCGCAGTAATACAACCTTTTATAGATAGTTATTTAGCCGGGTATACCCCAAACCCATGTGTCAATTGTAATCCGACTATAAAGTTTCGTCTTCTCGAGGAGTGGGCCGACAAATTAGGATGTGAAAAGATTGCTACAGGACATTATGTGAAGATTCATTTCGCGGATGAAGGTGATGAGGGATGCAGGTATTATATTGTAGCAGGCGAGGATATATACAAAGATCAGAGCTATTTCTTATGGAGGCTTACGCAGAGTCAGCTTTCAAGATGTATATTCCCGTTGGGAGAATGGGACAAGAAAGAGGTGCGGCAATATCTCGATAGCAAGGGACTTGATATCGTTGCAAAAGGCGGTGAGAGTATGGAGGTATGTTTTATCCCCGGTGACTATCGCGACTTTTTGCGAAATAACATTCCAAATGTTGATGAGGTTATACGTGAAGGTTCCTTTGTCGATTCCGAAGGACGTGTAATAGGGTATCATCGTGGTTTCCCTTATTATACGGTAGGACAAAGAAAGGGACTTGGTATTGCACTCGGACGTCCGATGTATGTCCTGAAAATTAACCCTTTGAAGAATACAGTGATGTTGGGTGAAGAGGAAAAACTCAAGAGTAACTATATTCTTATTGATGCTCCTGTTTGGGTAGGTAATGTCCCGGCCGATGGGCTTATGGTGCGTATACGATATCGTAGCAGGCCTATTGCATGCGATACACCGATAGAGCTCCCCGATGGTCGTTATCTCATTCATCTGCATAGTGAAGCGTCGGCTGTTACTCCCGGTCAGTCTGCTGTCTTTTATGTGGGGAATATGGTTATGGGAGGAGCTTTTATTGCATCGCAACGTGGTATAAATCAGTGGATAAGCAATGGTGATTAATGAGAATATAGAGCCTCTGACGTTGTATGCACTCAATAATATGGTGCGTAATGTTATAAAGAAAGAACTCTTCTTGCGCTATTGGGTGGTTGGCGAGCTTAGTGAGGTGCGCGAGACTGCTGCCGGACACTGTTATATAGAACTATTGCAACGTGATGAAAAGAGTAATTCCATTGTTGCAAAAGCACGAGGTACTATTTGGGCGCGTATATATTCTTTGTTGCGTCCCTATTTTCTTGAGCAGACGGGTAGGCCTTTTGCGACAGGTATTAAGGTATTATTGCAGGTAACAGTTGATTTCCACGAGCAATATGGATATACATTGGATGTATGTGATATAGAGCCTACATATACAGTTGGGGATATGGCACGCCGTCGTGCTCAGATTCTAAATCGTTTGCAGCAGGAGGGTGTCATGACTTTGAATAAAGAACTTACATTCCCTTTGTTACCACAGAGGATTGCTGTAATTTCATCATCTTTTGCTGCTGGATACGGTGATTTCTGTGACCAACTGAAAACCAATCGTTATGGCTTTGTCTTTTATACACGCCTGTTTGCTGCTCCCATGCAGGGCGACAGAGTGGAGGAGGGTATCATCGCTGCTCTTGATGCCATTGCAGAGAATGTCGATATGTGGGATGTCGTGGTTATAATACGTGGTGGCGGTGCTACAAGTGACCTCTCTTGTTTCGATACATACAATCTTGCGAACAATTGTGCTCAGTTCCCATTGCCTATTATCACCGGAATAGGTCATCATCGTGATGATACAGTGCTTGACAGTGTGTCGCATACTTGTGTGAAGACACCTACTGCTGCAGCAGAATTTCTTATACATGCCGTAGCTCAACAGGCTGCAAATCTCGATATGCTCAAGCAGGGTATAGCAGAGGGTGTTAAAGTAATGCTCCTGAATATGCAACAGCGTCTACAGGTAACTGTACAGCGTTTACCGGTGGTTACAGCGCTTTTTGTGCAGCAACATTATCACAAACTCGATTTGTGGCAACAACAGATTGAGGCGGCTTCGCCTCAAAGGATACTATCATTGGGGTATACGCTTACAACATGCAATGGCAAGGTGCTTCGTTCGGTGGATCAAGTCGGAAAAGGGGATGTCATCGTTACGCAAATGCAGGGAGGTACCATTACATCAATAGTAAATAAATTTGATAAGAATGAGTGACAAAATGACTTACAATATGGCGCTTGCCCGTCTCGAAGAGATAATGGCGCATATTCAGAGCGGTAATATGGATGTGGAGAAACTGACTCATGAACTTTCCGAGGCACAGGAACTTATAAAGTTCTGTCGCAATCGCATATACAAGATAGACGAGGAGGTGAAGGCTATGATTGCCAATGAAGAGTGATCATCTACTATTTGTACAAGAGAATAATTTTTAAGCGGTTTCTTGCCTTTTTTGAGCAATAATGTGTATCTTCGCGCATTATTGAAAAATCTTGTTAGTATTTACTTAAAAACAGTATAATAATGAAAGCTATAGATTGGTCGAATATAGGCTTCGGATACATGAAGACCGATTATAATGTACGTTGTCATTATAGTAATGGCAAGTGGGGCGAGATAGAGGTTAGCAGTGAAGAGACTCTTAACATACATATGGCAGCAACATGTTTGCACTATGGTCAAGAGGCTTTTGAAGGTTTGAAGGCTTTTCGTGGAAAGGATGGTAAGGTACGCATCTTCCGCCTCGAAGCTAATGCCGAGCGTTTGCAGAATACTTGTGATGGTATACTCATGCCGCAAATAAGCACTGAACTCTTCCGCCGTATGGTTACAAAAGTGGTGGAACTGAACAAGGATTATATACCTCCATACGAGAGTGGAGCATCTTTGTATATACGTCCTCTTATTATAGGTACGAGTGCTCAGGTTGGTGTACATCCTGCTAGCGAGTATACATTCTTGATATTTGTAACACCGGTCGGACCATATTTCAAAGGCGGTTTCTCGACTAACCCTTATGTGATAATCCGTGAATATGACCGTTCGGCTCCTCTGGGTACCGGTAGATATAAGGTAGGCGGAAACTATGCGGCAAGTCTTAAGGCCAATCAGTTGGCACACGAGAAGGGATACTCTTGCGAATTCTATTTGGATGCAAAAGAAAAGAAGTATATAGATGAATGTGGAGCTGCCAATTTCATAGGAATAAAGGATAATACATATGTAACTCCATTGTCTACTTCAATCTTGCCATCTATAACAAACCGAAGCTTGCAACAGTTGGCCAAGGATATGGGTATGAAGGTTGAGCAACGTCCTATTCCCGAGGAGGAACTTTCTACTTTTGAGGAGGCTGGTGCATGTGGTACGGCAGCTGTAATCTCTCCAATCGAGCGTATCGACGATCTAGAACGAGGAACCTCTTATGTGATATCAAAGGATGGTAAACCGGGTCCTGTGTGTACCAAACTCTATAATAAATTACGTGCAATACAATATGGAGATGAGCCCGACACATATGGTTGGGTTACAGTTCTTGATATATAATATTAATTTCACAGTATAATATGGCATATTCAAGATTGGTAAACTCAAGATTTTTCAGGGATGCGGCATGGCAACAGTTGAGTGGTAACTGGGGCTCTGTAATGATTCTGACCTTGGTATATATGGCTATCACTATGATAGCCCAGTCATTACCGGCTTTAGGTCTGTTACTTTTTGTTTTGTTGTTCCCACTAGATTATTCTTTTTCAGTATTATATCTCGATAATAAACGTAATAATACTGAATTCAATGTAGACGCTCTTTTCGAGGGGTATAGAGAGATGAATGATGTGAAGCGTATAATAGGAACCTATCTGCTTGTGTATTTATATACGGTATTGTGGACTTTGTTGTTTATCATACCCGGAATAATCAAGTCCATATCATATTCTATGGTACCGTATATACTGAAAGATAATCCGGAAATGAAGTACAATGCAGCAATAGAGCGCAGTATGGCAATGATGCATGGCTATAAGTTGAAGTACTTTATATTGATTTTGTCGTTTATCGGATGGATGTTGCTGGTAGCGATTACATTTGGTTTGGCAAGTTTCTTTGTGACTCCATATATGACAGCTTCATATGCACACTTCTATGAGTATGTCAAAGAGGAATATGAGAAGAAAATGATAGGGTAATATGGCTAAAGGAAAGTTGCAGAAATTTGCAGATATGCGTGAGTACGGGAATGTGGTGGAGCATCCATATTCCATAGCCGATGATGTTACATTTCCGTTGGCCGGTAATTGGAAAAAGGATTTTTTTCATAATGATAATCCTATAGTGCTAGAGCTCGGTTGTGGTAGAGGCGAATATACTGTTGCATTGGCACGTCGCAATCCCGAAAAGAACTTTATTGGCATAGATATAAAGGGTGCAAGGATGTGGAGTGGTGCGACAGAGGCACTACGTGACAATCTTACCAATGTCGCTTTCTTAAGAACAAATATTGAGATAATTGATAGGCTATTTGCTGCAGGCGAGGTAAGTGAGATATGGCTTACTTTCCCCGATCCTCAGATGAAGAAACTTACAAAACGCCTAACATCGTCGCTCTTTTTGCAACGCTATGCAAGGATATTATGTAGTGATGCAATAATACATCTGAAAACCGATAGTAATTTTATGTTCACTTACACTAAGTATATAGCACAAGTGAATGAATTGCCGATAAAGGAGTGTATAGATGATGTTCATAATCAACAGGACGAAAGCGATATAATGAAGATACGCACCTACTACGAGTCGCAGTGGATTGAGCGTGGACTTACAATTAAATATATTAGTTTTGGATTGCGCGGATTAACAACATTCGAAGAACCGAATGTCGAGATTGAGCTCGATGAGTATCGTAGCTATAACCGCAGCAAGCGCAGTTCTCTTGAATCGCGAAAATAAAAAAGTCAATTATGTTGAAGCATATTGTAATGTGGCGTTTTAAAGATGGCGCTAAAGGAAAGAGCAGAGTGCAGCATGCCACTTGGGTTAAAGAGCACCTTGAGGCTCTTATGGGTGTGGTGCCACAGATTCGTTCTATAGAGGTGGGTGTGGCATCCTACCAATCAGATACCTCTTACGATGCAGTTCTTATATCTACATTCGATAATAAGGAGGCTTTGGATAGTTATAAGGTGCATCCTGCTCACATGGCCGTAGCCCAATATTGTGAAGAGGTACGAGAAAGTCGTGTGGATATCGACTACGAAGTATAAATATTATAAACATTGAAAATAACTATGGCATTATATCCCAAATTGATTCTTGACGCTCTTGAGAAGGTGCGTTATCCTGGTAACGGTAAGAACCTTGTAGAGGCCGAGATGGTAGATGATAATATACGTATAGATGGGAATAAGGTATCGTTCTCGCTTATATTCGAGAAACCTACGGACCCTTTTATGCGTTCGGTTGTAAAGTCGGCCGAGGCTGCTATTCTTACTTACGTTGGTAAAGATGTAGATATTGTTGGTAACATAAGTGTTGTGAGCCGTCAACAGATGCGTCCCGAGGTTGGTAAATTCCTGCCTCAAGTGAAGAATGTAATTGCTATATCATCGGGTAAGGGTGGCGTAGGAAAATCTACAGTGTCGGCCAATCTTGCAATAGCTCTTGCCCGCTTGGGTTACAAAGTAGGTTTGCTTGATGCCGATATATTCGGTCCATCAATACCTAAGATGTTCAGTGTAGAGGATGAGCGTCCTTATAGCGAGAATAAAGATGGTCGTGATCTTATACTTCCTATTGAGAAATATGGAGTGAAGATGCTCTCCATTGGTTTCTTTGTAGATCCCGAACAGGCAATATTGTGGCGAGGTGGAATGGCAAGTAATGCCTTAAAGCAACTTATAGCCGATGCGGATTGGGGTGACCTCGATTATTTCCTAATAGACCTTCCTCCCGGCACTAGTGATATTCATCTGACTATTGTTCAATGTCTTGCGCTGACAGGTGCAGTTGTGGTGACTACTCCACAAGAGGTGGCACTTGCTGCAGCCATCAAGGGTGTTAATATGTTCATTAATGATAAGGTGGGTGTTCCTATCCTTGGTGTAGTTGAGAATATGGCTTGGTTTACTCCTGCCGAGTTGCCTAATAATAAGTATTATATTTTTGGTCGTGAAGGTGGAAAGCGTATGGCCGAGGCGTATGGAATTCCTTTAATTGGTCAGATACCTCTTGTCCAGAGTATCTGCGAGAGTGGCGATGAGGGTATACCCATTGCAATGAAGGCCGAGACTCCCGACGGTCAGGCATTCCTCTCTCTAGCTGCTACATTGGTGGAGCAGACTAAACGCAGGAATAGTGAGCTTCCTCCTACCAAGATTGTAGATACACATTCGTAATAAATTTAAGGACAATAAAAATCCTCCCGGTTGGGAGGATTTTTTAATTAATATAAATACTCCTAAGTTATGCACAGATATTATCCGATTAAGATAATCTACATAGTAAAAAGAAGCTCGGTGTTTATATCATCTTGAGCAATACTGTATCCGCTGTATGCAAGAGTATCTATACTTGCCGAGAAATCGCTACTAGATGTATTATAAAAATCATTGGGGGTGGCAAACCCCACTATAAAACCTATGAGTGAAGCAGCCACCAACCAGTATGGTGATATTAGATGGTTACTGTTAGAGCGATGTTGTTTGGGGGTTACAATCGGTAATTCTATACTTTCTTCTAATTTGTTACGCTCGTTACGAAGAAGAGATAATATGCGTTGTGTCTCCTCTTCTCTTTCTGTTTCATTCTTCTTTATCATAACAAAACTATTTTAAAGGTTATACTTACTCATTTTCTCTTTAACAGTCGCAAGAGCATAATGCAATCGAGATTTTACTGTACCTTCTGGAACGCCTGTTATTTGTGCAACTTCTGATGTTGGCAACTCTTAAATATAACGTAATATAAATACCTCGCGTTGTACTTGTGGCAGTTTATCAATTATGTGGTGCAATATACGGGTCAGATATTCGCTATCCTGTAGCATTGGTTGCTCCTCGCTCTCTTCTTTGCAATATAAAGCCTCGAACCTCATTCTTACATTTCGATGCCTAAGCTCATTCTTACATATATTGTAAGCTATTGAATAGAGCCAGCTGCTGAAACATTCGCCATTATAGTTTCTTCTATACTCGTAAACGCGTATAAAAAGTTCCTGTATATAATCTTTGGCCTCATCAACACTGCAAGCCAGCATACGAATAAAGAAACCGCACAATCGTCTGCCATAGCGATTATATAACATATCGAAAGCTACATCGTTGTCACTTGCAACAGAAAGCATCAGTTTCTCATCGTTTTCACAGCTATTCGTCAAGTTCATATTCATAATAGTAGTTCCTTAACTGTTCATCAATGGCTGTATTGTTGCTTACTATCCCTTTGAGTAATGTGTACAACCTATTATACTCGGTTTGCTTGCCACGCTCTTTGTAGTATCGTAATAGTGACTTAAAGGCTGTTATGTAATTCATCTTTAGACGCTCATATATGGGGTAGTCGTTGTTAAAACCTTCTATAAGATAGTCCAATAGATAAACATTCTCGAAATTACGTCTTTTAACAGCTATGTTATCATATGGCTGTACACTATAGCGAAATACCAATCCTTCGCAATATAGTTTATCGATAAATGAAGGTAGTTTACTGCTCGATGAATAATATGCAGGGCGCTCACATTGTTCTATTATACGCAGGCAGGCCTCCTCGTTGCTTATATATCTGCCCGTTCCATTATCGTAAGCCACATCTTTGATAGGCTCAATACCTAACTTTTTGCAAATATAGTTACGATACTCTTCAACATATAAAAGTGGTGTAGATATAGTTACAATGTTTTTGAAGAGTCCTTTCGCATGCTGCAAAATGAGGTAAGCATATGTAGGTGTGTCTCCTGTAGCAAATAGGATTGCATTCTGTGGTAACCCTGCAAGTTCGTTGTAAAAATGGTTCAATATGCTTGGTGGAAAGTCGCGACTCTCGTACCAACGCCTGCAAATATCGGCAATAAGGGTCTCTTCATGGGGGTATTCTATAAGCAGAAATCCAAGATAATTCTCATAGAACTCAACTCTTTGCGGATATGCTTTAATAGTGTGTAACACCTTGTCAATCAGTTGCTTGTCGTTGAATGTGGGGTCGTTCCTTCTTATATAATACTCCATGATATAACGTGTGGGGCATGTGGGCATTGTTGCAATAAGCTCCTTTACGGCATTGTTGCGTTGTTCCAATGCTATCTTGCTGCTATCGAATACGCTTATATAATGCAAAGCCTTAAGATAGTTGTGCCATGCTGTTTCGTTTTTGTTGTCCTTGTTAATGCTCTCTTGCCACAAAGTTGCCTGTTTCTTGTACCATTCTACCGAATGTCTTACTCTAGTGTAACTCTCTACTTTTTGCGGTTCCGCAGTTTGTGCCGATAGTGTTTGCGCGCATAATATAAACGCAATGATAATGATATTCTTCATTCTTAGTTTTAATTTTATTCGTTAGGTTATTCTCGACATTAAAAATTTAAAGTCGAAAGGGTTATTCTATTTGAAACGTTCCAAATGAGCATACACGCAAATAATCCCAAGGTTCAAGTTCCTCGGGATTATTTCTCAAACTTTTTTATAATAAACGAAATTTAATTATAGAAAGCTCTTTACATGGTAATAGAAATATATAGCTGCAACGATAAGCAGTACACCTATGAACCCATAAAGCCAACGGCTTTTGGTGCGACCCAATCGTGCCACGACCAACGTAGCATTATGTGATGCGAAGAACCACTCCCAATTCAGCAGTGCAGCCAACAGAGCTATAATACCGGCAAGCAAAAATATTGTTTGTATTATATTGTGAAGTATCATATTTATTCGGCACTCTCTATTGCCCAGCCTTGTGCCTTGAGCTCCATTTCTACTCCGTCGCGAGTTATCATGGCATTACCCATGCTCTGATCTACAATGTGGCCTATGATATGTACGTCACTCATTGATGCAACCTTCTCGTGGTCGGCAATGGGTACTGTAAACAGCAACTCGTAGTCTTCACCACCATTAAGCGCGCATGTAATAACATTCAGGTTTAGTTCCTCTGCCATAATTGCTGTCTGGTAGTCAATAGGAATACGCTCTTCATATATACGACATCCTACTTTGCTCTGTTTGCAGATATGCATAAGTTCGGATGAAAGTCCGTCTGATACATCAATCATAGATGTGGGTATAACCATCTCCTTTCGCAGGCGCTCTATAATATCCTTTCGGGCTTCGGGCTTAAGCTGGCGTTCCAAGATATACTCTTTCCCTGCAAAGTCGGGCTGTATGTCTTTCCCGGCAGTCGCAATCTTTTCACGTTCAAGAAGTTGTAGCCCCATATATGCAGCTCCCAGGTTGCCGCTTACGCATATAAGGTCGGTCTCCTTGGCACCATTGCGCTTTATCGAACTCCCTTTGGAGGCTGTGCCTATTGCAGTGATGCTTATGGCAAGTCCTGTAATTGACGCAGAGGTGTCGCCTCCTATAATGTCTACATTATGCTGTTGGCATGCAATCTTCAGACCGTCGTAGAAATCTTCCATGTCCTCTATGCAGAATTTTTTGCTGAGAGCCAACGAAACGGTTATCTGTTTGGGTGTTCCGTTCATCGCATATATATCCGAGAAATTTATCATGGCCGCTTTGTAGCCGAGATGTTTCAATGGTACATATGTCAGGTCGAAGTGTATTCCCTCCATGAGCAGATCTGTAGTAACGAGTACCTCGTTCTCGTTGTCGAATTGCAGAATGGCTGCATCGTCCCCTACACCTTTTATGCTCTCCTTATTTGTGCAGGTGATGTCTGATGTAAGGTGCTCTATAAGCCCAAATTCGCCAATGGTCGAAATTTCGGTTCTTTTGCTGGTGTTCATGGTTTGTTATATGTTAGAACTCCCGGCCCCGAGTATGTGTCAGAGCCGGGAAATTATCCTTAATCAATTGATTATGCTCTGTTTACTATCTCGCGGAAGATGGTTGTCATACGGGGCTGTGCCTCGTCTGCAGCTTTTTGTACCTCCTCGTGGCTTACTTCTACTACAACACCCTCTATACCAAGGTCGGTAATTACCGAGATACCGAATACGCGTATACCGCAGTGGCGAGCAACTATTACTTCGGGTACTGTGGACATGCCGACTGCGTCACCACCCATGCGGTGGAACATTACATACTCGGCAGGTGTTTCAAATGTTGGGCCCTGTGTTCCCAAATATACACCTTCTACAACGCGTATACCTTTCTCTGCAGCAATCTCTTTTGCCATAGCAATAAGTTCGGGGCTATATGTCTTGCTCATATCGGGGAAACGGTCGCCATAAGGTATATTCTTGCCACGCAAGGGATGCTCGGGGAATGTGTTTATGTGGTCGGTAATAATCATTAAGTCTCCGATTAAGAAATTGGGATTCATCCCACCTGCAGCATTAGATACAAAGAGTGTCTTTATGCCAAGTTCGCGCATTACACGTACGGGGAATGTTACCTCTTTCATCGAGTAGCCCTCGTAGTAGTGGAAACGTCCTTGCATAGCCATAATCTCTTTATCACCCAATTTTCCGAAGATAAGTTTTCCCGAGTGACCCTCTACTGTTGATAGTGGGAAATTGGGAATATCCTTATATTCAATTTCGTATTTATCGGTAATTTCGTTTACCAAACTCCCAAGCCCTGTGCCAAGAATGATTGCTGTCTCGGGGTTGGTTGTCATCTTCGATTTAAGAAAATCTGCTGTTTCTTGAATTTTTTGCAACATAATCTAAAACTATTTGGTTTAACATATTCTGTTTATTGTCAAGTATGGCAACCTCGATGGGTATGACATACATTTTCTCTTTTATGGAATCCAGAAGTTGCTTGTGTCCTTGCAATCTTGTGGCATCTTTTTCGGTTGTTATTATAATGCTTTCTTTGGATAGTCCGGCCATGTTATCACATATCTCTTGTAGCTCTTTCTCTGTGAAAATATGGTGGTCGGGGAACTGCATTAGTGTGACAGATGCTCCCAAACTCTCCAGATACGATTTAAGAGGAGCCGGCCTTGCTATACCTGTAATAAGAACTATATCCATTCCCTCCTTCAATTCAACGCTTTTGCAGTTCTCTCGGAAGAGAGGATATACGGCCCCATACTGCATCGTAGAGAAAAATATGGGACTCTTTTTTTTGTTGAGCAACTTCTTGCTACACTCCTCGATTTTTTCTCTTTCTATTTCTGTCGGGCACTTTGTTACTATTATTATATCGGCACGTTCTATGCCGGCAACCGATTCTCTTAATCGTCCTATGGGTAAGACTGAGTCGCGCCACAAAGGTCTGTTTATGTCTACAAGCAAAATGTTGAGTCCTGCTTTTACGTATCTGTGCTGATATGCATCGTCAAGCAGTATTACCTGTAATGTGCTGTCCAATTTCAGCAGAGTCTCAATTCCGTGCACTCTCTTCTCGTCTACAGCAACTGTTATGTCATTGAACTTCTGTTTTATCTGATATGGTTCGTCTCCTATTTGTTGCATGCCTGTGGAGTTCTCAGCCTTTATGAATCCTTTGCTTCGTCTGCCATATCCTCTGCTGAGTACCGCGCTCCTGTACTTTTTTTTCAGTAATCTTATCAAGTATTCAGTGTGTGGGGTCTTGCCAGTGCCACCTACGGTAATGTTGCCGATACATATGACTGGTATCTCAAATGATCTGCTCTCTATAATTCCCCGATCGAAAGCTCGATTCCTTAACCATGTAACCCAATGATAGGGGTTAATCATATCAAATACTCTGTATATGGATTCAATGAATGAGGGCATGCTTATATTGTTTGTTATGCTGATGCGAAATTAACGAAAACTTCTCAACCTTCCGAATCTTTTTAGGTACACTTTACAAAAAAGTGTTACCTATAATAAAATATTCCCTATTTTTAATATGTTTTAGCATTTGGGACAAAGGTTTTTATCCAAATGTTTACGATATTGAAAAAAAAAAGTTACTTTTGCCCGAAATTGCAGTGTGAATTATATTTTTTTTGTAACTTGCAACCGTTTACGGGCGATTGCCCCTTAAGGAAAGGTGCTCGAGTGGCTGAAGAGGCACGCCTGGAAAGCGTGTATACGTCAAAAGCGTATCGGGGGTTCGAATCCCCCTCTTTCCGCTATATGACTAATGATATTTAACCTAAAAATAAACAACTTCTAAAAACTTACAAACATGAAAAAGCTTTTTGCAATCGTTGCAATGGTGGGTATGTTCGCATTTGGTACTACCCAGGTAATGGCTCAGGATGCTCCTGCAGCAGATGTTCAGACAGAGGCAGTTGATTCAACAGCCACAGTTGAAGAGCCCGCTGAGGCGGCAGTAGAGGAGCCCGCTCCCGTAGAGGAGGTTCAGACTGAGGGTTTCCACAAGGCTCTTAAGACTAAGTTCATCGAGGGTGATGCTGCGTTTATGTCACTCGTTGCTATCGCAATGGTAATCGGTCTTGCTTTCTGTATTGAGCGTATTATCTATTTGAGCCTTGCTCAGGTTAATACAAAGAAGCTCATGGAGGCTATTGCTGCAGCTCTTAAGGACAAGGATATCGAGAAGGCTAAGGATATCTGCCGTAACACAGCAGGTCCTGTTGCTTCTATCTGCTATCAGGGTCTTCTTCGTGCTGATGACGGTCTTGATGTAGTTGAGCGTTCAATCGTTTCTTACGGTGGTGTTAAGGCTGGTGAGCTTGAGAAGGGTTGCTCATGGATTACTCTTTTCATCGCAATGGCTCCTTCACTCGGATTCTTGGGTACTGTGATCGGTATGGTTATGGCATTTGATACAATCCAGGCAGCTGGTGATATCTCTCCGACAGTCGTTGCAGGTGGTATGAAGGTCGCTCTTATCACAACTATCTACGGTATCGTGGTAGCTCTTGTTCTTCAGGTGTTCTATAACTTCATCCTTGTTAAGATTGAGTCTATCAATGCAGATATGGAGGATTCTTCAATTGTTCTCCTCGACTTGCTCACAAAGTACAACGTTAACAAGTAATATTAACAGCTTAATAGAATTAAAAGTATGAAAGCTGGTAGTGCTGTTTCAATTGCAACCTGGACCTTCCGCGCGTTGATGCTTATCACAGCGGTAGTGTTATGCATGTTCTACTTTGTAGGATATGACAATATGAGTCAGGTTGCTGCAGGCATGGTTACCGATCCTGAAAACCTCGATTTGTTGATGTATTGGATGTATGCCCTGCTTGCTATATGTGTTCTTTCTGTATTTATTTTTACAGTAATTCAGTTCTTCTCAAAACTTAAGGACGATCCCAAGTCGGCTCTTAAGGGTTTGATCTCTTTGGTGTTGCTTGCAGCTCTATTTGCAGTTGCATATGCTGTATCAGATGATGCTCCCGTAATGAACAACGGTAAGGCATTTACAGATACAGATATACTTAAGATGACTGATGTTTGTATCTATGTTCAGTATGTACTTCTTGCTGTTGCTGCATTGTGTACAGTATTGAACCTCTTGGGTATATCAAAGGTATTAAACAGAGTTAAAGCTTAATTTTAGAAGAAAATGGCAAAAGGAAAAAAGAAAGTTCCAGGTATCAATGCCAGTTCTACTGCCGATATCTCGTTCATTCTGCTAATCTTCTTCCTCATTACCACATCTATGGATACCGATAGTGGTTTGCATGTGCGCCTTCCCAATCCTCCCGAGGAGAATGTAGAGCAAGAGGCTCCCAAGGTAAAGCAGCGCAACACTATGGTTGTAACCGTTAACATGCATAACCAAATCATGGCTAAGGTTGGTAACAGCGAGGCACACGAGATTACACTTGGCGAGTTGCGTCAGTTGACCAAGGACTTCATTGATAACCGTAACGATGACCCCAAATTGCCGGAGTTGCATCCCGTTGAACTTCCTGCTCCATTCGGAGTACAGAATGTTACAAAGAACCACGTGATTTCTTTTGTGACAGACCGTGCGACAAGCTACGACCTCTATTTCCAGATAGAGAACGAGCTTTACGGAGCATACAATGAGTTGCGTGACGAGCTTGCTCGCAGAACCTTCGGATATGGATATAATGAGTGTAATGAAGATCAGCAGCTTGCAGTACGTCAGTATTATAAGTGTATGATATCAGAGGCTGAACCAAAGAGTTATGGAACTCAAAATTAATACGCTATGAGTAAGTTTCAGAATAAAGGAAAGGCAGAAATGCCTGAGTTGAATACCTCGTCTTTGCCTGACTTGATATTCTCTATCCTATTCTTCTTCATGATTGTAACATCAATGCGTGAGGTAGAGCTTAAGGTGGAGTTCAAGACACCGCAAGGTACTGAGCTGGAGAAGCTTGAGCGTAAGTCATTGGTTTCTAATATCTATATTGGTAAACCTACACGTGAGTTCCGTGCTAAGCATGGTACAGCAAGTAAGATCCAGTTGAATGATAAATATGCCGAAGTATCACACATCCGTAGCTTTATCTTGGATGAGCGTGAGAGTTTGGCTGAGCGCGACAAACCCCGTATGAAGGTTTCTATAAAGGCCGATAAAGATACCAAGATGGGTATTATTACCGACGTGAAGATGGAACTTCGCCGTGCATGGGCATTGTCAATAGTATATTCAGCAACACAACGCTAAGAAAATACTACAATATGGAATAAGAAAGCGACAAGATTGTTCTTGTCGCTTTCTTATTCCATATTTGGTTGTTGCCGAATAATGCGTGGTGAGTGGTAATTGCTCTTTATGTCTTCTCGTAGGTGGTGAAAGAGTAATTGAAGAGGTGCTTGTCGTCGGTGCAGTGTCGCTCCTTTTCGCTTATCTGCCACTCCTTTTTGTCGAATGTGGGGAAGAAGGCATCGGCCTCTTCTGGAGTATCTTCAACCTCTGTAAGGTATAGGATATCCGAGAGTGGGAGTGCGCTTTTGTATAGCATCTCGCCGCCAATGATGAATACAATGTCTTCCTCTCTGCAGGAGTTCAGAGCTCTCTCTAACGAAGTGAATTTCTCTGCACCGGGGAACTCCGCTTCCTTGCGTGAAAGAACTATATTTCTGCGGTTGGGTAATGCTCCTTTGGGTAGTGAACGGAATGTATTGCTGCCCATTATAATTGTGTGTCCTGTTGTGAGTTGCTTGAACCTCTTTAGGTCGTTCGGAAGCCAATATATCAGTTTGTTGCCGTTCCCTATTGCTCCATTCTGGGCAACAGCTGCTATCAATGCTACTTTCATTTTTTTTACTGATGGTTTATGGTATATAGGCTTAAACTGCTACAACACCTTTGATATGTGGATGGGCTGTGTAGTTCTCAAGGCTGAAGTCCTCGAACTTGAATGAGAATATATCCTTTATGTCGGGGTTGATTCTCATCTGTGGTAAGGCATATGGTTCTCTTGTTAGTTGTAATTTGGCTTGCTCTATATGGTTGAGATATAGATGCGCATCACCGAGTGTATGTATGAACTCCCCGGCTTTCAGTCCGCATACTTGTGCCACCATCTGTAGCAGTAGTGCGTAGGATGCTATATTGAAAGGTACTCCAAGAAAACAATCGGCACTGCGTTGATACAGTTGCAAGCTGAGTTTACCCTCGGCTACATAGAATTGGAACATTGCATGGCAGGGGGGCAAATTCATGTTTTTGATATCTGCAACGTTCCATGCGTTTACAATAATGCGGCGGCTGTCTGGGTTTTTCTTTATGGTCTCTATTACTTCGCTTATCTGGTCGATGTGACCACCGTCGTAGTCGGGCCATGAACGCCATTGATAACCATAGATGTGCCCCAAGTCGCCATTCTCATCTGCCCATTCATTCCAAATTCTCACTCCGTTCTCCTGTAGGTATTTCACGTTTGTGTCTCCGTTCAGGAACCACAGCAGTTCGTGTATTATTGATTTAAGGTGCAGTTTCTTTGTAGTGAGACACGGAAACCCATCTTCAAGGTTGAAACGCATCTGATGGCCAAAAACACTGAGTGTTCCGGTTCCGGTTCTATCCTCTTTCTTAGCTCCTTCACTAAGTATTCTCTCTAAAAGTGATAAATATTGTTTCATTCTATATTCTTTGCTTTTCAACAAAAGTAGTGCAAAGCTGCTTAATGGCAAAATTATAATGCCTTTTTTCTGTTGCTTGTCTGTTTACCGACCTCTCTTATTATAAATATTTATATTTATTACTAATTAAATGGGGAATACTTACTGCCTATGAGCTATTTTTTCGTATCTTTGAAGTAAACTTCGAACATAAACTGCACTCGCTGTAAAAAATATCAAAGCAAGCTTTATATTTTTCGCTCGTTTGTTCGTATCTTTGCATAATTATATCTTGAATAAAACGGGAGTTGTATATGCTTGCAGCTTATCTTAATGGCAGTATAGGCAAACAAAGTGAAAAGTATTAGTTGATGGAGTTGAAAGCAGATTTCATAGAACGCACCAGATTGCTTTTTGGCGAAGAGAGATACCAACGCTTTCTTATGGCTTTGGAAAAAGCCCCTATTGTCAGTGTGCGTTATAACGAAGCGAAGCATTGTATGCCATCCGATGCGGACAAGGTCTCTTGGGCCTCTTCTGCATGCTATCTACATGAACGGCCTATGTTTACAGCAGACCCGTTGTTTCATGCAGGATGTTATTATGTTCAAGAGGCTTCATCCATGTTTCTGGAGCATGTAATAAAGAGCTATGTCGATGCTCCTTTGTGCGCACTTGATTTGTGTGCTGCGCCGGGTGGAAAAAGCACTCATTTGCTTTCGTCGTTGCCACAAGGTTCGCTGTTGGTTGCCAATGAACCGCTCCCTCTAAGGGCTCAGGTACTTGCCGAGAATATAACAAAATGGGGGAATCCGCATGCTGTAGTTACAAGGAACGAGCCGCGTGATTTTGCACTATTCAGGGGAATGTTCGATTTAATTCTAGTTGATGCTCCTTGCTCTGGCGAGGGTATGTTCCGTAAGGATGCATACGCCGTAGAGCAGTGGACACAGGCCAATGTCAGACAATGTGCAGAGCGTCAACGTCAGATACTATCGGATGTATGGGATGCATTGCGCCCCGGAGGTCTCCTCGTGTATAGTACATGTACCTTTAACAGGGAAGAGAATGAGGATTGCGTCGATTGGATAGCAGCAGAATTGGGAGCCGAGGTGCTTCCCGTAGAGGTGCCTTCCGATTGGGGTATAACCGGTAGTCTCACCGACAACGGTGCTCCGGTATGTCGTTTTATTCCCGGTTTTACACGAGGTGAGGGACTTTTTATGGCTTTATTGCGTAAAAACGGTTCACAGTCAGCACTGCAACCGCGTCAGCAGCGTATTAAACCATGTACATCAAAGATAAAGGGGATAGTGGCATCATGGATAAAGGATGCAGAATATTATGACTTTATCATGAATAATGATATGGCTGTGGCTCTCCCCAAGAAATATACTAATATAGTAATGGCATTGCAGACCAAGTTGAAAGTGTTACACGCGGCATTGCCATTGGCTCAGATTAAGAATGAAAAACCTATACCTCATCATGCATTGGCTATGAGCAGCGTGCTTAATCGAGATGCATTTAATAGTCTTCAGGTCGAGCGTGAGCAGGCTTTGCTATATCTGCATCGCGAGTCGTTGACGCTACCTACGGCACCCATAGGTTTCTTGTTGCTCACTTATAGGGATGTCCCGTTGGGATTTGTCAAGAACGTAGGCAATAGGGCAAATAATATGTATCCGGCAGATTGGAGGATACGTAAAAATCCAATGGAATTATAATATGTTTGAATATAGGATTTTAAGAAGATAAATAGATTTAAATATAGACTTATGAAAAAGATTCTGACAATTTTGATGCTGTTTGTTGCAGCACAAATGTATGCACAGTTCCATAACCCTATAGTAATGGAACACTCATTTAAAGTTGATGGTAGCGAAGCTGTATTGACATTCACTGCATCAATAGAAAGTGGATGGCATCTCTATTCTACAGATTTGCCTGAGGGTGGACCGACATCGGCTACTTTGAACATAGATGCCATTAAAGGTGCCGAGTTGGTTGGTAAGTTGACTCCTGCTGCCGGTGTCATAGAGATGTACGACCCTATGTTCGAGATGCAGGTTAAATATTTCGAGAATGTTGCTGTCTTTACTCAAAAAATAAAGATAACAGCATCGGAGTACAGTGTCGAGGGTTATTTGCAGTATGGGGCATGCAACGACCAGAACTGCCTGCCTCCCACAAATTATGATTTTACAATCACCGGTAAGGCTGATATCGCAAAAGCTGCTGTAGAGAAACCTGTAGTTGAGCAGAAGAAACCAGCTGTTCCTGTCAAGAGTGTAGAATCGGTCAAGGAGGTTGAGCCTGTAAAAAAGGTTGCTGAAGAGAAAAGCGAGCAGGAACCAGTAAAGGAAGATAATGCTGATGATGATTCTGACGATGACGAATATATAAAGGCTTTGTGGACTCCTGTGGTGGATGAACTGAAATCTTTTGGCGATAGTGGAGAACGTTCGTTGTGGCTGACATTCCTGCTTGGTCTCGGTGGAGGTTTTATCGCGCTGCTGACACCTTGTGTATGGCCTATCATCCCCATGACAATGAGCTTCTTCCTTAAACGTACAAAGAGCCGCAAACAGTCTTTGACCGAGGCTGTAACATACGGTATCTCTATTATTGTGATATATCTTGCTTTGGGTCTTTTTGTTACGCTGGCATTCGGTGCTAGTGCTTTGAATGCACTATCTACCAATGCAGTGTTCAATATACTGTTCTGTCTGTTGCTGGTACTCTTCGGTGCATCGTTCCTCGGTGGATTCGAACTTACCTTGCCATCGTCATGGGTAAATAAAGTCGATGAGAAGGCGAGCAACACTACAGGTCTTATAAGTATATTCTTTATGGCATTTACACTGGCACTTGTATCATTCTCTTGTACAGGTCCCATTATCGGATTCCTGCTTGTAGAGATGACTACCGAAGGCTCTTTCTTCGGCCCTGCAATAGGAATGTTAGGTTTTGCTATAGCATTGGCACTTCCTTTTACCTTCTTTGCAATATTCCCTACATTGCTTAAGTAGGCTCCTCGTTCCGACGGTTGGATGAATACCGTAAAGGTTGTTCTTGGTTTTATAGAGTTGGCATTTGCGTTGAAGTTCTTCTCTGTTGCCGACCTTGCATATGGTTGGAGACTTCTCGATCGTGAGGTATTCCTTGCTTTGTGGATTGTGCTTTTTGTATGTCTGGGACTATACCTGTTGAATATAATACGTTTCCCCCATGATGACGAAGACGAGAGTAAAACATCTGTTCCTCGTTTCTTCCTAGCCTTGGCATCACTTGCTTTTGCTGTATATATGATACCCGGTCTCTGGGGAGCTCCTTGTAAGGCAATAAGTGCGTTTGCACCTCCGATGTGGACACAGGATTTCAGTCTTAACAAGAATGTGATACATCCTGTAAGTTACGACTATGAGGAGGGTATGCGTATAGCCAAGGAGAAAGGTATGCCCGTATTGCTCGATTTTACAGGTCATGGATGTGTAAACTGCCGTGAGATGGAGGCCGCTGTGTGGACCGATGATCGTGTAATTGATATTCTGCAGAATGACTATATACTTATATCTCTATATGTCGACGAGAAGACTCCTCTTCCCGAGATAATGACTATAAACGAGCAGGGCGAGACAAAGAAACTGCGTACTATCGGTGACAAATGGAGTTATCTGCAACGTGTTAAATTCGGTGCAAACACTCAGCCTTTCTATGTTCCTGTAGATAATAATGGTAATCCTTTGAATGGTTCATATTCATATGACAAGAATGTCGATGGATATATAAAATTCCTCGAAGGAGGTTTGGATAACTATAAGAAGTAAAAAATCCTCTTTTACAAGTGAGGGCTGCAATCAGCCCTCTTTGCTTAAAATAAAAGTGATTGGATGATGAACGAAACAACTTTGTTAAGACCCTTTATTTGTCACAGAGCCGATAAAGTATCAAGATACGCAAGCAGGACCGAAGAGATACAGAGTGCGGTGTTGCGTCGTCTGGTAGAGTGTGCTGCTGCAACCGAGTGGGGCGTAAAACATAACTATAGTGCCATACGTAGTTATAGCGATTTTGCATCCAGGGTGGGTGTTCAGGATTATGAGACACTTAAAGGGTATATAGACCGTATGCGTCATGGCGAGAGCGATATCTTGTGGAAGGGCCGCTGTCGTTGGTATGCAAAGTCTTCGGGTACAACGAATGACAAAAGTAAATTTATACCGGTAACAAAGCGTGGATTGCAGAATGTCCATTACAAGGGCGGCTTTGATGTTGTATCACTATATCTAAAGAATAACCCCGGTAGCCGTTTCTTCTCGGGTAAAGGTCTGGTATTGGGTGGTAGCCATGCAAGTAACTACAATGTGAAAGATTCACTTGTTGGCGACCTCAGTGCAATCCTTATAGAGAACATAAGTCCGTTTGCCAATCTTTTCCGTGTACCAGGTAAGGAGATAGCCCTTATTAGCGATTTCGAGGAGAAGATGGATAAGATTGCTCGTGCTACAAGCCGACTGAATGTTACTAATCTATCCGGTGTTCCATCGTGGATGATGGCAGTGCTCAAGCATATGCTTGATATCACAGGAAAAAAGAGCGTGGATGAGGTATGGCCTAATATCGAGGTCTTCTTTCATGGTGGCGTAGCCTTTACTCCTTATCGTGAGCAATACAGACAACTTATCTGTAATCCTGATATGAAATATATGGAGACCTATAATGCCAGTGAAGGTTTCTTCGGTATACAGAATGACCCGGATGACAGTTCTATGTTGTTGATGATTGACTATGATATCTTCTACGAGTTCATACCTATGGATGAGTTGGAGTCGCCTAACCCGGCGGTGTTACCACTGTGGGAGGTTGAGATTGGCAAGAACTACGCAATGCTAATCAGTACATCGTGTGGCCTATGGCGTTATATGTTGGGTGACACTGTCCGTTTTACAAGCAAGGAACCGTATAAATTTGTAATAACAGGCCGAACAAAACATTTTATTAATGCGTTTGGTGAAGAGCTGATAGTGGATAATGCCGAGCAGGGACTTAAAGCAGCGTGTGCCGCTACCAATGCTCAGGTCTCGGAATATACTGCTGCACCGGTGTTCATGGGGGCTGATGCACGTTGTCGCCACCAATGGCTTATAGAGTTCAGCAAGTCGCCCGACTCGCCTGCCCTTTTTGCCGAGGTACTCGACAAAACACTTCAGAAGGTTAACTCCGACTATGAGGCTAAGCGTTATAAGGATATAACTTTGCAGCAGCTTGAGATTATTGAGGCTAAAGAGGGCTTGTTCCAAATGTGGCTCAAGAGTAAAGGAAAACTTGGAGGACAACATAAGGTTCCCCGTCTAAGCAATAGTCGACAATATATAGATGAATTGTTGTCAATGAATAGTTAATAGGTTATGTTTAGAAAATATATAATAACTTATCTGCCCTTTCTGTTGCTGGTTGCCGCATGTGCAAGCATCGGCAGGCCCGATGGTGGTCCTTATGACGAGGAGCCCCCGATCTTTATCTCCAGTACTCCCGAAGCTTTCGCCACAGGAGTGGATAATGGCAAGATTGTACTTCAATTCGATGAGAATATAAAGCTCGACAATGCCTTCGAGAAAGTTGTAGTATCCCCTCCCCAGCTCGAGATGCCCGAGATAAAGTATAGTGGAAAACGTATCACTGTACAACTTTTCGACTCTCTTAAACCCAATACAACATACTCTATCGATTTTAACGATGCCGTTGTAGATAATAATGAGGGTAACCCGTTGGAAAATTTTGCATTTGTATTCTCAACAGCCGATAATGTAGACATCTTGGCTGTTTCAGGAACAGTTGTTGATGCCTCTAATCTCGAGCCTATAAAAGGCATTATGGTTGGTGCCTATGCTGCCGGCAGTGATACTCTTTTCACAACAAAACCTTTTGAACGTCTCTCACGCACCGACAGTCGTGGACGTTTCACTATAAAGGGATTGGCTCCCGGTGCATATAATATATATGCGCTCTCCGATGCCAATCAGAACTACATCTTTGATCAGAAGAGCGAGAAGATTGCATTTTTGGGCAGGAGTGTCGAGCCTTTTGCCACACCTGCTATGCGTTCCGATACAATATGGCGCGACAGCACCACTATCGATTCGATAATGCTTGTTCCATATACACGTTTCCAACCCGACGACTTGGTGCTGAGAGCTTTCAATGAGGAGTTTCACTCACAGTATCTTCTTAAGAGTCAACGCAAGGAGCACAATAGCTTTACACTCTTCTTTGCCGACAGCAACGACTCTGTTCCTAAGGTAGAGGGGCTTAATTTCAATGCCGAGGATGCTTTTATCATTGAGCCTTCGGCCAAGAACGATACAATCACGTATTGGCTTAAGGATACCACCATTTACTATATGGACACCCTTAGATTGGCTGTAACATATAATGTACTCGATTCGGCAATGCAGGTTGTTGCTTGTACCGATACACTTGCTCTCTCTCCGAAGAGGTCACGAGCAAAGGTTCTGGAAGAGGAGCAGCGTATGTACGAGGATGCCAAAAAGAGATTCCTCAAGCAAGCACGACGTCGTAGTGATTATGATGAGGATAATCCTCCTATCTATGTGCCTCCGACCAAAGAGATTAAGATAAAGGCAAAAAGGACATCCGATGTCAATGTGCCATATCTCTTCAGTTTCGATGAACCGTTACTCTCTATCGATACCTCATATATACATGTGTTGAAGGTTGTAAACGACTCAACAAAGGTTGAGATACCTTTTGCTTTCCGTAGCGTAGACGGAGATCACAGAACATATGCCATATATGCAGAATGGCGTCCAGAAGAGTCGTATAAGGTACAGATTGACTCGGCTGCTTTCCATAGTCTTTATGGTGGAACATCAAAGAGATATGACGAGACATTGAAGTTCCGTTCGCTCGATGAGTATGCTGTATTGCGACTAAGTATTCAGGGTGCCGGAACGGGTGCTATTGTTCAGTTATTGGATAAGAGTGACAATGTGGTGGCAAAAGAGAAGACAAAGCAGGATAAGTGTACGTTCTATTTTGTGAAACCCGGTAAATATTTCTTGCGTCTGCTTAAGGATGATAACGGTAATGGTGTATGGGATACAGGAGATTATGCCAAAGGTATACAGCCCGAGAAGGTTTACTACTATCCCCATTCCCTCGATTTGCGTGCACTGTTCGAATATGATCAGGACGATTGGGATTTGTCGTTGCCATTTGATAAACAGAAACCCCTTGAGGTAACCAAACAGAAACCCGATAAAGAGCGTAAGAAACGTAATAGGAATGCTACGCGTAACTTTAAATGATAATGAATAAAAGAATAATATATAGGTATACAACGTTTTTGTTTCTGTTATTATTCTCTATGCCGATGATGTCGCAGAGAATAAAGCAAACACCGGCATTTAAGTCGGGCGAGACTCTTGAATGTAACTTCTATTTCAATTGGAAGTTCATATGGGTAAAGGCTGGCGGTGCATCACTTGTTATCAGAGATACCATATTCAATGGTCAGCGTGCTCAGTATATGAGGTTACTAAGTACCACAAATAAGACCGCAGATGCTTTCTTCCGCATGCGTGATACACTTACCACCGTTTTTACCTCCGACCTGCGCCCTCTCTATTATCGTAAGGCGTCAGCCGAGGGTAAGCGCTACTATCTCAACGAGGTGTGGTACAGCTATCCGTCCGACTCAATGGTGCAGGTGCGACAATATTACCGTCGTGATAAAGATGCCCCGATGTACAAAGAGGAATTGGTAAAAGGTAATGTGTACGACATGATGAGTCTTCTTGCCTATGCCCGTACACTCGATTTTGCATCTCTTAAGAAAGGACAACGGCTGACATTCCCTGTAGCGACCGGTAAGCGCATTACTAACCAACACCTCATATATAGAGGAAAGAAACGTACCAAGTCGGACGATGGACATGATTACGACTGTATTATAGTTTCTCTTGTAGAAGAGAGGGATGGTAAAGAGCGTGAGATAATAAATTTTCATGTTACAAATGATGATAATCATCTGCCTATTTTGCTCGATCTCGCATTGAACTTCGGTTCGGCAAAGGCTAGGATTTCTCACAAAAGTGGTCTTCTTTATCCGTTGAAATCGGCACGTGATTAGGACTGCATAGTAGCATTGTTATAGAATAAGTGCCGTTGAGATTAATCTCAACGGCACTTATTCTATACAGTTCTGTATAAATGTTATCTCTTATCCCGACTCAGTTGAAAATGAAGTTTTATATAAAATCCATCCCGTTCACATCTATGTGAACGGGATGGATTTTATTGTTGTAGAGCTACGGAATTATTCGTTGCTCCAATCCATCTTTGACATACGCTGGTAGCTTGCGTAGCGTTTCTTAGCCATTCCCTCGGCAGCAGTAAACAACTCCTGTGCCTCTGCGGGGAACTGCTTAGCAAGTGATGCGTAACGTACCTCACCCTGCAAGAACTCCTGGAATTTATCCCACTGAGGTTCTTTGCTGTCGAGTGTAAAGGGATTCTTGCCCTCGTCCTCGAGTGCGGGGTTGTAACGCCACAAGTGCCAGTAACCACACTCAACAGCTGCAGCCTGCTCAGCCTGTGCTTTACCCATACCCTTGCGGATACCGTGATTGATACAGGGAGCATATGCAATTACGAGTGAAGGACCGGGATAGGCCTCTGCCTCGCGTATAGCCTTCAAGCACTGGTCGTAGCTTGCACCCATTGCGATTTGAGCAACGTATACATATCCGTATGATGTTGCAATCATACCCAAGTCTTTCTTGCGGATACGTTTACCCGATGCTGCAAACTTAGCAATAGCACCAAGAGGAGTCGACTTAGAAGCCTGACCACCGGTGTTAGAGTATACCTCGGTATCGAGTACAAGGATATTTACATCCTGACCGGATGCGATTACGTGGTCGAGACCACCGTAACCTATATCGTAAGATGCACCGTCACCACCGATAATCCACTGTGAACGCTTAACTATATACTGCTTGATATTAAGAATCTCTTTGCACTTGTCGCAGTCGCAAGCCTCGCATGCTGCGATGATGGCAGGAGCAATCTCCTTTGTAACATCCGAGCTGTTGCTGTTCTCGAGCCACTTCTGTGCAAGAGCCTTGAACTCCTCTGTGCAGCAGTCACAGCTCTGTACCTCTGTGAATAGGCGTGCCAGACGCTCGCGTATCTTATTCTCGGCAAGTTTCATACCAAGACCAAACTCGCAGAAGTCCTCGAACAGTGAGTTTGCCCATGCGGGACCTTCGCCATTCTCATTCTTAGTATAAGGAGTAGAGGGAACAGATGCAGAGTAGATTGATGAGCAACCTGTTGCGTTAGCTACAATCTGATGGTCGCCGAATAGCTGGCTGATTAGTTTTACATAAGGAGTCTCGCCGCAACCCGAACATGCACCTGAGAACTGGAACAAAGGTGTTGCGAACTGTGAGTTCTTAGGATTGCTCTTGATATCGAGAAGGTTCTGCTTGCTCTTTACATTCTTAACGCAGTAGTCCCAATTTGCAGCCTCGCCTCTCTCGTCCTCGAAGGGAACCATCTCGAGAGCCTTACCGCCCAACTTGGGATTGCCGGGACATACGTCAACACAGTTACCGCAACCGAGACAGTCCATAACGCCAACCTGTATGCGGAACTGCATGCCTTTGAGAGCAGCGGGAGCCTTCATCTCAATCTTAGCTGCGTCAAGGCCTGCAGCCTCTTGCTCGTCCATAACGAAAGGACGTATACAAGCATGAGGACATACGTATGAACAGCGGTTGCACTGAATACAGTTCTCAAAGTTCCATTTGGGAACAAATGCACTTACACCGCGTTTCTCATAAGCCGATGTGCCGCAGGGCCATGTACCGTCCATTATATCTGCAAATGCAGAAACGGGAAGGTTATTTCCATCCTGTGCATTGATGGGACGTACAACGTTTGTGATGAATTCGGGCTCGTCACGTACGATGGGTGCATCATCGGGAAGGTTAGCCCATGTGGGGTCAATGGTAAGCTGTTTGTATTCGCCACCGCGATCTACTGCTGCATTGTTCTTGTCAACAATGTCCTGACCTTTCTTACCGTAAGACTTAACGATAAACTTCTTCATCTGCTCGATAGCGAGATCTACGGGAATAACACCGGTGATGCGGAAGAAAGCGCTTTGTAGGATTGTGTTTGTACGGTTACCCAAACCAATCTCGCGTGCAATCTTGGTAGCGTTGATATAGTAAACTGTTATGTCGTTCTCGGCAAAATATCTCTTTACCTTGTTGGGCAGGTGCTGAGCAAGCTCCTCGCCGTTCCATACTGTATTCAAGAGGAATGTTCCGCCCTTCTGCAAGCCGCGTGTTACATCGTACATACGCAGGTAAGCCTGTACGTGGCAAGCAACAAAGTTAGGAGTATTTACAAGATATGTGCTACGGATAGGCTTGTCACCGAAACGCAGGTGTGAGCAGGTGAAACCTCCCGACTTCTTTGAGTCATATGAGAAGTATGCCTGACAGTGCTTGTCGGTGTTCTCACCAATAATCTTGATAGAGTTCTTGTTTGCACCTACGGTACCATCTGCGCCAAGACCATAGAACTTAGCCTCGAACATGCCGTCAACAACTGCAATCTCTTCTTTCTTGGGAAGTGATGTGAATGTAACGTCATCAACGATACCAATTGTGAAGTGATTTTTGGGAGTGGGGAGTGCAAGGTTTTCGTATACCGACATAATCATAGCCGGAGTTGTGTCGTTTGAACCAAGTCCGAAACGTCCGCCTACGATTACAGGATTGATAGCCTTTAGCTCCTCGTGTGTAGCGAATGCCTCAACGATGTCGAGATACAAAGGCTCACCATTGCTGCCGGGCTCTTTTGTACGGTCAAGCACTGCGATACGCTTAACGCTCTTAGGCATTACAGCTGCAAGATACTTGAGTGAGAAGGGACGATAGAGGTGTACCGAAACAAGACCGACCTTCTCGCCACGTGCTGCCATGTAGTCGATAGTCTCCTTTGCAGCCTCGCTTGCCGAACCCATAACCACAATTACGCGGTCTGCATCCTCGGCACCATAGTATGTGAAAGGCGCATAGCTACGGCCTGTGATAGCCGAAATCTCACGCATATATTCTGCAACAATGTCAGGAACAGCCTCGTAGTAAGAGTTGACACCCTCTTTATGTGTAAAGAATGTCTCGGGGTTCTCGGCAGTACCGCGTGTGTCGGGTGATGAGGGACTCAATGCCCTGTTGCGGAATGCCTGTACGCCATCCCAGTCAACCAAGTGTGCAATCTCCTCCTGCTCAATCATCTCAATCTTCTGAATCTCGTGCGATGTACGGAATCCGTCAAAGAAGTTCAAGAAAGGAATACGGCTCTTGATTGTTGAAAGATGAGCAACGGCTGCCAAGTCCATAACCTCCTGTACAGAGCCCTCGCAAAGCATTGCGAAACCTGTCTGACGACAAGCCATTACGTCCATGTGGTCGCCAAAGATACAGAGTGAACTACCTGCAATCGAACGTGCCGATACATGAAGAACGCAAGGAAGAAGCTCGCCTGCAATCTTGTACATGTTGGGAATCATCAGCAGAAGACCCTGAGATGCTGTAAACGAAGTGGTGAGCGCTCCGGCCTGCAATGAACCGTGAAGCGCACCGGCTGCACCTCCCTCCGATTGCATCTCTTGAACATATACTGTCTCGCCAAAGAGGTTCTTGCGACCCTGTGCTGCCCACTCGTCAACATACTCTGCCATTGTCGATGAGGGTGTGATAGGGTAGATGGCTGCTACCTCGGAAAACATATAGGCAATGTGAGCTGCCGCTTGGTTTCCGTCACAAGTGATGAATTTCTTTACTTTTGTCATACTGCAATAGTTTTATGAATTGAGTTGTATATACTTACCCATTGAACAGAAAGCAGCTGTGTGAATTGGTATAGTAAAAACCTTAATCTTCTGCTTCTGTTATTCATGCAAAATTACAAAATAATTCGGATATCCTTACTTATGCAAAGGGTAAAATGAGTATTTTTGTGATATTTTTTTGTATGCGTATATTAAGATTAATATATATATATTCTTTACTCTCTTTGCCGTTGCTCTCAGCAGGGCAGACGTGCTATCCCAAGCATGAGTATAGAGCGGTGTGGCTTACAACAATCGAGAATCTTGATTGGCCGCGCACACAGGTTAAATCTGTATCCGATATCGAGGTACAGAAGAGTGAACTTGTTGCAATCCTCGATTCTCTAAAAATGTTGAATATCAACTGTGTGATGTTGCAAACCCGTGTCAGAGGCGATGTGATATATCCCTCGTCGATTGAGCCTTTTGCAAAGGCTCTCACAGGAACCTCCGGCAAAAGTCCCGGTTACGATCCGTTGGCTTTTGCTATAGAGGAGTGCCATAAACGCTCCATGCAACTACATGCCTGGGTTGTGGCATTACCTTTGGGAAGTGCAACATATGTACGCGAGCAAGGGCGCATGTCTTTGAAGAAGAGAAAACCGAAACTTTGCCGCTACTATAAGGATAACTGGTATATGGAACCCGGCGAGCCGGCTGTGGCCGATTATCTTTGTACCATCGTAAAGGAGATTATAGACAATTATCATGTAGACGGTATACACCTCGATTACATTCGATATCCCGACCGTCCCAAGGGATATCCTGACGGCAGTCTGCATAAGCGATATGGAAAAGGTCTTACACTTGCCGATTGGCGCCGCTCAAATATTACAAATATTGTTGAGCGTGTCTATACTACAGTCAAGGAGGCAAAACCCTGGGTGAGGGTCAGCTGTGCCCCTCTGGGGAAGCATGACGACCTGACATCTTACTCTTCACTTGGGTGGAATGCCAGAGAGACTGTTTTTCAGGATGCGCAAGAGTGGATGCGATTGGGTATAATGGATGCTCTTTTCCCGATGCTCTATTTCAAGGGTAACGACTTTTATCCTTTCGTTCTCGACTGGAGCGAAAATTCCCACTCTCGCCATATAGCCCCCGGAATGGGTACCTATCGCCTTTTGCCCGAGTATGGAGGGTGGCCAGTATTGGAACTGCAGCGTCAGCTATTCACTTCGCGCACAGCCGGTGCTTCGGGAAGTGTAATGTTCCGCACACATCATCTTCTCGATAGTACCTGTAATTTCTTTGACGTATATGCATCACTGCATCGATATAAAGCTCTTATACCTCCTATGACATGGTGTAGTAACACTCTGCCTGCCGCTCCCGAGTTTATACATGGGTGTTACAGAGGCGATACCCTCAGTTTACGATGGAGTAGTGTGGATAGTTCTACGGGGCATCCTGCTATGCGTTACAATGTATATATATCGTCCGATTCAATACCCGACATTAATGATGTCTCCTCTTTGGTTTCAACCATGCAGGCCGATACCACATTTCTTTGGTCTGCCTCGCCCTATAGTAATATAAATTGTGCTGTTACAGCAGTGGATGCTTATGGCACCGAGAGTGTTGCAGCCTATTGGAGCAACAAAGGTTACTCTTCTGTTTTCAAGCGTCGTTCATTCCTGTTGCCCGAGCCTGTCGATTGGGGTATGCGTGTTATTTTGCGCGATGCTGTCGGTGCCGGCATCTATAACGGACCTTACTCGACCACCATCGGTGTCAGTGGTATTGCCGAGGGAGTGTATACCCTTGAGATTGTTACAAGGGATGGCAAGGTCGTTGATAGGATATTCTTTTGTAAGTGATTGCAAAACAGTAATGTATAACAATGGGGAGCAAAGCTCCCCATTGTTATACATTACTGTTTCTCTTTCTTTCCAAACAGTGAGAAGTGAACATATCGTTTTGGATTCTCACGCAGGTTGTTTAGCAGGGCGGTTGCAGCTTCTGTAGTTCTGTTTAGGTTGTTATAAAGAGTGGTATCTTTTAGTAACAATCCCATTGTTCCTTTGCCGCTTTCAATAGCCGATGCTATACTGCTTAAGTCAGTTATTGTGCTGTCGAGTGTAGCGATAATCCTCTTGTAGTCAACCTCTTTCAGTTGCGAACTCATGGCAAGTACATCGTCTTCAATCTGTATCATACGTCCTGTTATTTGTGGAATATCGTTTGCCAGCAGGTTGTTAAGTTCCTGAGTAGTCTTGTTCAGTTTGTTTGTGAGGCTGCCGATATTCTCTATAGATGCTACGAGTGCAGGATTTGCCAGCAGGGTATTAAGTGATGTCAAAATAGAGTCGGCCTTCGGCAACATGTTGTCGAGTGCCGGCATAATCTTCTCGCTTGCTTCTCCTGCTATACCGGGGTCGTGTATTCCATTTATTGTGTCGCCGGGAGCTATATAATTGTCATTGTCGGCAAGTGTTATGCTCATATCTGCACCTCCAAGCATGTGTGTGCTTATTTTTGCTGTGCTTCCTATGGGGATGCGCACCTGTTTGTCAATCTCAATCTCCACTATCACATCTTTCATGTTGGCATAGTCGCAGTAGATGTTGCGCACGTTGCCGGCTTTGAAACCGTTAAGGAAAACCGGGCTGGAGTTCACAAGTTGGTTGACATTGTTGAATTTTACATAATAGGTCTCACCCATCTTGAAAAGGTCTATACCCTTGAAAAAGTTTATAAGGAAGTATACGAGCAACAGTGCCACTATACCAATTGCCCCTATGGTAAATTCTTTAGAGAAAAACTTGTTCTTCTTCATTTTTATCTTTTGCTTTTATTTTTTTTTGAACTCCTCGATAGCTTTGCCGGTATTCATTCGCTTGCCATTTTTAAATGCAACCACGAACGCCTCTTTGAAAAGTTTTGATAACTCTTTCCGTTTTTGCAGAATGGCGTTATAGTCGGATGATTCTCCACTGGTGTATTTATATATACCATTTTCTACATAGCAATCGGCCTTTACACCCTTTAAACGACTGTCATTGCTTTTGAGTTTTTTCGATGATGTGAGAATCTGTACCTTGAAAATTATTTTATCTCTATTGGCAGGGCTTGCTTGTGCCCCTTCCCTATCCTCGACACATTCGGTAACAGTGGGGGGTGTACTATTGTTTTCCGATATTGCTGTTTTCTTACAAGCGGCATAGTATTTCTCGAACCCCTCGAACAAGCCTTTTGCCAGCTGTCTCTGTCCGTTCTTCGATGCCAGATATTTCTCTTCGTTCAAGTTTGATATGAACCCGAGTTCAACAAGAATACTAGGCATGGCTGTTTGGTGCAGAACAAGGAAGCCAGCCGAGGAGACACCTCTGTCGTATAGCTTACTTCGTTTTACCATGTTACGTTGCATGTACTCGGCACATGAGACACTCTTCTCCATATCGTGTCCTCGCAACAGTTCGAAAATGATATAGCTCTCGCTTGATCGTGGGTCGAATCCGTTGTATACCTTCTCGAAATTTTCCTCTTGCAGAATTACCTCGTTCTCGTATTTCGCAGCAGCCTTCGCTTCGGCGCTGCTTCCCGAACCCAATGTGAATGTCTCGCATCCGGTGGCCTTTCTGTTTTTCGAGGCGTTGGAATGAATCGATATAAAGAGATCGGCCTTTGCAGTGTTTGCAATCTGGGCACGTTTCATCAATGGGATGTATACATCACTTTTTCTTGTGTATATTATTTTTACATCCTTGTATTTCTCTTCAATCATGCTGCCCAGCAGTTTCGATACAGCAAGGTTTACATGACTCTCCTTTGTGCCCTTTCGTCCCACAGCACCGGGGTCTTTCCCACCATGTCCCGGGTCGATGACAAGAACAAATTTTTTTTTGTCACTCTTTTGAGCAACAACTACGTCTGTTGCCACTGATAGCAGCATTGCGCATAATAGTAATCTTATTATTCTTGCCATTTTTTCTATTGGCTATTTGTTGTTGATATAATTTACAATCCACTCGCCCACCTCCTTAGTGCCGTAAGGTTCTGCACCCTGCGATTGTATGTCGGCGGTGCAAATGTTTGCATCCATTGATGCGTCGACGGCTTCGCGTATCAACCTGCCCTCTTCCATGAGTCCGAATGAATATTCGAACATCATAGCAGCCGACAATATAGTTGCTAGTGGATTGGCTATATTCTTTCCGGCAGCCTGTGGCCATGATCCATGTATTGGCTCGAAGAGTGATGTATGTACGCCTACCGATGCCGATGGAAGCAAGCCAAGCGAGCCTGTTATCACAGAACCTTCATCGGTAAGTATATCACCAAACATATTCTCTGTAACCATTACATCGAATGACGATGGCCACTGTATCAGACGCATTGCTGCATTGTCAACGAACATGAATTCGGTCTCGATCTGGGGGTATTGTGCTGCAATCTCTTTTGCCACTTCGCGCCACAGACGTGATGTCGCAAGCACATTGGCTTTGTCTACTACTGTCACCTTCTTACGGCGTTTCATTGCATATTCATATGCCAGTTTCACAATACGTTCAACCTCCTCGCGTGTATATACGCATGTGTCATATGCAGTGTTGCCATCCTCACTGCGTCCTTGCGGACGTCCGAAGTATAGTCCTCCCGTCAATTCTCTTATGCACATGAAGTCGGTTCCTTCGACTATATCTCTTCTTAGCGGCGATTTTTCTATCAACGATTTGAATGTTGTTACGGGGCGTATGTTTGCATACAATCCAAGTTTTTTGCGCATGGCAAGCAATCCCTGCTCGGGGCGTACTTTGGCATTGGGATTATTGTCGTATCTCAGATCGCCTACAGCTCCAAACAGTACAGCATCGCTCTCCATACATAAAGCATGCGTCTCGTCCGGGTAGGGGTTGCCTGTGGCATCTATGGCACATGCCCCCACAAGTCCCTTTCTGTAGCTTAGTGTGTGCCCAAATTTGTTGCACACAGCCTCTGTTACCTTAAGTGCTTGTTCTATGATTTCCGGACCTATTCCATCGCCTGGAAGTACTGCTATGTTTATATTCATATATTACTCTTTCATTACTTTGTATCGGAAAACTTTTTTTGAATAAAAGTTTTCCGATACAAAGTTAATTAAAATTATGTGTTTTATATTATAATAAAGCGTTTAATAACCGTTTATATAGACTATTTAAGTTTATTAACTATCAATGTCACACTGTTTTGCATTTCTCTCGTACTCCTCTATTTTCTCTTTGTTGGCAAGCAAAAAATCTATATCATCGAGTCCGTTCATAAGGCAATGTTTCTTGTAACCGTTTATTTCGAAATGCTCACAATCACCGTTAGCATTGTTTCTTATAGTCTGGTTGGGGAGGTCTACTGTCACCTGTGTAGTTGCATCCTTGTAGATGCTTTCGAACAATCGTTTCAAAAATTCTTCGCTCACAACAACGGGCAGCACAAAATTATTCAATTCGTTGTTCTTGTGTATGTCGGCAAAGAAACTCGAGACAACTACCCTGAAACCATAGTCGGCAATTGCCCAAGCTGCATGTTCGCGGCTGCTTCCACAGCCGAAATTCTTTCCTGCCACAAGTATGCGTCCCTTGTACATAGGGTTGTTTAGTACAAAACTATCTATGCGGTTTCCCTCTTTGTCGTATCTCCAGTCGCGAAAAAGATAATCTCCGAATCCCTCGCGTGTTGTTGCTTTCAGAAAACGTGCAGGAACAATCTGGTCGGTATCTATATTCTCCAGTGGCAGTGGTATACAACTGTCTGTTATTATATTGAATTTCTCTTTGCTCATATTCGTTACTTGTTTTCTTCGGGTTACAATAGCTCTCTGGGGTCTGTTATGCAGCCTGTTACAGCGGCTGCTGCAGCAACATATGGGCTGGCGAGTATAGTGCGTGAGCCGGGTCCTTGTCGTCCCTCGAAATTTCTGTTGCTGGTAGATACGCAATATTTTCCTTCGGGAATCTTATCTTCATTCATTGCCAGGCATGCCGAACAACCCGGTTGACGTATCTCGAATCCCGCATCCTTCAGAATCTTGTCAATTCCCTCTTTCACTATTTGTCGCTGAACGTTCCATGAGCCGGGCACAACCCATGCTGTTACATTATCGGCTCTTTTTCGTCCTTTAACTATCTGTGCAAAGGCTCTGAAATCCTCTATGCGCCCGTTGGTACATGAACCTATAAAGACATAATCTATAGGATGCCCCAGAAGCGACTCGCCCGGTGCAAAGTTCATGTACTCCAAAGACTTTATATATGATGCGCGTCCTGCCTCGTCGATACTCTCCAAAGCAGGTATCCTCTCTGTTATGCCCATACCCATACCCGGGTTTGTGCCGTATGTTATCCGAGGTTCAATATCCTCGGCCCTGAATGTGTATTCCTTGTCAAAGATTGCATCCTCGTCGCTGTGCAGACTTTTCCAATATGTAACAGCTCTCTCCCAAGCCTCTCCTTTGGGTGCATATTCGCGTCCTTTTATATATTCGAAGGTTATCTCGTCGGGTGCAACCATTCCACCGCGTGCCCCCATCTCTATCGACAGGTTGCATAGGGTCAGACGTCCCTCCATGCTTAGGGAACGTATTGCACTTCCTGCATACTCTACAAAGTAGCCTGTTGCGCCGCTTGTTGTCATCTTTGACATAATATATAGTGCAATATCCTTTGCTGTAACCCCCTTGCCCGGTAGCCCCTCGATGCTTATGCGCATGACTTTTGGTTTCTGTTGCAGAATAGATTGCGATGCCATAACCATACCCACCTCGCTTGTTCCTATTCCAAATGCTATGGCGCCCATAGCACCATGCGTCGATGTGTGTGAGTCGCCACATACGATAGTCATACCCGGCAGTGTCAGTCCAAGTTCAGGACCTACAATATGTATTATACCGTTTTTGGAATGCATCATACCGAAAAGTTCCAGATTGAACTCCTCGGCATTCTTTACAAGTGTCTCTACCTGCTTGCGCGATATAGGCTCCTCTATAGGTCTCTCCTGATTTATTGTGGGGATGTTATGGTCGGGCATGCAGAAAATCTTTTCGGGACGCAGGCAACCTATGCCACGCCTGCGTAGCTCGTCAAAAGCCTGTGGCGATGTCACTTCGTGGCAGTACAGACGGTCTATATAGAGTTGTGTCGGGCCATCCTCAACCTTCTGCACTACGTGTGCATCCCAAATTTTGTCGAAAAGTGTATTCATCTTTTTCTCTTATTCTTGGAATTTGTTTATACAGTCGAGATAAGCCTCTACCGATGCGCTTACAATGTCGGTGTTGGCACCGAAACCATAATATACATGGTTGTTGTACTCCACCTGCATGTGTACCTTACCCATGTCGTCGCTACCCTTGCTTATAGCCTGAATAGTAAACTCACGCAACACCATTTCTCTTCTTATAATATTCTTTAAAGCATTTATGGCTGCATCTACAGGACCGTTTCCTGTTGCAGCACTCTCGAACAGTTCCCCGGCAATACGCAGTCCTATGCTTGCCACCGAACGAATGTTAAGGCCTGTTGTTACCTGCAGATAGTCGAGTTTGATACCCTTGTTACTGCTACGCTCGGCACCAGCCAATACCAATATATCATCATCGTGAATCTCCTTTTTCTTGTCGGCAAGACGCAGGAACTCCTGATATACCTCGTTCAGCTTGTCATCGTCAAGTGTTACGCCAAGCACCGACAGACGATATTTCAGTGCTGCGCGTCCGCTACGTGCGGTAAGTACAATAGAGTTGTCATCTATACCCACATCCTTGGGATTCATTATCTCGTATGTACTCACATCCTTAAGCACACCATCCTGATGTATTCCCGAGGAGTGGGCAAAGGCGTTACGTCCCACAATAGCCTTGTTTGGTTGTACGGGCATGTTCATGAGGCTCGATATCATACGGCTCGTAGGATATATCTTCTGTGTGTTTATGTTAGTCTCTATAGATAGTGCGGGGTGGCACTTTGTAATCATCACAATCTCCTCGAGCGAGGTGTTTCCGGCCCTCTCGCCAATACCGTTAATAGTGACCTCTACCTGTCGTGCTCCATTTATTACTCCTGCAAGGGTGTTTGCCGTTGCCATTCCCAGATCGTTGTGGCAGTGTGTAGAGAGTATAGCTTTCTCTATACCGTTTACATGCTCCATAAGATATTTTATTTTTTCGCCATATTCCGTTGGCAGGCAATATCCGGTTGTGTCGGGGATGTTTACCACTGTGGCACCGGCTTTTATTACAGCCTCTACCACGCGTGCAAGATACTCATTGTCGGTGCGTCCTGCATCCTCGGCATAGAACTCAACATCCTCTACATAACGTTTGGCATATTTAACAGCTGCAACAGCAGTCTCAATTATCTTCTCGCGTGTTGAGCGGAACTTGTATCTTATATGCGAGTCGGATGTGCCCACCCCTGTGTGTATGCGTTTGCGCTTGGCATATTTAAGTGCTTCGGCAGCAATGTCTATGTCCTTCTCTACAGCACGTGTTAGCGCGCAAATAGTGGGCCATGTGACTGCTTTTGAAATTTCTATCACCGAGTTGAAATCGCCTGGACTTGATATGGGAAATCCGGCCTCTATACAGTCTACTCCCAACTGTTCAAGCTGTTTTGCAACTTGAATTTTCTCAACTGTATTAAGTTGGCAACCAGGTACCTGTTCACCGTCACGCAGTGTTGTGTCGAAAATGAATAATCTATCGCTCATGGTTTATTATAATGTCAGGTAAATTAAAAACGACCCTTTTAAGGTCGATACGTTGCAAAAATAATGCAATTTTTTAGATAATTAAATATTATGGTTGCAAATTTTCTTTATTCTGTTTATTTGTGTAACATTTTGCAAATATTCTCTCTGTTGTTTAATAGACTCAACAGCAATTTTGTGTATGCAATGGTCACAATGTGATATAAAAAGATTACTATCTTTAAGGTTATTGGTATTAAGAACGATACTCATTCGTTGCTTGCTTGTCATCTCTCTCTGTATTGTGCTCTCGAATGTGCTGTATTATTTAAAGTTACATTGCATCGCAAGGGGCATTACAAGACTAATTAGGATGATGCTTCGGAATTTGTTCAAACCAATCGATGACACAAGCAGCAGTTAGTCACGCGAAGTACGGACGTAGTTCGTACCGCGTGGGATGCTATTAGCTTGTGTCATCAATTGCAATCCCCTAAATAATCATAGGGTTGTAAAAACATTAAAACATCTCAAGTATTTGATAATCCTCTCTTTAAAGTTCTCGGTATTCCGTACGGTTGTACTTTCAGTTAAATTAAATTTATAATCTACTTTTTGGTGTCAAAAAGTAGCAAAAAACGTCAGCACATATTCGATCAGTCGCTCACTGCCTCCTGTTCGTAAATTGCCAACCGGCAATATTACTCATTCGTTGCTCGCTTGCCATGTGTGGCTTTCTCGCATTTATAAGGTGCTGCGAAACTCCTATCTGCAAGCAGATACTCAAACATTCTAGCACTTTTTCTTATAAATGCTCGGACACACATTCTGCTCTCGAATGTGCTGCATCATTTAAAGTTACTCAGCATCACAAGGGAACTGTATATAAAGGTAATTTTAAAAAGGAACGACACATTCGAAATTACAGCGTATAGCCCTGATTGATGCAGGTAATAATGCGAGGATGTTTGAGCATAGCGAGTTCCGAAGCATCCTGCATCAAGCAGACAGGCTTGCAGCGGCAAGTTTGCAACGGCTGAATAATGTTGCTTGCAACTTATGAACAGAAGTTGC
>JAFWBM010000031.1 GCA_017507105.1 Bacteroidaceae bacterium
AAAAGAAAACGGAGAGAGTTTTTCAACTTTCTCCGTTTCAGTACCCAGACCCGGGATCGAACCGGGATGGGTTGCCCCACTGGTGTTTGAGACCAGCGCGTCTACCGATTCCGCCATCTGGGCATTTGCTTAAATGCGATGCAAAGGTACGGCTTTTTTCTTTACTCGCAAATATTTTTCTATTTTTTTTGAAAAAAACTTTTGTTTCCTTTGCTATTCCATTGAAAAGAAGTAATTTTGCAAGCCGATTATTGTCAGTCCTTATTATGGGCTTTTGGCACTACAGGTCTCTGAGTTAGCATAAAGAGCGGTCTAGCCAACTGCTTGGGCGAAGCGTGAAGAGGGTTTCTGCAACACTGAAATTCCGTTATGTGTGGTAGAGTGGTGTCGTGATTTGGAATTATTAACTTATTTAAATGAATTAAAGTGGATACTTTAAGCTACAAAACAATTTCAGCAAACAAGGCAACAGCTAACAAAGAGTGGGTTGTTGTAGATGCTACAGACCAGGTTCTTGGTCGTCTTGGCTCAAAGGTTGCCAAGATTCTTAGAGGTAAGTATAAGCCTTGCTTTACACCCAATGCAGATTGTGGTGACAATGTGATTATTATCAATGCAAACAAGGTTAAGATGACTGGTAACAAGTGGACAGATCGCGTTTATTTGCGTTTCTCGGGTTATCCCGGTGGTCAGAAATCTTTTAGCCCCTCAGACGTGGCTAAAGGTTACAAGGGTTACGAGCGTCTTTTCAAGCATGTGGTTCGTGGTATGTTGCCTAAATCACGTCTTGGCGATCACCTCATGAAAAACCTTTATATTTACGAGGGTCCCGAGCACAATCATGCAGCTCAGACTCCTAAAACAATTGATATTAACTCTTATAAATAAGAAAGCAGATGGAAATGGTTAATGCATTAGGCAGACGTAAAAGCGCAGTTGCCCGTATCTTTGTTACTGAGGGTACCGGTAAGATTACTATTAACAATAAGGATCTGCAGGATTATTTTCCTTCAAGCATTCTTCAGTATGTTGTAAAACAGCCTCTGTTGAAGCTTGATGTAGTCGAGAAGTACGATATTAAGGTTAACTTGGACGGTGGTGGTTTTACCGGTCAGTCACAGGCTTTGCGTTTGGCTATAGCACGTGCACTTGTAAAACTCAATGCCGAGGATAAGAAGGCTCTTCGTTCAGAAGGATTCCTTACCCGCGATGCTCGTGAGGTTGAGCGTAAGAAACCCGGTCAGCCAAAAGCTCGTCGCAGATTCCAGTTCAGTAAACGTTAATATTCGGCCCGAAAAGAGACGTTTAGTATCTAAACCGCTGAGGACTCCGTCGGATTTTAGCATATTATTGCACATGGTAGCGTAACTTACAATGCTCTGTTTATAAAGACGGGCTACCTTGGAGGTTGGTTAGAATTAATTAAAAAGAAGGTAAACGATTTAAATTTTAAAACAATGTCAAGAATTTCATTTGAAACACTATTGGAGGCCGGTGCACACTTCGGTCACCTCAAACGTAAATGGAACCCTGCTATGTCTCCCTACATCTTCATGGAGCGTAACGGTATCCACATTATCGACTTGCATAAGACAGCCGCAATGGTTGACACTGCTGCAGAGGCTTTGAAGCAGATTGCAAAGAGCGGTAAGAAAGTTCTCTTCGTAGCTACAAAGAAACAGCTTAAGGAGATCGTAGCTGAGAAGGCTCAGGCAGTAGGTATGCCTTACGTTATTGAGCGCTGGCCCGGTGGTATGCTCACAAACTTCCCCACAATCCGCAAGGCTGTGAAGAAGATGACAACCATCGATAAGTTGATGCAGGATGGTACATATGCAAATCTTTCAAAGCGTGAGGTTCTCCAGATCTCTCGTCAGCGTGCTAAGTTGGATAAGACTCTTGGTTCTATCGCCGATCTTACACGTCTTCCCTCTGCTATCTTCGTAGTTGATGTATTGAAAGAGAATATTGCCGTTCACGAGGCTAACCGTCTTGGTATTCCCGTATTCGCTATCGTGGATACAAACTCTAACCCCGGTGACGTAGATTACGTAATTCCCGCTAACGACGATGCAACAAAGTCAGTAGAGGTTATCCTCGATGCTTGCTGTGCTGCTATCGCTGAGGGTCTTGAGGAGCGTAAGGTTGAGAAGATCGACGCTGAGGCCGCTGAGGGTGAGGATGAGAATGCAGAGAAGAAACCTGCACGCCGTCGCACAACACGTGCACGTGCAAACAAGGCTGCTGAGGCTGAGGGTGCAGAGAACGCTGCAGAATAATTTATTTTTAACGATTAAAATTTAATTACTATGGCTGTAACAATGGCTGATATTGCCAAGCTACGTGCAATGACCGGAGCTGGTATGATGGATTGTAAGAATGCACTTACCGAGGGTGAGGGCGATTTCGACAAAGCTATTGAGATTATCCGTAAGAAGGGTCAGTTGGTAGCTGCTAAGCGTAGTGACCGTGAGGCTTCTGAGGGTTGTGTTCTTGTAAAGGCTGAGAATGGCTTTGCTGCAATTGTAGCTCTTAAGTGTGAGACTGACTTCGTTGCTCAGGGTGCTGATTTCATTAAGTTGACTCAGGACATCCTCGATGCAGCAGTAGCTGCTAAGTGTACTACAATCGAAGAGGTAAAGGCTCTTCCTTTGGGTGAGGGTACTGTACAGGATGCTGTTGTCGCTCGTTCAGGTATCACTGGCGAGAAGATGGAGCTCGATGGTTACAAGACTCTTGTTGCCGAGAATGTATACACATATAATCATCAGAAGAAGAACATGCTGTGTACCATGGTAGCTCTTAACCAGGCTAACGATGAGGCTGGTCACGAGGTTGCTATGCAGATTGCAGCTTCTGCTCCTCTTGCACTTACAAGCGAGGATCTTGATCCTACTTTGATTGCTAAAGAGCGTGTTGTTGCCGAGGAGAAAGCTCGTGAAGAGGGTAAGCCCGAGGCTATGATTGCACGTATCGCAGATGGTCGTATCCAGAAGTACTACAAGGAGGTTTGCCTCTTGCAGCAGGGATATTGCCAGAACGAGAAGATTACTGTTGCCGATTTCTTGAAAGGTTTTGATAAGGAACTTACAGCAACAGGTTTCCAGCGTTTCACTTTGCGTGCTGAGTAATATTATAACTCAAAATAAAAGAATAGAGGTATCTGCAAGCAGATACCTCTATTCTTTTATTTTGAGTCTTTAGTGTATCAATAGTAAAGATTTGCGGTTACTCGTACTCTGTATAGAAATCATCTATTTTATTTAATATTTAAAATAGTGGTTCACCTAATTAGGTGAACCACTATTTTGTTCTTGATATTATATAAGTTACACTCTTTTAGAAAATCTGCAGTTGATAGATAAATCCTATAGAAACTCTGTTTGTATTGTAGTCCTTAAAGCCTAATGACTCTGCAAGGTCGCTATATATATATTTGCGTCCTACATATGTGAGGAAGAAGTGTAGGTTGCTCTCCATAGGATAATACTCCAATCCGGTAAGGTAACCCAATGAAGTACGATACTTGCCATCCTTAATGCCTGCTGACTCTTCTGTTACAGATGCAGTCTCGTACATACCTTTAACAAATACATTCCATTTTGGAGTGAAACGGTAGTTTGCCTTTGCTATCATTGACAAATATCCTGCATTAGAGGCATTGTATCCATTTCCAGGTGCTACAATACTTGTAATGATGCCGCTGCGGTCTATATCGTCGATTGAGTACATGAAATCGAAGAACATATTGAAGTTGTCAATTGTAAGTTCGTTACCCAATGCAAAGTAGTATAGCTTCTTGTCCTCTGCCTGATTCATGATAGATGCCGACCAACGTGTCTTGAATACGTTGTTGAAATTACCGTTCCAGTTCAAGGTGTATACCAAAGGCAACTTTGTTGGAGAAATACCGGGTACATTGCCGTATGTCTCTTCAAATGGTGAGTTAAGGCTGTTTAGGACCTGGAAGTTGAATTGCTGGTCTTCTGTAAGATTATATCCGATATTAACACCTGTCATGAAGTTACTCATGTATTCAATCATATCACTATACTCATATATTTCAATGGGGTTTAGATCAAACTCTATACCACCATATGCCGCACATTGTTTACCGGCAAGGATTGACCATTGATCGTTTAATTTAACACCTATGGCTGCAATGTCAATAGATGTTGGCATGTTGTCGATGTTATCTCCACCATTGTTTGGACGGTTAAGACGTTGACGCCAACGATAAGATAGCCAATCGTTAAGATTACCCTTAGCTTCTATACGCAATTGGCGCATATTGAATTTGCCTTCTTCGGTGTCACCTACCTCACTGGCATCAAAACTGCCGTTCATATTAAGGTAGAGGTTTAATTTGTCACTCTTCTTTTTTACTCCTGATAACTCTTCAAACAGTGTGCTCTCTTCAAGAAACATATTTTTTTCCTGGGCATATGTCATCTGTATGCATGCCGCAAATAATAATATGGATAGTGCTTTTTTCATCGTTGTATCTATTTGTGTATTCTATTAATACTCATTGAAATACTCCTGTATCTCTTTCCAATCGTTGGTCTTTGTGAGGGCAAGCATTAACAATACGCGAGCTTTCTGGGGGTTCAGCTGTTGTGATGCAACAAATTGATAGTGTGCGTCGTCAACCTCGTTGTCTAGCGTACTGGGACCGGTTGGTACACGTGATGAGCGTACTACGTGGATACCTTTTTTACGCGCTTCTTCAAGTACAGGAAATATGTTCTTGTGGATATTTCCGTTACCTACACCTGCATGAATGATACCTTTGTAGCCGTTTTCCAGCATTGGGCTCACCATGTCTGCATCTATGTTAGAGTGACTATATACAATACCGACCTTGGGAAGTGAGTTGAGGTTTGTTACATCAAACACTGATTGGTATGTGTGTTTCTTAAGAGGTGCGTGGTTGTAGAATACTTTGCTGTTGAACAGATATCCCAATGCTCCTGAGTTGGGTGCCTGGAATGTCTGTACGCTTGTTGTATGCATTTTGGTGACACTCTCGGCTCCAAGTATTATTCCGTTCATTACCACTAATACGCCTTTACCTATAGATTCTTTTGATATTGCTGTGACAACTGCATTGTAGAGGTTAAGAGGACCATCTGCACTAATAGCTGTTGAGGGGCGCATTGCACCTACTAGTACTACAGGCTTGTCGCTCTTCACTGTCAGGTTAAGGAAGTAGGCTGTTTCCTCCATTGTGTCGGTTCCATGAGTAACTACAACGCCATCTACATCGGGGCTGCTGAGCAACTCGTTTATCCTTTTTGCAAGAATCAACCATACTTCGTCATTCATATCTTGTGATCCGATTCGTACTACCTGTTCACCTGTTACATTTGCAATGTTTTGCAACTCAGGCACCGCATCAAGAAGTGTTCCTATTGCCACTTGCCCTGCTGTATAGTTGCTTGCTGTTGACGAACTACCAGCTCCTGCAATGGTACCGCCTGTTGCCAAGATGTGTACATTGGGCTTCTGGGCAAATGCTGTGGTTGCAGAAATCAATATTGCAACCATCATTAGTGTAATTTTTCTTAGTCTCTTCATGATAAAAAGGTTAATAGTGTTAGGTTATTGTTGGTTTCTTTAGGTTATTGCCTTTATTGTGGATATCTATTTTACAAGTCTTTTCTTTCCATTGATTATATAGATTCCTTTTGTTTCTCCTTCATCCTTGTATCCTTTTAGGTCATATATGGCATTATTCCCATCTACATTATAACTCATATCGCCTATACTGTTATCCTGAAATACCTCGAACATATACTTACAGCCTGCATCCGATATGTTGTAGCTGTTGGGATAGCCTGTACTGTTATATCCCCAGTTGAAGATTCTATATCCCAAGTCGCGGGTTGTCTGGTTGAATTGTGCCTCGTCACATACAATTATCACTTGTCCGGGAATATCGGTGGGGAGTACCTCCCATCCTTTTGCCGGTTCCGATACAGAGGTCTTGAATCCTGCATTATATACAGCTTCGGGTGATATGTATGTACCGTGACTTGAGTTCAGGATATTGTATTTGCCATCTTCACGCTTTACGAACTCCCATTGTGAAGCATCTGTTGTCTCGGCAGGCAATTTACCGACAATGAACTTATTGTCTCCTTTTGAGGCCGGGGTGGGGTATCTGTTTTCGCGTTCCGGGGTGTATATCCTGTATATTACATCGTTCTTTGGAAGTATTATGCCTCTTGTCTCGCAATTGGCAAGAAACTTATTGTAGGCCTCTTCCAATTCGTTTATTTGCTGTTCGCGTTCTTCAGGGCTCATCTCCTGCGATAGTGTGTTCTTTATCTTTTCAATTGTTGCATCTAATTCTTTAGCAGTCTCGGCCGGGTAGAATCCCGGTGCTGTTCCTATTCGGCTATCTCTGTCACGTTGAATTTCACTTATTCTTGCGTATGCAATTTCGCCTCCTTCGTCTTTACGTTTGTTAGGTGAATATATGATTCCTTCTGCTGCTTTATTTCCGTCAGGGTCGGTAAGAACGAATGTGAACATCCACTTGTTAAGACGTACGCGGTTGGCCTCAACATATGGCAACTTTATGAAAACCTTGTTCCATCCCTCTTCAAGTGTTACCGCAACAGGTTTGCGTGCTGTGAAGTTTTCGTTCTTAAGTTCTTGTTCATTATTATTAATATTTACTCCTGTATTATCCCATGTCGGTGGAAGTATCTCCGTTCCGTTCAGCCATATTCTTGAGCCTTTTCTATCCCATTTGCCTTCATCGGGTGCAAGGTCCTTCTCGCTGCGTGAGTAGTTCTGAAACTCTATAAGCGCCCCGAGTTCTTGTCTTGTGTCGCTATATACATAAGTCCATGCGTAAGCTGTTGTGTTGATTTGGGGATTGCTGTAGAATGTGGGTATTATTGTACCCCAAGTGTGACGTAGGTATATTCCGGCACCGGTAGCAACACTTGAATTGTATGTAATTCCATTGTGTGTGTAGCTCTCTTTCATGTCGCCATCTTCCTCCTCGGGTGCGAATACAGCGTTCATGTCTCCGTTGTTTGGATATGCCTCTGTTATACGCCATCTTACGTTTGTTTGTTTTACGTATGGAATTGGTACGTTCTTGAGTGAGTTGGCTTTATGGAACAGCAGACGACGTTCAAAATCGACAAAATCGTAATACTCCTCACCGCCATTAGGTAACATGGTACCACCCTTCTCGATATATTGTTTGCCACCACCAATCCATGCGCGCTCTGCCGATGCAAGTGTATTGGCATATATGTTGTTCTGTGCATAGATATCCTTTTCTGTGGCAGTCTTGCGGTCGTTCCAGGGTGCAGAGATTGTTCCAGCTACCTCGGGACTACCTTGTTGCTCATAGTAGATGTTGCTTTTATATATACCTATGAGGTCGGCAAATACGTCGAAGTGGTTGGTGTAGTTGTATCGGCAGTCGATGTTAGGTATGCCTGAAATTTTCGTTCCTGCAGTACTCCACATCTGTGTCATGTCAAAACCTGATTCTGCTGTGATAGTTACTCCGCTTATAGGATTCCAGCATACAGCCATCTTTCCTAAAGAGTGAATCTTGTCAGTCATTATCTTTAGGAAATTATTGTATGTGATTGTCTTCTCATCGGCTCCTATATGTATGTATGGAGATTTGTCAAAAACTGCAGCAACTTCATCAAGAATGTTCTGTAATGCTTTGACTCCCTGTTCGCTCTGCATATCGTATTTCATTGCGCGAACAAATGCTTCACTATGTCCCGGCATGTCTATTTCGGGTATAATTATTACTCCATGTTCCAATGCATACTCCTGAAGTGCTTTGCACTGCTCTTGTGTATAGTATTTTCCTTCGAAACGTGTCATGGACTCCTTGCTGGTGAGTTGAGGATACTGTTTTACCTCAAAACGCCATGCCTGATTCTCTGTGAGGTGCCAATGGAAAGTGTTTATTTTGAAGCGTGACATAAGTCTTATCTGTTCCTTCAATGTCTCAAACTCGACATATGAACGTCCTACATCATGCATATATCCGCGCAACTTGAATGATGGCCAGTCGGTGATGCTTACAAGTTCAAGTGAGGCTGCTCCCTCGTAGCCTTCAGCAAGTTGTGTCAGCGTCTGTGCTGCACGGATAACACCTACTGCAGTTATGGCTGTTATCTTTATCTCATCGGGTGTTATATCCAGTGTATATGCCTCGTTTTCGTAGCCTTCCAGCTTGTAATCGTAGGCTCCATCGATGTTGTTTACCATCGTTACTGTTACAGATGCTTTTGCATCTTGAGATTGGGTGCATCCGTGTTCGTTCAGGAAATTAAGTAAGTATTTACACTCTGTGGGGTCACTTATTTTAATTTCTCTGTTTAGGGCAAATGAACCTTCTGTTTGTGTTACACTCTTGGGCTTTGGTAACAAGTGAGTTACTTTTGCTTGTGATGGGATTGCTATAATAAGAGCAATAGCCATAAGGGTCAGTAGATGTTTTTTCATATTAAATGGATTTTTAAAGTTCTACGTGTATATATATACGCACTGAATTATATTTGCGCTAGAGACAAATATAATGGAATTTTGTGATACAACAATTTATTGTGGAATTTTTGTTCCGACAATGCTCTTTTTAGCAATAGTTATTAATCGTCGAATGTGAATTGGAACTCTAATTGTTCAGGTTCGCTACCCAACAGATTGTAGCTTAGTCGATGGTATGGTGTCACCCCATTTTCCTTGATGGCTTTACGATGTTTGGCCGTAGGATAGCCTTTGTTGTTCTGCCAATCGTATTGTGGATACTCTTTTGCGAGTTCAAGCATATAGTCGTCTCGGTAGGTCTTGGCAAGTATAGAGGCTGCTGCTATGCTCATATATGTAGCATCTCCTTTTATAACAGTTGTATGGGGAATTCCGGGGTATGGATTGAACTTGTTTCCATCTATGAGAAGGTGCTGTGGACGTGTACTTAGCTTGTCGACGGCGCGATGCATGGCAAGGATTGATGCCCGTAATATGTTTATACGGTCTATTTCTTCTGCTGTAACGATGCCTACAGCCCATGCTATGGCTTCTTTCTCTATTATCTCTCGCAACTGATAACGCTGCGACTCTTTCAACTGTTTGCTGTCGTTAAGCATATCGTTTTTGAAATCGGGTGGAAGAATAACTGCTGCTGCATATACGTCACCAGCAAGACAACCTCTGCCGGCTTCATCGCAACCGGCTTCTGTTACTCCGATGTTCATATATGGTTTCAGCATCTCTTTTCCTATTTACTCAAACATGCGTGCAATACGTTTTATACCCTCTACAAGTATATCAATATCCTCTATCGAGTTGTATATTGCAAATGAAGCACGTACGGTTCCCGGTATTCCCAAATGGTCTATAAGCGGCTGTGCACAGTGGTGCCCGGTTCTAATTGCGATACCCAGATGGTCGAGCAATGTCCCCATGTCGGCAGGGTGTATGTCACCTACTAGGAACGATATGGCAGAACTGTCGGGCTGCCCTAAAATGCGCATCTTTTCTATTGTTTTTAGTTGTTGCAATGCATATTTGGTAAGCTGTTGCTCGTGTTGTGCTATAGTTTCGATACCAATAGAATTTACGAAGTCGAGAGCTTTTCCCAATGCTATGGCTCCTACATAGTCGGGTGTTCCGGCCTCGAACTTGTATGGCAGTTCATTGAATGTGGTATGCTCGAATCTTACACTCTGTATCATTTCGCCTCCGCCATGATAGGGTTGCATCATGTTGAGCCATTTTTCTTTTCCATATAGAACTCCAATTCCGGTAGGTGCATATATTTTGTGTCCGCTGAATGCAAGAAAATCTGCATCCAGTACACTTACATCTACCTTTATGTGCGGAATACTTTGTGCAGCATCCACAAGTACCGGTACTGAGTGGCTGTGTGCAATCTCTATACACTCCTTTATGGGGTTGGTAGAGCCAAGAACGTTTGATACGTGTGTTATACTTACAAGTTTTGTCCGGTTGTTAAATAGCGAGCGGTATGCATCCATATCGAGAGCTGTATCCTCTTTAAGAGGTACTATTCTAAGGTTTATACCTATTCGCTGCTGTAGCAACTGCCAAGGTACAATGTTGCTGTGGTGCTCCATTGTGGATATTATAACCTCATCTCCCTTTTTAAGGGATGTGTTGCCGAATGATGTGGCAAGGAGATTGATACCTTCGGTAGTACCTCTTGTAAATATTATTTCGTGGCTGTGTGTTGCATTGATAAATGAACGCACTTTTTCACGTGCCTCTTCGAACTGCTCTGTTGCTTTCTGTGACAAATAGTGTACACCACGATGTACATTGGCGTTTATGGTTGTATAGGCCTCACTTATTGCATCTATCACGCAACGTGGCTTTTGTGTGGTTGCTGCGTTGTCGAGGTATATAAGCGGCTTGCCATGTACCTGTTGCTCCAGAATAGGGAACTCTTTGCGTATGTTAAGTATATCGGGCATTTTTTATTATTCTTTTATTTGCATAGTGAACATCCCTTACAGCGGTTCAACTCGCCGCGGAAACGTTTTTCAATGAGTATGTGAAGGCGGTCGCGAAGAGCATCTATTGTTATGTTGTCTATAACTTCACCTGCAAATGCGAACATAAGCAGGTGGCGTGCCTCGTCAACCGGTATTCCACGTTGTTGCATATAAAAGAGAGCGTTTTCATCCAACTGTCCCACTGTTGAGCCGTGACTGCATTTTACATCGTCGGCATATATCTCGAGCTGTGGCTGTGCATACATATGCGCACATTTTGTGAGACAGAGGTTACGGTTTGTCTGCTGCGAGTTTGTCTGTTGGGCATTGTGATGTATATACATCTTTCCTGTAAAGACTCCTGTAGACTCTTCGTCAAGGATATATTTATATAGTTCGTTGCTGGTGCAGTGTGCTGTAATGTGTTCCACCAATGTGTTGTTGTCGGTGTGTTGCTGCTTGTCGCATATGGCAAGTCCTGTAAGATTTGTCTCTGCACCTTCGCCCGATAACATTACGTGGGTGTTGTTGCGTGTGAAACCGTTTGTAAGTGTTATGTTGCAGTGGTTGAAGTTACTGCTTTTCTCTTGTCTTACATAGAGATGCGATATACGGTTGTTCTCTGCTCCTGTCTCTTCAAGTTCGAATAGGTTAAGTGAAGCTCCATCTTTCAGGAATACCTCTAACACCTGTGTGGATAGTGATTGCTTGTTGTTCGCTGCATGGTCACATATTAGCATGTTTGCCTTTGCACCCTCTTCGAGTATAATCAGTATGCGTCTGTTGCTCATTATTTCTATGTTGCTTCGTAGCAACATGACTAGCTGTATGGTCTCTTCTATCTCGGTATTTTGGGGTATGTACACAAGTAAACCGTCCTGTACGAAGGCTGTATTGAGTTGCGCAAGGCTATCACCCTCTTTTGCCAGACTGTTGTAGTAGGACGATAGCATATAGGCGTGTGACTTGGCATAATCGTTCAGACTGCCTATAAGAACACCTTTGGGCAATATAGTGCTGTTTTTGGTGTTTCTATAGTAGCAGTCGTTTATGATATACTCTTGGCGTGTATGCAGGTTGGGAACATCGCATGTAAAGAGCTCATGAGGGTTTATGCTGTTTTCTATACGTCCTATATTAAGACCATAGTCGGTAGCAAATAACTTGGCCACAGCACTATGGCGGTACGATTCATCACTTGTTCTCGGAAAGCCCTTTTCTGCGAATAGTCTTATGGCATTGTCTCTCTTATCATTGAGCAATGGCGCACATGGCTCATCAATGAGTTTACGGTGCTGTTCAAATATCCCGATATACTCTTTTTCGTTGTACATTGCTCTCTTATTGTGGGTTCTTAATCCAATCGTAACCTCTCTCCTCCAGCTCTAAAGCTAGTTCCGGACCTGCTGTCTTTACTATCTTCCCGTTGTACAGGACATGCACTATGTCGGGTTTGATATAGTCGAGCAGACGCTGGTAGTGGGTAATTACAATAGTTGATGTCTCGGGACGTTTCAGCTTGTTGACTCCTTCGGCTACTATCCTCAGAGCATCAATGTCGAGTCCGGAGTCTGTCTCGTCGAGAATACTCAGAGTTGGCTCAAGCATTGCCATCTGGAATATTTCGTTACGTTTTTTCTCTCCACCACTGAATCCTTCATTTACCGAACGGTTGGCAAGCTTGCTGTCGAGATTGACAAGTGCACGCTTCTCGCGCATAAGTTTAAGAAAATCGGCAGCACTCATGGCCGGTTCTCCATGTGCTTCACGTTTTGCATTGATTGCGGCGCGCATGAAGTTTGTCATACTTACTCCTGCAATCTCTACGGGGTATTGGAACGAGAGGAATATACCGGCGTGGCTACGTTCTTCTGGACTTAGCGCCAGAAGATTCTCTCCTTTATATATAACTTCTCCTTCGGTGACAGTGTAAGCGGGGTGGCCAACAAGTACGTTGCTAAGGGTACTTTTGCCCGAACCGTTGGGTCCCATGATGGCGTGTACCTCACCGGGGTTGACAATAAGATTTATTCCTTTTAGTATCTCTTTGCCATCTATGCTGGCATGCAGGTTTTTTATCTCTATTAGCTTTTCCATCTTCTCTCTGCTTTGTTTTTATCCTACTGAGCCTTCGAGTGAGACGCTCAGCAGTTTTTGTGCCTCAATTGCAAACTCCATAGGCAATTTGTTGAGTACCTCCTTGGCATATCCGTTAACAATAAGTCCGATTGCCTCTTCGGTACCTATACCTCGTTGATTGCAGTAGAATAGCTGTTCTTCTGATATTTTTGATGTGGTTGCTTCGTGTTCAATTACAGCATTGTCATTATGTATGTCCATGTAGGGGAACGTATGGGCTCCACATTGACTGCCTAATAGTAATGAGTCGCACTGACTGTAGTTGCGTGCGTTATCTGCATTCTTGCTTACTCGTACCAATCCTCTGTATGAGTTCTGGCTTTTTCCGGCAGATATACCTTTGCTTATAATGGTACTGCGAGTGTTACGCCCCAAATGTATCATTTTGGTGCCGGTGTCGGCTTGCTGGTAATTGTTGGTTACAGCAACTGAGTAGAACTCTCCTTGCGAGTTGTCGCCACGAAGTATACAACTTGGATATTTCCATGTGATGGCCGAACCAGTTTCGACCTGTGTCCATGATAGCTTGCTGTTGTTGCCTCTGCAATCGCCGCGTTTTGTTACAAAGTTGTATACGCCACCTTCTCCTTCGGCATTTCCAGGATACCAGTTTTGTACGGTACTGTATTTGACCTCGGCATTCTCGCATACAATAATTTCTACAATTGCTGCATGTAACTGGTTTTCGTCACGCATGGGGGCTGTACAGCCTTCAAGGTACGATACATAGCTGTTGTCGTCGGCTACAATTAGTGTACGTTCAAATTGTCCGGTATTAGCTGCATTTATCCTGAAGTATGTAGATAATTCCATTGGACAACGTACGCCTTTGGGGATGTATACGAATGAGCCATCGCTGAAAACTGCACTGTTGAGTGCTGCGAAGAAATTGTCGCGATAGTTTACAACGCTGCCCAGATATTTCTTTACCAGGTCGGGGTATTCATGTATAGCCTCACTCATAGAACAGAAAATTATACCTTTCTCCTTAAGCTCTTCTTTGAATGTGGTTTTTACTGATACCGAGTCCATTACGGCGTCGACTGCTGTACCACTGAGTGCCAGACGCTCCTCAAGTGGAATGCCCAGTTTCTCAAAGGTTTTCATGAGTTCGGGATCTATCTCCTTATTTTTGTTGTCCTTACTTTTTTTTGTAGGGTCGGCGTAATAGGAGATTGCCTGATAGTCTATAGGTGGAATTTTGAGGTGAGCCCATTCTGGCATCTTCAGGGTCTGCCAGTAACGGTAGGCCTGTAGACGAAATTCCAACATCCATTCGGGCTCTCCTTTTTTATCGGATATAAGTCTTATTACATCTTCGTTGAGTCCGCTTTCAATGATGTCGGTGTTTACATTGCTGAAAAAGCCATATTCATAGGCTTTATCTGCAATCTTCTTGAATATATTGTTGTTTTTTTTCTTCATTTATATTTCTTTACCTCTCCAATTATTGTCAGTGTAAAATCCTGTACATGCTTGTATAACAACGAATTTTCCTGTGTTGTTTTTTTGAACAACTCAATTTCAGGGAGAATGGTGTTGCCGGCTGTAGTAATACCGACTATTAATAACATAGCTATTGTACAACTTAGCAGTGAGCCCAATATCCTATCTATAAATTGAAGGCATATGGCTTTCAGTAATGATGAAATGAGCCAGCCTGCAATCTTGAACACTATAACTACTGCCAGGATAATGCCTATAAATGCTGTTACGGAACATATGACTTCGCTCCACCCTGTGGCTCCTTCAATCTTTGCCGATAGTGTCGGATAAAATAGAACTGCCTGTAAAAGACCTATTACAATGCCGACGCCAAATGATAGCTGGCTTATCAATCCTTTATAATATCCAACTACAAATGCGATGAATAGGGCAATTGTCAACACTATATCCAAATTATTCATATCTGTTTCCTTTTTGTCGGTTTATTCTTGATGCAGATGTTTGCGGAATTCTCAAAGAGAGTGTCCCGTTTTGGTAGTTACGGGACACCCTCATCTTTTATTCTTAGAGCTTCTGCTTAACCTCTACCTCTACAAATGTCTCAATGATGTCACCAACCTTGATGTCATCTTGTGATACAAGGCTTATACCACACTCGAAGTTGGTACCTACTTCTTTGACATCTTCTTTAAAACGTTTTAGTGCAGCCAGGTTACCGGTGTGTATTACGATACCATCACGTATGAGTCGTGCACGGTCGGTACGTTTAACTTTACCCTCGCGTACCATACAACCGGCAACTGTACCTACCTTGCTGATATGGAATGTCTCACGTACCTCGATGGTTGCAGTAACCTCCTCTTTTACAATGGGAGCAAGCATACCTTCCATTGCGGCCTTAACCTCTTCGATTGCATCGTAAATGATAGAGTAGAGTCGGATATCTACACCTTCATTCTCGGCTACCTTGCGTGCCATAACAGAAGGACGTACCTGGAATCCTACTATGATGGCATCTGAAGCTGCTGCAAGGCTGACGTCGCTTTCTGAAATCTGTCCAACAGCTTTGTGTATGACATTTATCTGTATTGTCTCGGTTGAGAGCTTGATGAGTGAGTCACTCAATGCCTCAATTGAACCGTCAACATCACCCTTGACAATAATATTTAAGGTCTGGAAGTTTCCTAATGCTATGCGGCGTCCAACTTCGTCAAGTGTAAGCATCTTCTGGGTGCGCAGACCTTGCTCACGTTGCAATTGTTCACGCTTTCCTGTGATTTCACGTGCTTCACGTTCGCTTTCTACCACATTGAAGATGTCACCAGCTGCAGGTGCTCCGTTCAATCCCAATATAAGTGCAGGTTCGGCAGGTTTAACCTCCTTGATGCGTTGGTTACGCTCGTTGAAGATTGCCTTTACTTTTCCCCATTGTGTACCTGCGACAACTATATCTCCTATGCGCAGTGTTCCATTCTGTACAAGAACCGTTGCAACGAAGCCGCGTCCTTTGTCAAGTGTTGACTCTATGACAGAACCTGTTGCTTTTCTGTCGGGGTTAGCCTTTAGGTCAAGTAATTCTGCCTCAAGGAGTACCTTTTCCATAAGTTCCTCGACACCCATTCCTTGTTTTGCCGAGATCTCTTGTGATTGATATTTACCACCCCAATCCTCAACAAGCATATTCAGTTGGGCAAGTTCTTCTTTAATTCTGTTGGGGTCGGCTGCCGGTTTATCCACTTTGTTAATGGCAAAGACAATAGGTACACCTGCTGCCATTGCGTGGTTGATAGCTTCTTTTGTCTGTGGCATCACATTGTCGTCGGCTGCAATGATGATAATTGCGATGTCGGTAATCTTAGCACCACGTGCACGCATGGCTGTAAACGCCTCGTGACCCGGGGTGTCGAGGAATGTGATGTGCTTCCCGTTCTCCATCTTTACATTGTATGCTCCAATGTGTTGTGTAATACCACCGGCCTCTCCGGCAATGACATTGGACTTACGTATGTAGTCTAGCAACGATGTCTTACCGTGATCTACGTGTCCCATAACAGTGATGATGGGAGCGCGTGGTTGCAAATCCTCTTCTAGATCTTGCTCTTCTTCTATAGCATTGGCAACATCGGCACTTACATATTCAGTAGTGAAACCGAACTCCTCGGCTACGAGATTTATGGTTTCGGCATCGAGACGTTGGTTTATTGATACCATCATACCGATGCTCATACATGTTGCGATGACCTGTGTAACAGATATGTTCATCATGCTTGCAAGTTCGTTTGCTGTTACAAACTCGGTAAGCTTCAGAACCTTACTCTGCTCCATCTCGTCGAGCGCAAGCTGTTGTTGACGCTCGGCTGCCTGCTCGCGCTTGTCTTTGCGGTATTTAACCGAGTTCTTTTTACCTCGGCTTGTAAGACGCTCGAGTGTCTCTTTTATCTGTTTTGATACATCTTCATCACTTACGTCCGATTTGTCAAAACGTTTGTGCTTGTTATCGCGGTCGCGGCGGCTACCCTGTGATGGATTTTCGCCATTGCTCTTGTTCTTGTTGCGGTTACCATGCCAATCCTGGTTCAGTTCTCCGCTTTGTACATTGTCGATGTTTACACGTTGGTTCCCACCGATGCGTGCACGTTTCTTCTTTTTTTCACCACTATTGTTCTGCGCATTGTTGCTTTGGCTCTTTTGTGCCTCTTTTTGCTGCTTGCGCTGCTCTTCGCGTTGACGTTCTTTCTCCTCGCGCTCCTTTTTCTTCTCCTCTTTACTCTTTTTCTTGGGGCGAGTAGACTGGTTTATTGCTGAGAGGTCAATCCTTCCTACGACATTGAAACTGGGTTTTATGTCGTCAACCTGTGTCAGAGTTGCTTGTGGTGTTGTAATTTGTTGCTCTTCGGGCTTTACAACCTCTACTGTAACTTCTTTCTCTTCGATTTTCTTCTCTATTACAGGTACTTTTTCCTCTACTATTGGTTTAGGCTCGGGCTTGGGTGTCTCTTTCTTCGGAGTAGCTGCAACATGCATCTGTTGCTTATGTCCTTTTTCCTCCTTCTTCTCTTTCTTATCCTTTCCCTTTATTGGGGCGCTCCTGCGGTTGAGTGCATCGAGATCGATACTTCCCATAACCTTTATTGTTGGTTCTGCACTCTTTGGCTCCTCTTTCTTTACGGACTCAGGGGCTTTCTCTTCATCGTGCTGCTGTACCTCTTCGTTCTTTTCGGTACTCTTTTCTGTGCTCTTGCTCTTGTTCTGTCTCTCCTGAGTGAACTTGTCCGATTGCAAACGAACGTTCTTGTCGGTGCTGAAAGCTTCTATAAGAAGATTGTATCCCTCTTCGGGTACTACAGTGTTGGGATCCTCTTTTATATCGAATCCTTTTTTCTGTAGAAACTCTACTATGGTACTCAGTCCGATGTTAAGTTCCTTTTGTACTTTATTTAGTCTAATCTTCATTCGTAGTCTGTTTTAATGTAAGTTGTAATTGATGTCGCGAACTCCTTGTTTCTTTGATATGGATTATTCGTTGGCATCGTTCTCGTCCTCAAATTCTGCTCTCAGGACGTTGAGTACATGATCTACGGTGTCCTCTTCCAAATCGGCCTTCTCGATGAGTGCTTCACGGGGTGCGTTAAGTACGGCACGCGCTGTGTCTAGTCCAATCTTCTTGATGGATGTTATAATCCATTCGTCAATCTCATCTGTAAATTCATCGAGATAGATATCGTCCTCAAGGTTGCTCTCTTCTACTTCGTGGTAAACGTCTATTGTATATTCTGTAAGCATGCTGGCTAGTTTGATATTCAGACCGTTCTTACCGATAGCAAGAGATACCTCTTCGGGCTTAAGATATACATCGGCACTTCTCTTCTCTTCGTTTAGGTATATGGTGAATACTTTGGCAGGACTTAGTGCACGTTTTATGAATAATTCGATATTTGATGTGTAGTTTATAACATCGATATTCTCATTACGTAACTCTCGTACTATTCCATGTATACGTGAGCCTTTCACTCCGACGCATGCACCTACCGGGTCAATTCGGTCGTCATAGGTCTCAACGGCAATTTTGGCACGCTCACCGGGGATACGTGCTATCTTTTTTATTGTTATAAGACCATCGTTTATCTCTGGTACCTCTAGCTCGAAAAGACGCTGAAGGAATACGGGGGATGTACGGCTTAGGATAATCTTGGGGTTGTTGTTTTGGTTGTCAACACGTGCTACGACTGCGCGTACATGGTCACCTTTGCGATAGAAGTCCGAAGGAATCTGCTCGGTTTTGGGCAGTATCAGTTCGTTGCCTTCGTCATCTAATAACAGAATCTCCTTTTTCCATATCTGGTAAACCTCGCCGCTTACAATTGTACCAACTTTCTCGCTGTATTTGTTGTATAGGCTATCTTTCTCAAGCTCAAGAATTTTTGAGGCAAGGGTTTGACGCAGGTTAAGGATTGCACGACGACCAAACTCTGCAAAGTTTACAATCTCACTTACCTCCTCGCCAATTTCAAATGTATCATCTATGAGCTGTGCTTCGCTGAGTGATATCTCGAAATTGCTGTCTTTTACATCATTATCGGCAACAACTGTACGACGGCGTTGTATCTCAAAGTCTCCTCGGTCGGGGTTTACGATAACCGAGTAATTTTCGTCGGTACCGAACATATTTACCAATACTTTGCGGAAGCTCTCCTCGAGCACGCTAATCATAGTAGTGCGGTCGATGTTCTTCGACTCTTTGAATTCTTGAAATGTATCAAGAAGACTTACTGTTTCCTCTTTCTTTGCCATTTTATTTGAAATTTATAATATACTTGGTGTACTTGACGTCGTCGTAGGAAAATGTTATATCCTCGGCGACCATTTGTGGGCGCTTGCTGCCCTCAATCTTCTCTTTTTTATTTATTGTAAGCGTGAAACTATTTTCGTCGGCACTCTTCAATATTCCTTTCAGTTTTTTGCCGGCTTTGCTGAGTACCTCGACCTCCTTACCTATGTGGATGAGGTATTGTTGTACTACCTTGAATGGTTGCCCCAAACCGGCCGAACCTACTTCCAACTCGTAGTCTTCTATGTCTCGACTCAGACCTTGTTCAATGTGTCTGCTAAGTTCTGCGCAGTCTTCAATCCATACTCCTTCGGCATGGTCTATCTCTACTGCAATCTTGTCGTCCTTGCTTATGGTGACATCTACAAGGAAATACTCCTTGTCGTCCAACCATTCCTGTGTTAACTCAATGACCTTTTGTTTGTCAATCATAGCTCTGAAACTGTGTAAAATAGAAGATTTGATTGTTAATTAGCGTATTGAAAAAACAATAACGTTATAATTTATAAAAAAGAGGGGCTTGCCGGCCCCTCATTTCATCAATTACAATGCAAATATACGAATAAATAGTTCTACCGCCAAATGTTTCTATTGTTTTTATATGTATTAACCCCTTTTTTCATATCTTAGCGCGTTATTTATAAAAAAATATCAGATTATGGGTGTTACAAAGGCTAAGGATGCCAATATGAAGTTCCTATTCGGCAGTGTTTTTTTCTTTTTCATATTGTTGATGATGATTATGCTTTTCGGCTATTTTACTCTTGATTATTCTATAGCCAAGGAGCCAATGAGTGATAATTATGTAATCTCTTTCTCTAAACAATTTGAGGGAGAGGATTACGATTTGTATCTTAATGATAGTCTGCTGTACGAAGGACGTCCTGTTGATGCCGATACTGTTATCAGAGTATCGTGCTTTGAAAAAGAGAATGCATTAATTCTGGTAGAGAAGAGGAATGATATTGCAACAGTCTTACAAATAGGCACATCGGGTAAGATTTATATTTGCTTTGACAAGAACGGTGAAGCAATAGTGGATATAAAAGAATTGCAATGAAATATTGATATTATGGTAAAATCCGCAAGTCCCTATATACCTTATGGGACTTGCGGATTTATTTTACTCTTTCTTGGCTATCTCTTTTGGGAGCAGCAGTTGCCTGTAGCGTTGCTTGTCTTCCAGTATTTTAAAACTCTCTTCTAGATCGCTGTCATCACGCAAACTGTAGGTTATCTCTCCTTGCTGTCCATAATAGCGTTTTACTATCTCATCACCCAGCAGTTGTTTGATATGCTTGGCAAAATGTGTCAATGAGTGATCTAGGTTCTTATGCAGTTTCTCTTCTAATGAAGCAATCTCGTCTTTGGTTATTTCTGCATACCCTTCGAGTTTCATAGCCTCCTTAAGCTCTTTTAGTATCTTACTGCTTATCATGTCGTAGTTGAAACCACTCTCTTTCAGTTGTTTTTTGAATTTGTCATATTCCTCTTCTTCTATTTCATAGATGTCGGCAGGGGCTATACTGTCGTGCTCGAGGCGATAGTTTGTTGCAAAGTCAAAGATGTTCATGTCTTGCATGAGGTAATAGAGTAGGGTGGAGAGCTCTTCTCCTTTTGGCTCTACATCGGGGCGTATTCCGCCTCCGTCACGTACTTCGCGTCCGGCTTCTGTGTAGAAGATATTTGTTAGACTGTCGGGTATTCTCTGTACACTTCCATCTTTTTTGCGGTGGCTGTAGTCGAGTGCTTGCACACATCGTCCGCTTGGTATATGGTATTTTGATGTCGTCAGTTTAAGATATCCGTTGCCCGGTAGTGTGCGTGTACTTTGTACTAGTCCTTTGCCGAAAGTGCGTGACCCTACTACAATAGCACGATCCAGGTCCTGTAGTGAGCCGGCAAGTATTTCGGAAGCAGATGCGGTCTGTCCATCAACAAGTATTATCAGTGGTGAATAGGTGTCTATAGGTTCACGAGTTGTCTTGTACTCTTCATTCGACTTCTTTATCTTGCCCTTGGTGGTTACAATTGTTTTTCCTTTGGGTACAAACAGATTGACAATGTTTACAGACTCTTGCAAGGAACCTCCTCCATTACCGCGTAAATCTATTATGAATGATGTTGCCCCTTTACCTTTCAGTTCTATTATTGCATGGCGCATCTCTTTGGCACAGTTCTCGGTAAAACTGTTGAATCTTATGTATCCTATGCTGTCGCGCAGTATGTTGTAGTAAGGTATTGCCGGCAATGCTATGCTTGCACGTTCAATAGTAATGGTTAATGGTTTCTTTATTCCAGGACGTTCTATTTCGAGGGTTAGTTTTGTTCCAGGTTCTCCACGTAGCATGTTGCTTACGCTGTCGGTACTCATCCCCTTTACGTCAATACCGTTGATTTTTGCAATGGCATCGCCTATCTTAAGCCCGGCTTTTGCCGCAGGCATATTGTCGTATGGATCGGCTATTACTGTTGTTTTTTTATCATTATGGTAGCGTATTACAGAACCAATACCGGCATATTTGCCCGTAATCATCATCTTTAGTTCATCTGCCTCTTTTTCAGAATAGTATACTGTGTATGGGTCGAGAGTAGCAAGCATGGCGTCTATCCCATTCTTTATTATTTTCTCGGGCATAATGGTATCTACATAAAAAAGATCCAGCTCTTTTATAACAGAGTTGAATATGCTCAGTTGTTGTGATAATTGAAATTTACGTCTATCGTTATTAAAGGCGAAAAGAGTAAATATTATAAGTGTTGCTATCGGTAATGTAATGAATAGATTTCTTTTGCGCATATATAAATGTTGTTGGTTTGATTCTGCGAAGATACACTTTTCGCTTCTTTTTATGCTGAGTATTGTAGTTATTTTAATGTAAAATTGTCTTTTTTAATGGAAAATGTATGTAAGTTGTCTGTTTTATAAAAAAAAACAGTAAAATTTTTGCATGGTTGAAAAACTTATACTACTTTTGCAACGTCAAACGAGAAACACTCGAAAATTCTTCAGTAGCTCAGTCGGTTAGAGCACCTGACTGTTAATCAGGGGGTCGTAGGTTCAAGTCCTACCTGAAGAGCAACCGATGATTGTTTTAGGACAGTTAAAAGTATATAGAGTTTTTTCGTTGATGAATTCTTCAGTAGCTCAGTCGGTTAGAGCACCTGACTGTTAATCAGGGGGTCGTAGGTTCAAGTCCTACCTGAAGAGCAAATCGAGCAATTTTTGCTCGATTTTTTTTATATATCTATAATAAGTGGCTTGGGCTAGGTTGATCATCGACCAGCCTGCTGAATCTGTGGCTAAGCAAAAGTTTGGTCAATCCAGTAGAAGAGTAACTGTTCACAAGCGATGTAGTGCCCCCAAAAGTTTAGATCTAAACTTTTGGGGGCACTACATAATTGAGTCCTAAATATTAATTCAGCGATGCTGTTTTAGAATCCCATCTGTATTCCAGCTGACATAGAACGGAACTCTGGTCCTTTGCCTTTGCTAATGACATTCGAAGGAGAGTATTTAAAATAAAGAGAGAATGGTCTTATGTATACTAATCCTTTTATATCTAATGTTACAGGACTCTGATGTATGTTGTATTGACGTTCTTTGCCGGGCACTCCATCTACACTCCATCGTGTCTTGATGTTACCTCCTGTATTGAAGTTTACTATGGGGCCTACTCCTACACCCAAATATTTGGTAAACTTGTGCTTGTATATCATTGATAATGTAAGGCTGAAGATTTTTATACGCGAGAAGTCTATGTTGGCCCCTTCTGGATAATTGTCAAGTATTATCTCATTCTGCTTTTTTACAAAACGCTTACTGCCTGTCATGCGGTAGTTACGCCAATTCAAACCAAATCCCCAATCAATATAGCTTTTGCGTGTAATGTGATATTCTACACTTATTAATTCATCTAAAATAAATTCGTAAGAGCCGTTACTGAACGATAGGTCTACACCGTTACTTTGACCTGTGGCGCTTACAACGCCGAATCCGAAACGGAGGTCCATCGTGTAATTTGAATGTGGACGGAATGGTTTGTTTGCCTTATGCTTTTTCTCTCCTAAGAATGGAATTTTAAAGTCCCAATTTTGAATCTCTTTTAGTTTTGAACTGCTGTTCGAATACTCCTTCTCTATTGAATAGCTATACTTGTCATCTCCTTCCTTGCCGTATACTTCAATGGTTATATACCCCTCTCCATCAGTTACACGTACCTCCTTAGGCTTTATTATAACGAGTGTGCTATCCTTTGATACTGCAGTGCTGTCAGTGGGTGTTGCAAACATCGATGTAATGCATGTTGTTGCAATGATTGCTGTTAGTAGTGTTGTTTTCATATTATTGTATTTTATTATTAGCGAAACATCCTTTTTAGTTCTTCTAAAGTGGGATAGCCTTCCATGTATACCACTGTCATTTCATCAGGTTCATCTTCACGTAGTGAACTGTTGCGGTAGAAAATATATCTGTATTTGTCTTCTATTGGCTCGAACAAGAAGAAACCGTAATAGAGTTTACCGTTTATATAGCCACACTCCTTATCAATGGCGGTCTGACTGTCAGTTGTTACAGCTTGCTCTATCTTTTGAAATGTGCTGTCGTTATTGGTCGTTATACTACGGAACAGTGTCAGGTTATAATCTTTCAGACTTTTGCCTGTAATGTGCGTATATGTACATATCCCTTTCCACTCTTTAATGCTTTTGAATACCGATGATATCTCAAGACCATCCTGTGCTTTTGACAGAGTGAATGTTGTGATTGTTAATATTATGGCTATTATATACCTTTTCATATATTTACTCTCTTTTGTTTCTTTCTACTGTGGTATCTTCGTTGTATACGCATCTGAAGAAGTTTCCTAACTGCTGTTCTATGGTGTTCTCTTCGATGTTGTGTCCTATGTGAGCTAATGCCTTGTGCATCTCTGTCAATACAATTTTTTCATCATTATAGTATTTCCCATCTATGTATGCTATACATATGTTTTTGTTGTCGTTTACACTTTTCCATACTCCAAACCCTATTATAATTGTTATAATGGCTGCTGCACTGTATCGTATAAAATTACCAAATGGTCTTATTCTATTCTGTTGCTTGTTACCTTTCCTTTTTATATTTTTCCCGGTAGCAATGTATCCCATTACAGCTTTTATCTCGTTAAAGCATGGAAGATTCGATTCTTCGCTGGTTAGGAAGTGACGCAGTGCCAACTCCTCCTCTTCGGTTGTTTCCGCCTCGAAGTATAGCTCTACTATATTCATCCACTCTTCTGTGGTGAGTCGTTGCTTAATTTTTTCTTCTCTTTTCATATAGTACTTCTTTTACGGTAACATTCTCTTATCTTCTTTCTTGCTCTTGAGAGTTGCATCCTTACTGCTGTCGGCTGCATGTTAAGCCTGGTTGCTATTGCTTCGAGAGTCTCTCCTCTATATTCCTTGCTTTCTAGAATATCCTTTTGCTGTGGGGTGAGTTCTTTATTTATTATCTCTTCTACTTCGTTAAATAGTTCCTCTTTACTATTGTCATCATCGTCGTATGTGTCGTGCTCTTCATTAATGCTTACTGTCTTTATCTTTCGCTTACGGTGTTTGTCTATAAGTAAGTTTCTTAGTGTTGTTACTGTAAGCGCTTCTGCCTCTCTATTACTCTCTATCCTATCTCGTTGCGGCCATAAACGACAGAAGGTATCTTGTAACGCATCGTCGGCTTCATTGCTGTCCGCTGCATAGTGTGTTGCCAATTGAAGTAACTTTCTTCGCATGGCAGTGAACGTGGATACGAGTATCTCTTCACTCATTTTGTCGTTTGTGTTTATTTCTGTTTCTATTATGTAAAACGAAAAGATGTTGCAAGTGTAACATCTTTTTCCTGTTTTTTCGTTTATAAATTATGGCGTTGTACCAAATTTTCTTGGTACAACGCCATAATTTGTTTTGTTATTTATTCTATTAGAAATAGAGATATCTGTTGTCCTCTACGTTCGCCTTCTCAATAAGGTCTCTCATAAAGGTCTGGCTTGCTACTCGTTGAGCATTGGTCTTGAGTGTAGTCTCTTCGCTTGTTGCGTTAAATTCACCGCCTTTGCTGTTCTTTGCTGTGAGTTTGAGAACGTACACACCTGCTGTACCTTTGACAGGAGCGCTTACTTCACCGGGCTGTAGTTTGGTTACTGCTGCGCAGATAGCGGGCTCACTTGTGCTTGTTGAGCTGATGTATGCAGGTGCTGTGAAACTTATACGTTTTACGTTATCTGATTTTACTGCTGCAATGCTTGAAAGCTCATCGAAGTTCTTACCTTTAATCTCGGCCATTATCTTCTCGGCTTTCTTTTCATTCATAGCCTTTGCTCTTGTTATAGCATTCAACTGCTCCTTTGAGGCATAACCCTTTTCGTTTACATTGTTAAGTGCTATTACAAGAAGATTGTCGCTGTTTCCACATTCGTACAGAGGAGAAACCTGGCCAGCTTCTGCCTGACTGAACAACCAACGTACTGCTTCACGTGTACCGGCAATGTTTGCAATGCCATATGTGTTGTTGTATAAGTCATTGGCTGTCATTACGCGGTAGTTATACTCCTCGGCATTTTTCTGAAGATCCTCAATGTTATTGCAAGATGCAACAAATTGGCTGAAGTTATTGTAAGCCTCGTCGTATGTCTCCTTGCTAAATTCAGAGACGCGCTTGATTACAAATACGTTATATTTAGTTTCCGGGTTCTTTCTGTCAATTACTTGATAGATGATTTTTGAAGCCTCATTTTCGAGTGCAAGTACATTGTACTCGCCTTTCTTGCCGTTAAGAAGTGCTTTTGCATACTCGAGATTGTCACCTATCATGGGGTAGCCCTCGTACATTGCTGATGTCAACCAAAGTGAGTCTGACTGTGCCTGACCCAAGTCTGTTGCAACTTGCTTGAAGTCTGAGCCTCTCTTCTTGAGTATTGACATGATGCTGTCAGTCATTGCGGCTGTTCTCTCTGCGCTCTCGCTGCTGATAAAGAGTGTACGATAGAGTATAGAGTCGGCTACAGTCTCCTTGCCCATATATTTGTATACAGTATATGAGTCATCCGACTGATTGTACATAGGACCTACTACCTCATTCTCCTTTGCGCTCTCGAGCTGTAACTGTACCTCTTCGGGATATGCATCCTTGGCCCATGCTAAAACTGAGTAGGGTACTGTGCTGTTAGAGATGCGTGCCATAGTTGCGTAGTCCTCGTCACCAGCTCTTAATGAGTCGGCATATGCAGCCAATTCACTCTTAAGCTCTTCACGGTCTTTTGCACTGGGTGTCACCTTGTGACTAACATATTTAATGCTGCGGCTCTCGAACATTTGACGATATGTCTCTTTAATCTCATCGTATGCCTTGTTGAGTTCGCTGTTGTTTACAGTGATAGTAGAGTCGGCAATAGCATTGTAAGGATACACCTTAAGCTCGACATCGTAAGTCTCGTTGTTGCTGTTGTATGCATTCTGTGCTACAACGGGGTTTGAAACGAATGAGTTTGAAAGTAATGTGTAGTATTTCTGGATAAGTGCACTCTGCATAATGCTTTTCTCCATGAATTTCCAACACTCGTAGAAAGGTTGGCTCTGCTGTACAAAATTGATATCGTGCTTGTTCTCCTCGTACTGTGCAAGAAAGTTACTCAATATATCAAAATCAAATTTGCCCTGCTCGTTGTTGAAGATGGGGAACTGTCTGAAAATTGGATGCTCGCCTTTCTTGGCTATATCGATAAGCTCGGCTGCAGTGACTGTAAGTCCCAATTTGTCGGCCTCGGTCTTGATTACCTGATATTGGATATAGGTGTTCCATACCTCGTCCTTAATTCTGTTTAGCTCGTACTCGCTCAATGTGTTACCGTTTCTAACGAGCTTATAGACATTTGATTGTTCTTCGTACATCTGTTGGAAATCAACAGCTGATAACTCTTCATTGTTAACGCTACCAACAGACTGTGAACCCTGAGGAGTTTGGAAAATTCTCAATGCGTCACCTGCAACGAATGCAAGAAGTGCAAGACCTACAAATATTATGAGTAGGGGACCTGCGTTACGCAATTTTTGTAGTGTGGCCATAGTTTTTTTATTTTTTTCTAATTTATTTATTCGTTATTTTCAAATTAAACGCGACAAAGATAGTAAAATGCTTTTGATTTCCTATAATATTGTAACAAAAAATATCTTTGTGCAGTACCTGAATATCTTTTATTCAATCACTTTGAGTTTTATCAACTCAATTTTCATACTTCGTTTTTTCAATGTCTGTATCTGGAACTTATCTATGGTTATTGTCTCATTGAGTTGTGGGAATCGTTGGTGAAATGCCAAAATGAATCCTCCGATTGTCTGGTATTCATCCGATTCAGGAATGTCCAAATTGAACATTTCGTTTACCCGCTCAACTTCAAGACGTCCCGATAGCAGATACTCGTTGTTGCCTAATTCTCTAGCGGTATGTTGGGTGTTGTCGTGCTCGTCTTCAATCTCTCCTATGATCTCTTCGAGCAGGTCTTCTAAGGATATTATACCCGATGTGCCACCAAACTCATCTACTACAACAGCAAGGGATTTTTTCTGTTGCATCAGGGTGCGCATTAGCTTTTGTGCCGACAGTGTTTCGGGTACAATCGGCATTTTACATATTCGTTGTTGCCAATGGTTCTCACTGCGGAATAGTTCCGAGGAGTGTATGTATCCTATTATGTTATCTATGTTATCTTTATATACGACAATCTTGGAATGTCCCGACTCGATGAACAGTGATTTTAGCTCTTCAATAGGAGCTGTTACCTCCACAGCATCAATCTCCGTACGTGGTATATAGCAGTCGCGTACCTTAATATCAGAGAAGTCCAAAGCGTTTTGGAATATCCTAACGTCATTGTCGATCTCTTCCTCTTCGGTTGCACTTTCTATGCTGTCCTGAATAAGGCTGTTGAGCTCTGTCTTGCTGAATGTTGTATCTCGAGTTTCCTTATTTATCTTAATATTGAATATCCTCAGTATCAGGCATGATACCCATGTGGTAAAACGTGCTAATGGATAAAGCAAGATGTATAGAGGATACATTACAAGTGCAAAACGCTTGAGTGTACTATTGGGATTGAGCCTGAAGATGGACTTGGGTATAAATTCTCCGGTAAAGATTATTATTATGGTAGATATAAGTGTCTCCAATAACAATCTTATTGATGTTGATGATGTGATATATGGTAGTATTGTGGCATTAAGAAGCTCTGCCATCAGAATACCGTATATTACAAGTACTATATTGTTTCCTACAAGTAGGCTCGAAACAAAATTGTTACTGTTAGAGTAATATTTCTCAATTACGAATGATGTTATAGTGCGGCTGTTGAGGTCTATTCCAAGCAATAACTTGTTGGATGAGACAAAAGCTATCTCCATGCCCGAGAAGAGGGCCGAGAATAGTATTACTACGATTAGCAGAAGTATTGTGGTAGTCATTGTATTTTATTCGTCAATAGGGTATATTCCGGTTGTATTGAGAATCTCCCAATTTGTCATGTCCTGATTGGATGAGAATCCTACACCCTCTGTTATTCTGTCGCTTTGTTCAATCCTTATGTGACTGTCCGAGTATATGCGTCCACTGTCTACGCTCCATAGTAATTTGTCGGTGTATATCTTTTCGCCTTTTTGGTTACTTATCCTGATATTACCCAATAGTTTCCATAGTGACAACTTGTCGTAGTAGTAACCTGTATCACTTCGCAGCGTGGTTTCTACCCTTAGACTATCGTCGTATTTTTCAAGGTATATGCCTTTTTCAAATGCCCAATACGAGGGTTTGCGCCTGTCGTACATCAGCCACTCTTCGGCCTCGACCTTGTAGCTTATGTGACCTGAGTCGCTTATAATTGTGCTTACTCCGTATGTGCTCATGAATGCTATGGAGTCGGCTTCTTCGGGTGCCACTGATGTTCCCTTAGGTTCGTTGCTGCATCCGAAAAGATAAAATAGTACAACTATCGCCCATGAAGCGATAGTTGTACATTTATGTGCGTTGTGTTTGTTAACGAACTGTTGTAGTCTCATTTATCCAACCACCGATAGTGATACTTTTACCCTTGCTGAATCCTCTCATGAAGATATCCTCTGATGCGGGGTAGTGCTTTGCATATTGTGAGATAAGTTTCTGAGCCTCTTCTTTTACAGTGGGGTCTACAGCCATAGCACGCTGCAACTTATCAACAACTGCATAGAATGTACACTGATTCATTACATTGTCGCTGTGCCAATCGGGAGACGATGCGTAGCACTGTGCAATGAGGATGTAGGGGTCGCCGTACTTAGAGTTCAATGAGATAGCCTTGCGTGCATACTCGCGAGCCTTTGAATATTTCTTTAGGTGCAGATAGATAGCTCCAACCTTGTAGCACATATCAGCCTTGTTTGTGGTACTGGTCTCGAGTTCGATAGCCTGGTTGAAGAATTCCATAGCCTTGTCATAATCTTGTCTCTTGAAGTAACGGTAACCGCAACCCATTGCAGCCTTTGCTGTAGGCTCAATTGCAAGAGCATATTCTGCAGCTTTCATATAGGCCTCCTGCTCGGTACATTTAAGCATACCCATGAGCGAAATAACCTTGTTGAGGTATTCGATATTCTGCTTGTTCTCCTCAACCTTGGGCTCGTAGATAGTCTGAAGATCCTCACATTTTGCTGCACCGCAGTTGATGAAATAACCATCAATGTTTGTACGTCCGATACGTGCTGCATCTATCGCTTTGCTATACTGTTCAGCCTGGATACTGTCTTTGGGGTTCTTTATATCGGCATAGCGCTTTGTATAGAACTCAATACGCTCGTTGTATTTATCGAGAACCTCTACGATGTAGACTGATGCATCAAGGTAGTCCTGGATAACCTGCTCACCATGACCTATAGGGTCTTTCTTGTACTTCTGTGCAGAAACTTTCATGAAGTTCTGTGTTACAAGGTACTCAGAGAGGCCTTTCTCCAAGCTTACTGATTTTGAAAGCATGTCGTATGCTTCGTCAAGTGATGCATTGGGGACGAAACGAATATAGTCGAGTGCTTTCTTTCCAAGTATTTTTCCTGTTGAAAGCGGACTCTTTGTAATCTGCTGAAGGTTGTCAATGTATTTAATCTGCTGGTCGTATACCGACATAAGCTCGTTGATGTAGTTGAGCTTCTTCTGCTCGTCAGCCTCCTTGCCGATAAGGGCCTTGAGGATTTTCTCTCCATTTGTGTAGATGTCTACACGTGCAACGGGGTACTTTGTAAAGAGCTCTTTCCATGCCTCGTATGCTACAGCGAAGTCCTTGTTCTTTACATTGATGTTACAGATACTGATTTTCTCAATACAGTTGATACTATCTTCACCAACACCGAAACGGTTGTTGTTGTCGATACCGTTAATTTGCGCCGATGCTCCGACTGAAGCAATCGCAAATAATAATACGAAAATGCTTTTCTTCATCTTTACAATTTATTTATGCGTTTTTAATCTACTTTCATCTTTGTGAACCAACCTTCATTGAAGGTGATACCGATGCTTAGTCTCAAGTAATTCTCTGATATCATACCTGTGCTCTTGGGCTCCATATGTATGAATTGTCCCGAGATGTGTAGGTGTGATCGGTTATTGTGCTTGTTTATTATCGGAACCGAGATACCGGCACTTATACCATACTCGTCACATCCGTTCTTGCCGTTTATTTGTGTGTATGGCTGTGCGTAGTATGCTCCCAATCTGTAGGACATTGTCTTAAAGATGTTACCGTATAGTTTATTTGGTGAGTATTCTGCTCCTGCCGAGATTTTACTTCTGTTGACTCCCTTTCCGGTTTCGTTACCGAAAAAGTCGGATGTACTCCACTCCTGAAAAGTGTAATCGATTCCGAATTTCCAATTATTTCTTATGTTGTAAATAGCTCCTAAACCTATGGTGTGGGGTAGCTTGAAACTGTTACTTATTCCCATAGTGTCTGAAGACTCGGCAATACCGCCCATAATTGTTTGCTCTATAACAGATGCATCGGCGTTAAGGTCATGCCCAAGAGAGTAAACGGCTCCAAATGTTATACTGTGCCCTTTCTTTAGCGGATGATGATATTGTACTCCGAAATCAAGCTTGTAGTTCGAGATATCCATCTTGTATTGTCTTGATACGCTACGAATGTTCGAATCATCGAATACTGCCGCTACGGTGTGTGTGATGTCGCCATAAATGTATGATGCCATTACTCCAAAAGACAACTGATTAAAAGGTTGCCATCCTAAGGCTATGTATGGTTGGTATATACCACCGGTGCCATTATAGCTGTTTGTGCTGGATGCATTGAGATTGTCACCCGAGATTGTATTGCGGTTTCCAAAAGAATATCCTACATTTGAATAGGGCAGAAAACCAAAACTCATACCTAATCCCTTGTGCAACCTGAACTCCATTGCAATGTAATCAAAACTTGCATTATGTGCATTTATCTTCTTGCCTCCCTCTTTAAAGTTGCAATTCTGTAATGATAGGCCGGCTTCGAACAGCATGGTAAGAGTGTCTATCCTTGCAATGGATGCGGGGTTGACAAGATTTATGTATCTTGAATCTTGTAATGCATAGCCCAAGCCGCTCATCTGACGGTTTACAGCAAGGCTTTGATCGGCCAACAAACCCAACCCGAAACGTGAGTATGGTGAGTTTATTCCGTTTCCTGCTATTGCACTAGCAACAAGAATCATTGTTGTGCAAAGTAAAAGTGCTCTTTTATTTTTCAATGCCATATCAGCGTATGTACTCTAAAATATGATTAAGTCCCTTCGCAACAAGGAATCTGTCTGCAAAGATGCGACTTTTTATGTTATTAATCAATGTTTTTTCGTCTCCTCCCGTTAAAAAAATCAAAACATCGGGAAAAATCTCTTTTATTTTGTTTATATAACCATCAATTTCTTGACAAATGCCATTAATGACCCCACTACGTATGGCTGTCTCTGTATCGTAACCGAGTGAGGGTACCGGACCCTCTTTCTCAATTAACGGTAGACGGCCGGTAAACTCATGTAAAGCTCTAAGGCGCATCTTGATTCCTGGTGATATATTTCCACCCTTGAAATTCCTCTCTGCGTCTACAAAGTCTACTGTGATAGCTGTTCCTGCATCAATAATCAGAAGATTCTTCGCAGGGGCTTCGTACATTGCACCTATTGCTGCTGCCAAGCGGTCACTGCCCAATGTGTGCGGTGTCTTGTAATCAATGTTCAACGGTATAGGTGTATTACTGTTGAACCATACAACTTTGGGGCATGAACGATCTATTATATCTCTTTCATTGGCTGGTATATCAATGACCGAAGATATGATGATACTTTCTATGCCATATGATGTTACAAATTCTTGTACAAAACTATACGAACTATTGGGGCGACGTCCATGCAGTATTATACCTGTGTCGCTGAATATATAGTATTTCGCACTATTGTTCCCAATGTCGATAATAAGATTCAATGTATCGGAATTTGCAAAAATCGTTGCAAAGATAACTTAAAAATATTGTAATAGTGAGGTTTTGAAAGTAAAATTTCATTGACTGCTCTCTATATTTAACTCTTAGGACGAAATTTTGTATATCAGCTGTTGATAATTTTTCAAACTACCGTAGCAGGATTAAGTAGAAAAGTATATATAAAGTGAAACGGGAATATTTTTCATGGAAATTTAAGTAAATTCCTAATATTGTTAGTAAATTTGCATTTTATTAAAGAGGAAGAAGTCTTGGCGCAACTATGCGGATGGCTTTTTCTGTTATTTTAGAAAAGCTCTATACGATGAGGAAACTGTTGCCGATTCTCTTGTTTTTATTCTTTTCATTTGCAGTGGCTGCACAACACAAGAAGTATTGTGATAATCCTAGGGCTGTGATTGCACTTCTTGAACGTATTGGTGGCGATGGTGCGGCCATGAGATTTGAGACGGTAGTGGATGAGTCACTTGCAACCGATGGAGATGATGTTTTTGTCATAACAAAGAAAGGGACCAAACCTTGTATCAAGGGTAATTCGATATTATCGGTAACGACTGGTATCAATTGGTATCTAAATCATTATGCTCATATAAATCTGACATGGAACAATATGACCACAGATTTATCTAAAGCTAATCTTCCTCTTCCATCTACAGAAGAGTGGCATTTCTGTAATGCGAAATATAGATATAATTTCAACTATTGTACATTCTCATATTCTACTGCCTTTTGGACATGGGAGCGATGGCAACAGGAGATTGATTGGATGGCTCTGCATGGTATTAATATGCCATTGCAACTTGTGGGGCTCGAGGTCTTGTGGCGTAATGTGCTTAAGGATAAGAGAATAGGGTATAGCGATAGTGAAGTGTCGGAGTTTATAGCCGGTCCGGGTTTTATGGCTTGGTTTGCTATGAATAACCTTGAGGGATGGGGTGGCAGTGTTGTTGCCGATGATGTAAAGATGAATGGAAATCCCGAGTGGTGGTATGAGCGTCAAGAGAAACTTTGCCGTAAAATGTTGACTCGAATGCGTGAACTTGGTATGAAACCGGTGTTGCCCGGGTATTGTGGAATGGTTCCCAACAGTATGACAACAAAGCGTATTGGCGGTATTTCTTGTGATGATATTATAGATAGCGGTACATGGGCAGGAGGATATACACGTCCCGATATAATAAAGCCACGTACCGGCAGTTTCAATAGAATGGCAGAGATATATTACGAGCATCTTGAGAAACTTATGGGCATTTCGGAATTTTACAGTATGGATCCATTTCACGAAGGAGGTGTCCCTGTAGATAGAGTATCTCTTTTCGACTGTTATATAGGAGTGATGGAGTCTCTCGACTCATACTTCCATTCTTTATCACGAAAAAAAAGAAAGGCGGCAGAGTTTGATAAGGCAAAATGGATTGTGCAGTATTGGCAGGGATTGCCTGCGCAGGCTGCTTTTGAGATTATGGGTGCTGATTATGCCCATCGTTTCATTGCGCTCGATCTTTTTGCCGATGCACAAGGAAAAGCCAAGTGGAATAGTGATTATTTCTCGGGATGCGATTATATATTCTGTATGTTGCATAATTTCGGTGGGCGTACAGGTATGCATGGGCGTTTGGAGAGTACATTGGTGGATTATTTCAACGCATTAGTCAAAGGGAATGGCATGTGCGGAGTGGGTGCAACTCCCGAGGGGATAGAGACAAACCCGATTCTTTATGACTTGCTATTTGAACTACCTTGGATTGACAAGGATTCTATCCCTGATATAAATGAGTGGATTAAAGATTATACACATGCACGATACGGTATAAAAAGTGATATTGCAACCGAAGCTTTTATAAAACTTAAGGAGACGGTATGGGGATGTAGCACCGATCAGCAAGGATGCTCCGAAGCTGTGATACTTGCTCGTCCGTCGTGGAATGTAGATAGGGTGTCATCGTGGAGTACATCGCATATCTATTGGGATACGCAAAAACTGTTACAAGCAGTCAAGAAACTTATATCAATAAAAGATTCTGTAACGACTGCCGATGGAGTTGATAACTTTTGTTACGATATTATAGAGGTCGTACGTCAGGCATTGGTAGATTATGCCTATTATATTCTTCCCGAGATTAAGAGGAACAAAGATTGTGATAATCTTACAGAATATAGAAGACTATACAGCCTTTATTTGCAGTTGATGCTCGACTTGGATGAATTGTTATCATATGATATGTCATTCAGACTTGATAATAGGGCTGCGATGGCACGTAATATAGCAGACGAGGTTGAAACAACTACACTGAATGATAGGCGATGGTTGGAATGGAATCTGCGTACCCAGGTTACTGTGTGGTCGGGCAGCGAGAGTAATCTGAATGATTATTCTAACCGTTGCTGGGCAGGATTGATAAAGGACTTTCATTATGCCCGTTGGCGACACTTCTTTGAAAATAATGGCGTTGCACCTAATGGCGGATGGTATGACTCCTTCGAATATCCTTGGACGGTGGACTTTACCCGATATAATTACTCATCACCGGTATTGCCGACAGATAAATCTCCAATAGATAAGGCTGTGGAAATTTTTAATCGCTATTTTGGTTGTTTTACGACGGCTGATGGTGTTACTGAGTATATCTTTCCTTTGGGTATAGATTGCAATACCGATGTTATTTGTAATGCTGAAAAGGGGAGTAGCTTTGTTCTTCCATTCTCTTATGCATCAACAGGAATATCTTATATATGGATTGATTACGATTCAAATCACTTGCAATGCGACAGCGAAATAATATTTATGGATGAGCATAATGCGGTAAATATTCCATTTGATTGCTCTTCTGGTATAAAAGAGGCTGCTATAGTTCTTGGCAATGGTGTTAGTGTATCATTCGAAATGCTTGTGTTCGATAAAATAGATGAGATACGCAGTGTATCGGTACACTCGGCAGGTAATGGAACAGTGTATATTTATGGTGGTGATTTGGCTGTTACGAACTCGATTCCGGTAAGAATGTCAGCCACTCCTAATAGCGGATATAGTTTTGACTGTTGGATAGACGAAGATGGTAATAGGATAAGCGAGATTGCCGATTATATCTATTATGGAAGGGATAGTATATCCCTTACTGCAATGTTTGTGGTTGATAAGTGGGGTGTGCCTGATGAGGATATGACTGATATGAAGGATATAAAAGAGTATGCACAGTATGCCGACAAACTGTCAATATCTATTGTAAACCGTGAAGATATAACAATATACGAGGCACATACTCATCCCGAAAGATTATTCAATAGAGTATCGGGGGCGGTAGATGTTGCTCGCGGAGCCTCTTTTTCTATTTCGTGGAGTGATAATGATTTTGACGGCTTAAAGTATTGTTGCGCAACTTTATATGCTGATTATAATGCAGATGGTGATTTTGATGATGATGGAGAGTTGTTGAAGTGCATCGGTGACAGAAATAGTGTAAATCGCGAACTATCTGACGCTACAGCAAGGATTCTATTGCCTTATGATGCGGCTTTGGGTAACACGCGCTTAAGACTGCGTTTTGACGGGGCATGGAAAGATGAGGCTTACAATCCGGAAAACAAATCATACGCATCAAAGGCTACACTAAACAGAATGTGTTATGATATAACAATGAACATAACAGAGTACTCCTCGGATGTCTCACAGATAAAGGTGGTAACCGAGAATGATGCGTGGGGTCGTGTGACGGTTGAGACACATGAGACTCCCGGTGATACAGAATCTACTGAGATAATGGTTACACGTGCAGTTCCATTCACTATGCGTGCCTGCCCTACTGCAAATTACGAGTTTGTTGCATGGAAAGATTGTTATGGACGTATTATCTCGACTGATGCCGTATGCACCATGTATGCTCCGGAAGATGGTACCTATACAGCAGTTTTCAGAAAACGTGGAGAGTGATGTATGGTTATCTTTGCGGGAAACAGTGATTGTTAATATTTATAGTTAGATGAGAAAAACATATTAGATTGGTTATGCGTACTTTGTCACGATATTTAGTGGCACTTTTTGCCGTTTTTACCCTTTCCATCTCCATTCATGCCGAGGATATGCGCAAAGTGAGCCTTCTTACCTGTTCACCGGGCGAGGAGGTATATTCTCTTTTCGGGCACACTGCTATACGAGTATATGATCCGGCAAAGGATATCGACTTTGTATTTAACTATGGTCTGTTCAGTTTCAATGAGCCAAACTTTATATGGCGCTTTGTGCTTGGTGAGACTGATTACCTGCTGGGGGTCATGGATTTTGATTCATTTATGATAGAGTATGCTATGCGTGGCTCTGCTGTCACTGAACAGATTTTTTCGTTAGATTCCATACAAAAGAACAGGCTAATAGATGCTCTGTTTGTAAATGCGAATTTAAGGAATCGTAAGTATAGATATAATTTCCTATATAATAACTGCACCACTAAAGCGCGTGATAAGGTTTATGAGGTTGTGGTTCCGCATTATAATATTGTGTATAAACTCCCCTCTATTGGTGATTCCCTTACTTTCCGTAAGATAATACACGTATACACAAGTGACTATCCTTGGTACGAGCTGGGAATGGACCTTTTGTTAGGTGCTAAAGCAGATAGAGTAGCAACGCGTGGTGGTGCACAGTTCTCACCAATGATACTTAAGGAGGAGATTTCAACAGCTGTATTGCTTGATTCCATATCGGAACGTAATCTTATTTCCCAGGAGGAGGAGCTTCTAGCTGCAGATACCAGATTACATTCCCATAGTAATCTTACTCCATTCAATGTGGCGCTTCTTTTATTGCTTTTTACCTTCGTGGTGATGTTGTGCGAGAGGCGTTCGAAGAAGAACTTTTTTATTTGGGATATATTGCTTATGACTTTACAGGGGAGTGCCGGAGTATTACTTCTCTTTATGGTTCTCTTTTCAAAACACCCCGCTGTGGATGAAAATTGGTTACTTGTATGGCTTAATCCTTTACCACTCTTCATATTGCCAATACTTATATACAAGATAAGACAGGGCAAGACTCCATATGTCATGTGGATTCAGGTCGTCATGGTCTCCTTGTTTATTGTTGCGTCACCATTTATGCCTCAGGCTTTTCCTCCGGCACTCTATCCATGTGCTGTTGCACTTATAATACGTTCATTGTTTCACATATATAAAAAAGATATATGCGCTTTAGATTGATTCCATTATTGCTATTATTAACTATTTCTCTTTTCTCACAAGAGAATAAACCCAATTCTACTCGACTTGTACTCGCTATAAATGTCGACCAATTGCGTACCGATTTTATATATGAGTTTTATGGGTTATATGGGGAGAATGGCTTTAAACGACTTATGAATGAGGGTCGTCTATACTCGAATAGCTATTACGAGTTTGAGCATATAGACAGGGCGGCTGCGACTGCTACCATTATGTCGGGTACCAATCCATATGTAAATGGTATAGTCGGCAGTCAGTGGCTCGACCGTTCATCGTTACGTCTTGTGAATTGCACTGATGATAATAAGTATAAAGGTTATTATACCAATTATCCTGCATCACCGTCACGTTTGAGGTCTTTGACTCTTACCGATGAGATGAAACGTGCCACACGTGGAAAATCACAGATATGCGCCATTGCTCCCGACTGCGATGTAGCTGTTATGTCAGGAGGGCATGCTGCCGATCTTGTGTTGTGGAAGAATGATGATACAGGGTATTGGTGTAGTTCGTCTTACTATGGTAAGTTTCCATCGTGGGCTGCTTCTATGAATAAAAAGGTCGTAGGTCGCAGTAGCGAGTGGACTCCATTCTTTCCGACTGAGATTTATAACAATTATGGAGATAAAGCACCCAAGGCATTTAAATATTCATTTGATGGTAAAAGTGACATACGCTCCTATAAAACAAGTGCATGTATCAACAATGAGGTTACGGAGATGGCTCTTGCCTGCTTGAGGGATGGTAACATGGGACTTGACGATATACCAGACCTCTTGTCGGTTACCTACTATGCAGGAAACTATAATATGCAGCCAATGGACGAGAGACCAATTGAAGTGCAGGATATCTACCTGCGTCTGGATATGACTATTGCGGATTTGTTGGAGGCTATAGACCGACGTATCGGGCTAGATAATGTGATTGTCACATTATCGTCTACAGGATATGTTGTCGAGGGTGAGGATAGCGGTGAACGTTATCGACTACCTTCTGGATATGTATATCTTGATCGTATATCTGCATTGCTTAATGTATATCTTGGTGCTATCTTTGGCAAGGGGCAATATATTGAGGGGTACCATAATTCGCAATTATATATGAATCGTCGTTTGATAGAAACCATGAAACTGGATAAGCTTGATGTAGTATCGCATGCAGTTGAGTTTCTGAAGTCGGTAGAAGGTGTTGAGGATGTCTTTACAATATACCGACTCGGCGGTCTTTTGAGCCCTGAATTACAATATGTTAAGAATGGTTATAATGCAAACTGTTCGGGTGATATATGGTTGAGGCTAATGCCGGGGTGGAAGATGGGACGCGATGTGGCTTCTGCCTCTAATCTTGTACGTCGCAGTTCTGTGTTCTTCCCGATGATAATATGGGGTGCGGGTGTCAAGGCACACCATATAGATCAGATGACACCTGCTACTGTGATGGCAACCGAACTCGCAAGAATACTAAGAATAAGACGTCCCAATGACAATTGTCTGAGAATGTTCAAATAGTCTCTACTTGGAAAATAATAATAAAGGTTGAAGAAATGCTCTTCAACCTTTATTATTGCTAATCTATTTAAGAATCAATAACACTGTTCAATGTTCCAGACAAAGGCACGTATGCCAAGCATGGGTGCATCTTCATCTATCTTCTTTAGGCTTGCAAGCAGGCTTTCTACTATATTGTCGTTTACTATAGTTATTATACCCGAGTTCATTGCTGCCCATGCGTGTGTTCCATAATGTGGGTCACCGGTCTTGCTGCCACGTCCCTGCATCTGCTCTATGAGCGAGAAACCACGACAGTTCAAGTGATCGAGTGTGTCAATGACTGCATCTCTGTGTGCCTGGTCAAAAGCTATAAATACTCCTTTCATATTATTTGGTTTCTATTTTGTCCCTGTCCCTATGGAAGGGAGAGGGGAGTTTTAACAACTATTTCTTTGCGCTTATGAGCATCTCTTCGTTCTTGTGCTCATTCCAATATGCGTCGAGTTCACGTTTGCTCTTAAGCTGTTTACGACGTTTCTTTATGCCAATTCCACCGAATACACAATACATTACCGGTGTGTATGTAAGTGTCATAATAGTAGATATTGTAAGACCACCGATAACGGCAATACCAAGAGGACGCCACATCTCGGCACCCACACCCTGACTCACTGCCAATGGTACCATACCTAGAATTGTTGTACAAGTGGTCATAAGGATAGGACGTAGACGGCTACGGGCTGCTCTTACTGTCGCGTTAATAATGCCAAGACCACGCTCACGTAACAACATTGTGTAGTCGATAAGTACGATACCGTTCTTAACTACAATACCGATAAGCATGATTGCACCGAGTATTGACATGACGTTCATGTTGGTACCTGTCACGAACAATCCTAACAATACACCACTCAATGCAAAAGGAACCGAGAACATGATAATGAAGGGGTATGTCAACGATTCGAACTGTGCTGCCATCACGATGAATACAAGAAGGATAATAAGTATCGCGAGTACTCCCAAATCGGCATTACCATCTTGCTGGTCTACGTATGAACCGGCTACATCAATTGTATATCCGCTGGGGATTTCCATCTTGTCTATTACGGATAGACCGTAATCGACACCATCGCTGAGTGCTGCACCTGCTGCAAGAACTGCATCCACCGTTACAATACGCTCACGGTCTTTGCGCTCGATTGTAGGGGGAAGCTCGCGTTGTACAACCTTACCCAAGTCTTTGATACGTACAGGACGACCATTGCTTGAATAGAGGATAATGTTTTCGATATCCTCGATACTGGTACGGCTTTCGGGCTCGTAACGCACTTTTACATCGTACTCGTCACCATCCTCGCGGAAATATGTAGCCAAAGAACCATTGTAGCGATTACGCAGGTATGTAGCTGCTGTTGCAAGGTTAAGTCCGTGCATTGCAAGTTTCTCGCGGTCAAACTCAACCTGATATTCGGGCTGGTAGTCACTACGGCTGATATTTACCTGTGTTACAAGTGGTGTTGCACGCAGTGAGTCAGCCAGGCTCTTTGACAATTTGTCTGTAATGTCAAAGTCGTATCCGTAAATCTCGAATGTGGCCATAGCCTGGCCGCCCATTCCACCGCCACCGCCGCCTTGCATCACATTGCTACGGGCAATCTCGGGGTAGTTCTTTATGTCGGCACGCATCTCGTCACAAATCTCAGCAAGACCGGTAGCACGCTCGGTAAGTGGTACAAATGACATGTTGAAACTGATGATGTGCGAACCGTTGTCGCTCATTGAGGCAAATGCATTGTCCTCATCGGCTTGTCCTACACGGAAGTTACAGGTCTTTAAATCCTTACCGTAACGCTCTTTCCATAGTTTTGTAAGCTGCATCGCTATATCTTGTGATATCTCGACACGTGTACCGATAGGCAATTCCAGATTTGCGCTTACACGACCATTATCCTGTGCAGGGAAGAATTCACTCTTTATGAACGGGAATACAAAGAGACTTACAATAAATAAACCGAAACATAATGTTAAGGTTACAATACGGTGGCGTACTGCCCAATTGATACGGTTGGCATACCAAATATCCAACTTGTCAAGTGCTCTTCCTATAGGTGTGTAGAATATCTTGAAAGCCTTGCTCTGTTTCTTCTGCAACTTCAGCATCTTTGAGCAGAGCATGGGGATAAGTGTAAGAGCTGCAGCTGTTGATACAATCATAATGATACACATCATCCAACCCAACTGCTTGAAGAGGATACCTGCCATACCTGTAACCATTGTAAGCGGGAAGAACACTGCAAGCATGGTCAATGTAGATGCTATAACTGATATGGCAACCTCATTGGTTCCATGTACAGCAGCACTCTTGGGACTTGAGCCGCGTTCAATATGTGTTGTAACATTCTCTAGTACCACAATGGCATCGTCTACCACGTTTCCAATGGCGATACTCAAACACGATAGTGATATGATATTAAGTGAACCGTCTGTAATGAATAGGTATATGAACGATGCTATTAGAGAGAACGGAATGGTAATACCTATAATGAGGGTTGCTCTCCATCGTCCCAGGAAGACGAATACCACCAGCATCACAAATATAAGTGCATAGACAATTGTCTCGGTTAGCGTAAGCACTGTATCCTTTATGTTGTCAGATGTGTCTACGATAATACCTATCTCTACATCAGAAGGAAGGCGTTTCTGTAGTTTTGGTAACTCTTCACGTACAGCATTGGCAATAGCCACAGAGTTACCACCGGTCTGCTTTTGAACAATAATCATTGCTCCCTGTTTACCATCTGTAAATGCTTTTTGTGCACGTTCTTGTGTGCTGTCGACAAGGCGTGCAATATCGCGCAGATATACATTGGCACCGTTGTGTGTTCCTACTACAAGATCAAGCATCTCTTGTGGAGAGTTGAACTCTCCCTCAACACGTAGGGCATATGTGTTGCTGCCGACATCGAAATTACCACCCGGTATGTTTCGGTTCTCTGCTGCAATGATGTTGCTTACTGTCTCTACAGGGATATTATAGGCCTCCATTTTGATGGGGTCCATGTAGATGTTTATCTCACGTTCGGGCGCACCGGCAATAGATACGGTTCCTACACCGTCGATACGTGCAAGGGGATTGGCTATATTGTCATCCAATATCTTGTATAGTGCGGCCTGACTCTCTTCAGCTTTTACAGAGAGCATCATGATAGGTATCATGTCAGCCGAGAATTTGAAGATGATTGGATTGTTTACTCCATCGGGTAGGGATGATGTTACCATATCCAGCTTGTCGCGCACATCATTTGTGAGTACATCAATGTCGTAACCATACTCAAATTCTAGTGTTACAACCGATATGTTCTCACGCGATTGTGATGTGATATGTTTCAGATGCTCTACCGAGTTAAGTGTATTCTCAAGAGGACGGGTAACGTTGTTCTCGATATCCGATGCACTTGCACCCGAGTAACTTGTCATTACCATCAAGGTGTTTGTCTCGATGTCCGGCAATAGGTCAATTGGCAGTTTCGAGAACGAGAAAAAACCGAATACGACTACTGCTATAAAGCATAGTGCGGTCATTATCGGGCGTTTTACTGCTCCTTCATATAGACTCATAGTTTATATTTTTATTGGTGTGTATACTTATTGGATATCTTACTTTATCACATTTACTTCGATGCCATTGGCAAGTGCAGTCTGTCCTGCTATTACTACATGTGCGCCGGGATTGACACCGGAAATAAGTTCATATCTGTTCCCGAAACGGTTGCCCAAAACCACCTTGTCGTAGCTTACTTTGCCATCTGCGTATGTGTACACATAGTAATCGCCGCTTCCGGCCTGTTTTATGACTGCTGCATCGGGTACTAAGACATGCTTAGCGGTTCCAAAGTTTATAATAGCGCTACCGTACATTCCGGGACGTACACGTCTGTCTTTGTTTGCAAGTGTTATCTCTACAGGGAATGTGTGAGTTGCTGCATCGATTGTGGGGTATACGATGTTTATCTTGCCCTTGAAGACCTCGTCTCCATAGGTCTCGAACTGAAGATCGACATTCTCGCCTGTCTTAATCTTTGTGTAGTGCTGCTCGCTTATGTTCACCTTCATCTTTACGGGTGTTATCTGCTCAATTACAAGAATGGGTGTGCCACCGTACATATCGCCATTGTCGTAGTTGCGTGCCGAAACAACACCCTCGATGGGGCTTGTAAGCACTGTGTTCTCCATACGGTTTTTAAGTGCTTTTTCGTTTACATCAAGTGATGTCTTGGCTGTGTCATATTGTGATTTTGATGCACCGCCGACCTTATAAAGTTCGGCTACACGGTTAAACTCTGTGCGTAGGTTCTCTACCTGAAGTGAAAGCTGCTCAAGGTTGCTTGCATCAAGCAAAACCAGTTTGTCACCCTCTTTTACGTAGTCGCCCACTTCAACAAGTATCTTGTCTATTCTAAGAGGTGAGTTGGGGATGATATTGTTTTTTACCTTTGCCTCTACGGTTGTTGCAAATTTGCCTGTCTGTGCAATCTCCTCTTCTGCAACCTGTGCAATCTTTACGTTGGGCTTTGTGCTCTCCTGGGCTGCTTGTGATGTAGCAGACTCGTTGCTGCCGCATGAGCATAGTATAGCTGCGGCTGCCATAGCGATGAATGTAAGATTCTTCTTCATGATTGTATCTGTTTTTTTATTCTTGTCCTAATACTGTCTTTAATTCTGATTCTGCTACCAAATAGTCGTATATCGAGTTGTTATATGTGAGTTGCATGTTTGTTAATGAAACCTGTGAATTGTTCAACTCAAGTATGGTTGCATTTCCTACCTCGTAGCGTTTTTGGCTTATTGCAAGTCCTTTCTTTGCAAGTTCAACTGCCTGCTTGTTCGATTCAAGCTGTTTGGCACTGGTTGTCATATTGTCAATGAAACTTTGTGCCTGCATGTGCAACATACGTTCTGTATTTAAACGTGTCTCGGCAAGTTGCCACTGCTGAATCTTGTTGCTCTTCAATTTTGTGAAGTTACCGGCTTTGTATAGGGGTATACTCAAGGAGAGTGTCAGTGACGAAGCGTTACTCCAATTAAAGTTGTTTACCTCCCAATTGGTATTTGACATTGACTGATATTGATAACTTCCTACAAGTGTCAAAGTGGGCATGAATGAGGTGTTCAATATCTTACGTTGTTTATGTAACAATGCGCCTTGAAGGTCAATCTGTCTCAGTGTAGAGTTGTTTGTGAGGTCGATGCCTTGTGTGGCTGTTTTACTCATCTTTGCCTCATGGTTCTGCAGGTTGTCGTCAATAACCAAATTTACATCGGCAGTGATACCCATGAGAACTTTTAACTGTAACTTGGCAAGTTCTATGGCATTCTTTCCGCTAATTACCGATGGCCATGCACTGTTTTTTTGCACCTCGGCACTTATCTTGTCATATTCGCTTACGCTGCCTTGCTGGAACATTGCATTTACTATGTCGAAGTTGATTTCGGCTTGCTTGTAGTTCTCCATCAAGACATTGTATGAGTCTTGTGCCAGCATCAATTGATAGTATGCTTTTGTTACCTGGTTTACCATGTCCAGTTTTGAACCTCGGCTTTTCTCTACTGCAAGCTCCAGGTCGCTCTTGGTTAAGCTCATGGTTTTGTATACGGCTGGAGCATATAAAGGAAGTGCTACCTGAAGTGCACCGTTCCATGTGTTGGAGTCGTCCATACCCATCTTGAAACTACCCATGCTGGTCTTTATCTCTGCAACCTTTATGTTGTAGCTGATAGTTCCATCAATAGAGACTGTGGGTAATAGGTTCTGCCATGCCTCTTTTTTTGATACCTCTTTCAACTGAATCTCCTGCTCGGCAACTTTGATGGTAGGGTTGTCGCTCAGTGCTAGCTCGATGGCTTTATCGAGCGTAATGTGCATTGTCGGCGCGCTCTCTTGTGCATGTACAAGTGTAAATGCAACAAGCATTGCTGCCACTGTTTTTAATCGCATTCTCAAGTTCATAAGTTGCTTTATTTATTAGGTTTACTTTATCTCTTTTATGAAATCCTCTATAATGTTTTGTCCTTTTGGCGTTGCTATACCTCTTAGGTAAAATAGTATGAAGTTCTTTCCAAGTTCATCGGCTGAATACTCTTTAAATTCTTCGCAGTTAACAATAAGTTCCAAATCGCGTTTAAGAATGTATATCAAAACATCAGCATTCAAGTCTTCTCTGAATAGCCCCTCTTTTATACCTTGTTGCATCCAGGCTTTGAATTTCTGGTTATTGCTTATCTCCTTCCGTTCCCTCTCTTTTTTTATAGATGGGTAGTGCTGCAGATCGGAAAAGAAATCCTTGTGTCCCAATTTCAACATGTCGAAGTGGGAACTATATATGATAAGTATTGCGTCTAGGGTGTTTTGGGATGATTTACGAATCTTTTCTCGTACTTCGTTGCGCATCCTGCGATAAATGTATTTAAGACACTCGGACAGAAGTTGCTCTTTATCGGTGAAACATTCATATATGGTACGTTTTGATACTCCAAGCTCACGGGCAATATCGTCCATCTTCACGCATTTGATTCCTCTTCTAAAAAATAGGGCTGATGCACCTTCTATGATGCGTGTACTTGTATTGTCTTTACTTGTCTTTTCCTCTTTGATATCCATCTCTATCGATATTTTGCCTACAAAGATACAGCGAAAACTTTTTGTATGCAAAAAGTTTTCGCTGTATCTTCTTTAATTTATCTTTTCTTAAGATATTTTTAACTATTATGCTTGATTATAGGTTTTATGTGGTCACTCATTTAGCAATTTTTTAAGGAATTGTTCCATTTCTTCGTCAAAGCCTTCTAGAAGATCGTCTGTTATTATATATGTTTCATCATCGACATATAATAAATCTACTATTGTCTCTTTTTCTTCATCTACAAGCAGGCATGAATATGGTTTAGGTACATTCATGTTGTCCAAACAACCCTCTTTCTGAATCTCCACAAGAATACGGCGCAACTCCTTTTCTATGTGTTTATGGCAATTTTCACTGTGGAAGTTCTCCCACTCGGTAACATGGGCATGGGCAAGTGTGTTCTCATCATCATCGTAGATGGTGACGTTGCCATTCTCTGTATTTACCTGAAAATGAAAGTCTGTAACAACAGTCTCTTCTGTTGTTGTGTAACGTTTGGCCATCTCTCTGATTGCCGAACGTATTTGCTCCAATGATTGTACGCTGAGTGACATGTTGCTTTTTTTTTATATTATTAATGGCTTACAGGTTCTTACCGTGACAGTTCTTGAATTTCTTGCCACTACCGCATGGACATGGGTCGTTGCGACCAACAGTCTTCTCAACACGAATGGGCTCGCGACGTACCGAACGTGTATCGTGTTGTGCTGCAGCTTGTTGATTGGGGTCGTTAAGGTCGGCCTTTATCTCGTTGTAGCGTTGCTGTTGTTGGCGTGGTGCCTGTTGTGCTGTATTTACTCTCGATGGGTCGAGCTGTGGAATTTGTCCACGTGTAAGGATGGAAACTGTTTGGTCATTTATCTTGTTTACCATGCTGTCGAATAGATTTACAGATTCCAGCTTAAAGATAAGTAACGGATCTTTTTGCTCGTAGCTTGCATTCTGTACCGAGTGCTTTAGCTCGTCGAGGTCGCGAAGATTCTCTTTCCATGCATTGTCGATAGTGTGCAACAATATCGATTTTTGGAAACTCTTAACAATTTCTTTGCTGTTGGTCTCATAGGCCTTCAGTATGCTCACCGGTATGTTGTAGAGCAAACGTCCGTCTGTGATAGGTACGGTTACAATACCGTCTGCACCCTCTGTCTTTTGGTAGATGTACTCGATATTGGGGCGTGCTGTCTCGGCCATACGTTCATTCTTGCGCTTGAAGTTCTCCAAGGCTGCATTAAAGCATTTTTCGGCTCTATCTTCTATGTCGCACTTGTCATATTCCTCTTTAGTGGCAAATGGAAGTTCCATTGCAAGTACTCGTACGAATTCCAATTTGGCATCGTCGAATGGGAAGTTGGCCGCTATATTGTAGCAACGATCCCATATCATATTTACGATATCCATTCCGATGCGCTCGCCAATGAGTGCGTGACGACGTTTGGTATATATGACGGTACGTTGTTTGTTCATTACATCGTCATACTCGAGAAGACGTTTACGTATTCCGTAGTTGTTCTCTTCTACCTTTTTCTGGGCACGCTCTATTGATTTTGAAATCATGGGGTGCTCAAGCATATCTCCATCCTGGAATCCTACAAACTTGCTGTCCATTACTTTTGCGATACGTTCACTGCCGAACAGACGCATGAGATTATCCTCGAGTGATACAAAGAATACCGAAGAACCGGGGTCGCCTTGACGTCCTGCACGTCCGCGTAGCTGGCGGTCTACACGACGTGATTCATGTCGTTCTGTACCTATAATGGCAAGACCTCCTGCTGCTTTAACCTCATCGCTCAGTTTGATGTCGGTACCACGACCTGCCATGTTTGTTGCAATTGTTACAGTACCCGACAGACCGGCTTTCGCTACAATATCGGCCTCTTTCTGGTGAAGCTTTGCATTCAGTACGTTATGCTGTATCTTACGCATGGTGAGCATGCGACTCAACATCTCTGAAATTTCGACAGATGTTGTACCTACAAGTACAGGACGGCCCTGGTGTACAAGCATCTCTATCTCTTCGATTACGGCTTTGTACTTTTCTCGTTTAGTCTTGTATATGCGGTCGTTCATGTCGTTGCGGGCTATTGGACGGTTGGTGGGTATTACTACCACATCCAATTTGTAGATATCCCAAAACTCGCCTGCTTCGGTCTCTGCTGTACCGGTCATACCGGCCAGTTTATGATACATGCGGAAGTAATTTTGCAATGTTATTGTGGCAAATGTCTGTGTGGCTGCCTCTACCTTAACACGCTCTTTTGCCTCTATTGCTTGATGTAGACCGTCTGAGTAGCGCCTTCCTTCCATTATACGTCCTGTCTGCTCATCGACAATCTTAATCTGTCCCTCTTCACTTACTACATATTCAACATCGCGGTCAAACATGGTGTATGCTTTAAGCAATTGGTTGATGGTATGTATACGCTCCGATTTTACTGCATAATTGGCTAGCATCTCATCCTTTTTGGCTACTCTCTCGTCGGAAGGAAGTGAGCTGTTCTCAAGTTCGGCAAGTTGTGTGGCAATGTCGGGGAGTACGAAGAACTCCTTGTCTTGTGTGCTACCGCTAAGAAGTTCTATACCTTTGTCGGTAAGGTCTACGCTATTATGCTTTTCATCTATTACAAAGTATAGCGGCTCTACAGCCTCAGGCATACGTTTGTTGTTCTGCTCGATGTAGTACTCTTCGGTCTTTAACATTCCCGATTTAACTCCTGGTTCGCTCAATAGCTTAATGAGTGGTTTGTTCTTGGGGAGTGCCTTGTGGCTACGGAATAGTGACAGATAGCCCTCTGTTACTTCATTGCTGTCGCTTGAATATATTTTACGGCGTGCCTCTGCCAAATATTCTGTTGCAAGTTTTTTCTGTGCCTCTACCAAACGTTCAACCAATGGACGGTACTCTTCGAACATCTGATCGGTATTGCGAGGTACAGGACCTGCTATAATAAGTGGTGTACGGGCATCGTCGATGAGTACAGAGTCGACCTCGTCGACAATGGCGTAGTTGTGTCGGCGTTGTACAAGATCGTCAGGTTGCATTGCCATGTTGTCGCGCAGATAGTCGAAACCGAACTCGTTGTTTGTTCCGAATGTGATATCTGCCAAATATGCATTGCGACGTGCTTCAGAGTTAGGCTGGTGTCTATCTATACAATCTACACTTAAACCATGAAACATATATAAAGGTCCCATCCACTCAGAGTCACGCTTGGCAAGGTAGTCATTGACGGTTACGACGTGTACACCGTTTCCTGTAAGTGCATTAAGGAATACGGGGAGAGTTGCTACTAATGTTTTACCCTCACCGGTCGCCATCTCTGCAATTTTGCCTTTGTGTAGTACCACACCACCGAATAGCTGTACATCATAGTGTACCATATTCCACAGAGTGTCGTTTCCACCGGCTGTCCAGTGGTTGTTGTATATTGCTTGGTTGTCTTCAATTCTTACAAAGTCGAATTTTGCAGCAAGGTCACGATCGAATTGTGTTGCTGTAACAATGGTCTCTTTGTTCTCGGCAAAACGACGCGCTGTATCCTTTACAATGGCAAATGCTTCGGGCAAAGCCTCGTCTAAAGCTTTGTCGAGCTTTTCGAGAACCTCCTTCTCCAATTTGTCTATTTGGGAGAAGATGGCTTCTCGCTTTTCTATTTCTGTATTCTCGATACTTGTTTTAAGTTCTTCAATCTTACGTCGTTCCTCTGTTACACATCCTTGAATCCTTGCTTTCAGTTGTGCCGAGCGTTCGCGCAAGCCATCGTTGCTTAATGCTGTAATTTCGGGGTATACAGCTTTTATCTTTTCTACCCAAGGCTTTATTTCGCGTGCGTCACGGCTGGCCTTGTTGCCAAATAATTTGCTGATAAATTCGTTAAATCCCATCTATGTATTATGTTATAATTATTCCAAATTACGTAAATTTCTGCGAAGATAATCATAAAAAGATAATCTTCCCTCCTTTTTAAAGTAGAAAATGTTATCTAACTCAAAAAAATAGTATGGGTAGAGAATTTTCTACAGTTGGTATTGTACAAAAAATGTGCCAAACTTTTTTCTTGTTCTTATAGCTGCTGTTTTTTTGTGGAATTTTTATTAATAATGCCAAAATAGAATTATCTTCGCACATATATAAAATTATATCATACTATGAAGAAAATATTAGCTGTTATGTTCGCTGTTGTTGCCGCTTTGTCGTGTGCAAACGAAGAAAAGAGAATCTTTTTGGCTTCAGATTACGGAATAGTTCCTAACACCGGTAAAGATGTGACAAAGGCTGTAGCCCTTGTTCTAGAGAAGATAAAAAGTGAGTGTGACGGGAAACCTGCGACTTTATTGTTCGATGTCGGCGAGTATGATTTCTATCCCGATAGTGCCAATGTGCGCGAATATTATATCTCGAACCATGACCAGGATAACCCAAAGCTAGTGGCAATAGCCCTTGAGGGTATGAAAAATCTCATAATTAAAGGAAAAGAAGATGAAACAGGTAACGTTAGTGAACATACCGGAACACGGTTTATGATGAACGGACGTATGCTGCCTGTTGCAATGATTGATTGTGAGGGGTGCGAACTCAAAGGTGTACAGATAGATACCCGAGTGCCGCAAATAACACAGGTCGAGGTGCTGGAGAATGATGCGGATAAAGGTTACATTACCTATCGTGTAGAGCCACAGGCAAGATATAAGATTGTGGATGGACGTTTTATTACATATGGCAACAATTGGGAAATGCAACCATGTGCGGGTATTGCATTTGACGGAAAAACCGGACATTTGGTGTATCGTACCAGTGATATTGCTGTGGGTGTAAGTGATGTCGAGGAGGTGGAACCTTATGTTATTAAGGCTCCATGGAGAGATGAACGTCTTATTCCCGGAACTTTTGTCGCGATGCGCTCATATTATCGTCCTACACCGGGTATATTTCTATCTGCTTGTAAAAATATTAAACTAGAAAATGTAGTGGTTCATTATGCCGAGGGTATGGGATTGTTGGCACAGACATGCGAAAACATTGATTTGTCATATTTCTCAGTCGCTCCTCGTAAAGGTAGCGGACGTTTCTATACTACACAGGCCGATGCCACACACTTCTCGAGTTGCAAGGGAATAATCAACTCAGAAAAAGGATATTATTCGGGTATGATGGACGATGCAATCAATGTTCATGGTACTTATCTGCGTGTGGTACATCGTATCGATAACTATACACTTGTAGGCCGTTATATGCATCCGCAAGCATACGGATTCTATTGGGGTGGTGCCGGTGATAGCGTGCAGTTTGTACGTTCCGATGTAATGGAGGTTACAGTTCCTAATAGGGTTGCAGAGATTACTCCGTTCGACAAAGAGCAGTTGGCTGGATGTACGGAATTTAAGATAAAGTTCGAACAGCCTCTGCCGCAGGATATAGCTAATGGCAACTATGGTATTGAGAATTTGGAGTGGACTCCTGAGGTGGTTTTCAACGATAATGTGGTAACTAATAATCGTGCTCGTGGTGCTCTTTTTAGCACTCCTAAAAAGACTATTGTTGAGAATAACTTTTTTGATCATACTTCGGGAACTGCCATCTTGTTGTGTGGTGATTGCAACGGATGGTTCGAGACAGGGGCTTGTCGCAATGTTGTGATACGTAAAAACCGTTTTGTAAATTCGCTCACAAACATGTTCCAATTTACAAATGCCATAATATCAATATATCCAGAGATACCCAATCTGGCAGACCAAACAAAATATTTTCATGGTGGAGAGGGTAAGGGTGTTGTAATAGAAGAGAACCTTTTTGAGACATTTGATGCTCCAATTGTGTATGCTAAGTCGCTTGACGGTCTTGTGTTCCGTAACAACAAGATTGTTCAAAACAATGATTTCGAGCCCTTCCACTGGAATAATCATCGTTTCCTCTTTGAGCGTGTGGTAAATGTTGTGATTGAGAATAATGAATTTCAGGGTGGGTTTGACAAGGAAAAGGATGTAATGTACCGTTTTTGATGACGCTAGAGATACATCATTTTGACGTTGATACTGCAGGTATAGAGCTACCTGTAAGGTTCAATAATCCGTTTTATTATAAACCTCATCGGTTGTGTTGTATGGCAGCCGATGAGGTTAAGAAATATATTGCTGCCAACAAGGAATGGAGTCTTGAGGTTACAAATGGAAAAATGATGGGTGTGCTTGTGGTTCGAGAGAAGAGTGGTTCAATCGGTTTCCTGATGGCTTTCTCGGGACTTTTGTGTGGTAGTAACCGACAACCGGGATTTGTACCTGCTATATTTGATTTCCAATCTTCCGATGGATATTTTAAATGCGAAGAGGCCTATATATCACAACTGAACAGAAAGATAGCTGATATTGAACGGAGTGATGGTTATTCCGATGCCTTGTCGCTTTTGAATGAGACAACTTCTATGATGGAGAGTGAACTTGCTCTAATGCGTATGAAGATGCGCAAAAGTAAGAAGGAGCGTGATGTTTTACGTAGCAGGGGTACTCTTTCGGCCGATGATGATGCACTCCTTGTGCGTGAAAGTCAGTTTCAAAAGGCTGAGTTCAAACGTCTTTCTCTATTTTGGCAGCAAAAGGTTACAATCTGTAAAGAGGCTCTTTTACGGTATGACGAGAGAATCACATTATTGAAACAGGAGCGTAAAGTGCGTTCTGCTGCTTTGCAAGAGTGGCTATTTGGGAATTTTATATTATGTAATGGAATAGGTGACAAGAAGAGTGTGCTTGATATATTTGCAGAGCAAAGGGGGACTCTACCTCCAGCCGGGACCGGAGAATGTGCTGCTCCTAAATTGTTGCAATATGCCTATATGAATAAACTGCAACCGCTCTGCATGGCTGAATTCTGGATGGGTGCATCACCTATAGGTGAGGTTCGTCGGGATGGCTGCTTCTATGGCTCATGCAAAGGGAAATGTGAACCCCTCTTATCATATATGCTGCAAGGTATAGATGTTGATGCACCAACTCATGACAATGATAAATCTTATGATGTTGCAATTGTGTATGAGGACGATTGGCTTATTGTGACTGATAAACCGGAGGGAATGCTCTCTGTCCCGGGAAAAACAGGAGATGTTTCACTGCAGGAATGGCTCGCCTGTCATTTTGGCAGAGATGATATATATGTGGCGCATCGCCTGGATATGTCGACGTCGGGGCTTATAGTTGCTGCAAAAGGAATTGATGCATACAAGGCGCTGCAGAAACTTTTTGTATCTCGTAAAGTAAAGAAGAAATATATGGCTCTTCTCGATGGAGTGCCGATAAACAGTAAAGGCGAGATTTCTCTACCACTAATGCCCGATTATCATAATCGTCCGGCTCAAAAGGTTGATTACCATGAAGGTAAGGAGGCTTTAACCAAGTATAAAATTGTAGATATTGTGGATTATTCAGCACATAAATGTGCTATTGTAGAACTCTATCCACATACAGGGCGCACCCATCAGTTGCGAGTGCATTGTGCACATAATAAAGGCTTGGATACTCCTATTGTTGGTGACGCTCTTTATGGGAAGATAGATAGACGTCTTATGTTGCATGCTGCTTCTTTGGAGTTTGTACATCCTTTTACAGGTAAGTTGCTGGAATTTGAATCTCCAATAAATTTTATAGATTAGATACTATTTTAATTAAAGGAGATAATTAATAGTTATTAATATTTAAAAAGCTGCCAGCAAGAAACTATGCTGGCAGCTTTAATTAAAGTAAGAAAATCGCTGTTGATTCCTTGTTCGTCTGGTTCTTTTACTTGACAAGTACCTTTTTACCGTTTACAATGTATATACCATGTGCCGGATTGGTTACACGACGACCGCTAAGGTCGTATATGGTATTATCATTTGTGCTCTCTGCAATGTTATCTATACCTGTATCACTCTCTGTAACTTCTATGCGAAAAAGGTTACTGTATCTATCACTGTAGCCTTCTGAGTTTGACCAAGCATCGAATGTCCCGGTAGCCATAATGATGATAGAACCATCGTTCTCTCCACCATCTCTTTTGCTTACAAGGTAGTAGGTGTTGTCTATGTTACTGCCTTTCTTGATATTCCAATCGCAATAGGTTGGAATGTACTCCTTGAGTGTTCCGCTATTGTTGTTGTAACCATAGTTGTTACCGGCACGCCATATCATATACAGTTGCTTTTTTTCGTTAAAAAAACTGTACTTGCCACTCTCCTCCTTTGTGCAAAAAAACTCTGCTGCTTCACCAATCTCTTTAGCCGGAGTATTACTGATGTTTAGTTTGTTGTTGTCGTCGATGTATAGTACATATTCCTTCCCGTTTTGCTGTACATTAGTAAAGGTAAGTGTTTTACCGTCCCATTTATCGGCAGGAGCAGCACCGGCCAAAAGAGCGTAGATGCTATCTATCTCCTCGACTGTTGGCTCCTTGCTCAATGAATCAAGTGCATCTGCTACAGCACTCTTTATCTCTTCTGAAGTATCTGCTGCTATAGCAGTAAAGTATGCTTGTAGGAAAGCACGACGGTCTATATTTTTGTTTACGCTGTATTCACCTTTGGTAATATACTCAAGTTCATATGCTACATAGAGGTTATCAAAACCATCAAAGTTGTGTTGTCCCTCACCATAGGGGAAACAGGTAGATACGGGGTTATTGCGCTTGCCGAATCCGGTAAGTGTCTCTTCGTATATGAATCCTATTCTGTTGTCGGCTTGTAGGTCCATTGAACTATATGCCGATGAGGTGCTGCTGACCTGGAAAAAACCGTTCCAATCGTTAGAGAAGTTCTCTACACTATTTAGGTCGCTAATCTCTGTAAGCTCCTTATAGAAGATACCTACGTTGCTACGTCCACTGCCGGTAGGGAGTGACTGTAGTGCGAGGTACATATCTTTGTTGTCGCTGTTGCGGACAACAGGAACAATCAGAATCTCACCGTTGGTTGAGTTGTTGCCTGCACTATGGCCTGCACCGGCAAATGTACTCATCTCGGGTGTACTCCACTTACCTTCACCTTCAAGAGTGTTGCTGTATGTGTATATGTTGTACAGACGACCACCTGCAATGCGGCTTGAAATTATCACTCTTCCGTCGGGCATCTCTTCGCACTTGGGCTCGTCACCGCCAGGTACAGGAAGTGCTGATGCACCGCCAAGAGCATGCCATGTGGCACCGAAGTCATCGGAGTATACTACACGGTTCCCGTTTGGACGTGCGCACATTGCTGCATAGATTCGGTAATATTTGTCTTTCTTGATAATACGGCTTTGGAATACCTTGCCTCCTGCTATAAATGCAGCTTCCATAGGATATCCGTCATCAAATAGGCTGTATATGTCTTCTGTAATATTTACAGGTTCTTCCCATGTCTCGCCGTTGTCCTTACTGCGTATGAGGGCGATTAGGTTGGGGTTCTTACGTGTTGTCTTGGAATTGCCATATACAGTGCATCCGGCAACTGCAAGAACTATTACTTCATTGCTAATGCGGTCGGCAACGATTGCGGGGTCACCGAATGCCGTGTCAAAATAGTTCTCTTCGGCTGATGTCTTACCTGTACCTACGGCAACATCCTTTATTTCACTCCATGTCTTACCGTTGTTATCGCTTGTGCGGCAAACAATGTCTACTTGACCATATCCGGGATCGGTACCACAAACAAGGCGTGAAGCTACTGCTATAAGACGGCCGTTGCTTGTAGTTGTTATACCCGGAATACGATAGGGAGGTATTACGCCATCACCATTGCTTGTATTGAAGAGATCCTGCTTCTCGGGGGTAGCTGCTGCATTTGTGTCAGATACTGTTATCTTACCATCAACAACTGTTATCTTTGAGTTCTCAAGAATATTGCCGATTATACCAGCCTTTAGCTGCTTCTCTGTTATCTTGTTGGTAGATAGAAAGAAACCGCCGTCGAAAGCTGTCTCGCTTATGTTGTCGTGGGTGTATGTGACGTATATGTTCTTGTCACCTTCAATCTCGACATTGTAGATGTACAATCCTTCGGTATCAACAGCCTCGAAACGCCACATGTTGTCGTCTGCTGTTCCTCCATCTGTCCATGTGGTAATGAAGTCGGCACCGCCAACCTTGAAGTTTGTACCACCGTTTGTACAGTTGATTGCCTCTGTAAAGAAATAATAACGGTACTCACCTACATCTTGTGTCTCACCTATAGTCAGCTCGTTGAATGTTCCGGCTACACTTGAACCGTAGTTGCTACCTGCAATCATAGGATTACCATCACCGTTCTTGACACCAATCTTGTTGTTGTCTTTTACTGTAACATGCCATATACCGTTGTTAGTGTATACCAAATCATTGGATTGCAATGTAAAACGCATGCTGTTACCTTCGTGAAGAGCATTGTTATAGAGGTGTTCGGTGCGGGCTGTAGCCTTGCTTATGATGTGGTAGTAACCGGTTTTTACGTCTTCGGGCTCTGGTATCTCAATGTCATCTCCATTAAGGAACGCTTCTATGTCATTTACCCATTGTGCGCACTGTTCACCAGATATTGAGCTGTTTCTGAAGCGAATGAGTAGACCTTTCAGTGTCTTTGATTTCTCGACATCGTTGGCATACTCCTCGCGCAGAATCTGCACCTTTTCGTATTGGTGTATACCCTCGATAAGACGCTCGAAACGTACGCTTGAACGATTCCCGGGGTAGTAGCAGTATGTGTCGCCTGAACCGAACTTACGGTAGCGACTATCGGTAAGAGGATGCTCGTCCCAATTTATCCATGACCAATGTAGGTATCCGTCGAGGTTTGTAGCTGCTGCATATAAAGGCAGATATGTAGCCTCGGCAGGGTATGAGTTTGTGTAGATGTTAGGCTCTTTGTCGGCACAACTTGTGTAGAATGTGGTTACGCGGTTCTTGGCTTTGCGGTCGTTCATCTGGGCTGTTGTAAATGAACGGTCTTGTCCTAATGCTACGCACATGTCTTGTAGTTTGTCGCATAGTGATGAGTGGTAGTTGCCGGCGAGTGCCATATTGAAACCAAGTGAACTTGCTATGTTGTATGCGTTGAGCATGTCCGATTCGGCACGCTCGTCCATAGCGATATTGGTCTTCTCGAACCAGCCTTTCTCTTGCAAGTGAACTTTGAAAGCTTTAAGGAAATTGGTCCACAAATCGCGGTAGTCCGATGCATAAGTGTTTGTCTTGATGAACTTATAGCTAGAAGATGCCTCGTCATAGTAGCGGAAACTCATATCCCAGGGCACCATACTGAAACAGTTAATCTGTTTTGTAATACCATATTCAGCACACAACTCGACATATTTGTCGAATACAGTGTAATCATACTCCCATGTACCATCCTTCTTTTTGATGGTCTGTACCATCGGGTCAAATTTATCGGGCTCGTGTGTTTGCTCGCCCCAAGGTTCATAGAACATGATTGCTGTGACGGTGCGTTGTCCTGCACGGCCAAGTGCTTGAAGATAGGGACGCAAAGCATCAAGGTGCTCGTCGCTCCATCTTTCAACACCATAATATCGGCTTACAGCATAGGGTTGTTGCCAAAGATCCAAGTGAAACTTTTGTTCAGCTACTGTGGGTAGTGAACGGCTGTTTACGTTGATGTTAAGCTTAAGGCTCTTTACAACTTTGTTGCTTGAATTAACAATCTCCAATTCGGTTGTATAAGTGCCGGCCTTGGCATTGCGAGGTATTTCAAGAGTACACCATATGGGGCGTGTCTCCATTGCCGGTACTGCATGAGGCTTGTCCTGGTCTATTACATCTGCCACAAGCCATGTGGGATATGTCATCGGGTGATTTCCGCATGCGTCAAAATCATCGGTAATTACATAATTGACAAAACGTGCATCACCCCCGTTAATTCCAGTTGCGACACCCGATCTTTTCCATTCGGTCATACGTACGCTCATCATACCTTGGTCGCTGTTGCTATATAGTACGGCCTGTATGTTGGCACGCTCACCTTTCCAAGCAGCTATAGTGGCCTCTTCTTGCTGTGTCAATTGTGGTACCTCATGCAATGAATAGTGAACATCGCGTGAAGCCCATGAAGCGTTCAAGCCTGCCGGTATCGCATTCCAGGCTGCCGCATCGGGGGTGGTACCTACTCGTGGCTCTTCGTAGTCGTCTATAGGATAACCTGCATTGGGATCCTCTTCTTCTGCAACACCTGTAATTTTAAGTGTTACGTCAATTATTGAACCTCCGTCGCTAATGAAATTTGCATATGAACCTGTGGGGTCGATGCTGTTCCACTGTACTGCATAACGCATACGATAGGTAGAACCTGTCTCTAATCCGGCAGGAACGGTAAATGAACCGGGAGCCAGTACGTTGCCGCTTGACAAATATGTGCCATCGCTGTTCCAGCCTGTGTCTCCGTTTGTATTATGCCCATAAAGTGACCAGCACATAAGCTCGTTCCCTTCGCCCTTTGTATAGGGGCCTGAACCTTCTAGGTTAACCTCGAACTGTTTACTGTTGTCCCAGTCTACAAATACATAACCATGCATCCACTCTCCGTTTATTGTTATCAATGGAGTTACAACCTCACCCGACTTAACCTCAAAAACAGTTGATGTCTTGTCGAAATAGGCTGCACAGCGTGGTGCCGAAGCAATGTCGTTAAGAACTTGAGTGGGTGATTGTTTGCCAACAATACCTACTGCCTTGGGATAGTGGGTGCCATGAGCTATCTTTTCATTTGCTCCATGAACCACATAGTAGTCTGATTGCTGGGCATTTGCGCAGATGCTTAACAATATGATGAAAAGCATTGCAAATGAGAATCTTTTACATTTCATAATATAGATTAATTAGATTATTGTTTTATCTTTTTTATGTTTTTGTCTGTTCGGAGGTTGCCTAGTGAGTCATGTAATTTTGTTCAGGGTGACGGACAATAAGTTCTATATTATCATTAGATAACATATTTTGCAAAAATAACAAAACAAATCATATTTGTTGTATAAAACAGACCTTTTTTCGGCTGTTATAGCCTTTAAATATATGACTGTAAAAGAATTCATTATGTTGCTTTGAGTGTTTCAAAGCTAGTACACTGTATGTTCGAGCTCTATCTCAAATATAGTGTGATATTCACTTTATTTCGGGGGTCAGTAGTTTATGAAAAGCATGTATTCTCCATCAGCACTGATGGATACCTTCTCGCCGATGGCTTCATTAAGTGTTCCTTGCCACCAGTTTACGAAGTCGTATATGGGGAAAATGGTCCCTTCGCTTTTTAATTTTTTAGCTGTAAAATTGAAGATGGAGAGTTGTTGCCCCTTGTATGTTTCAATTGTGCAATCTCCTTTACATGGGATAAATACTCCATAATCGGTATACATTCGCACTTGTGCTCCCAACCGTGCATACTCTATGAGCAGGCTTATGTTACCTATTGTATGGTCTTCTCTTTTTCCTGTAGCTCCTACAATTGCTATCTTGTGCTTGCCGTTTTCTATAAGTAGGCGTACCGATTTTGTAAGGTCGTTACTCTCTTGTTCACTTATGCAGTGCACAATTTGTGCATACTTTATGCGATATTCTTCTTGCAATGAGTCTCCGTCGCCTATTATGATGGTGGGGCTGTTTCCCTTTTCTATGTAACTGTTGGCGGCACCATCGCTACAAACTACATATGGTGTCGATGATAATACTTCTAGCGGGATTCTTGCTGTAGGATAGTCTCCGTTTGCAAGAATTACGGCATCAAACTCTTTTTCAAATATTTTCATATCTCATTATCTGTTTCCATTTACGATAGCCAAAGATAGCGATAATTGCATAAAGAGAGTACAATGCTGCTGTAAAATAGAGTTCCTTGTATATGTATAGTGCGCTACTTACAATGTCAACAAAAAACCATACCCACCATTGTTCGATATATTTACGAGCAAGCATATACATCCCGATTATGCTCAAGGCTGTTGTAAAAGCATCAGTATAGGGCACTGTGCTATCTGTCAGATTTATTAGCAATAGTGCTATTGCTATCCATAATATAGGGAACAGTACAACGAGGTTTAGGATATTTCTCTTTTTGATGTGGCTTATGGTAAGTTTTCTCCCCTCTTCTTTATTTCCGGTGAAGGTGAAACTGTAGCGCCATGCCATCCAACCATATACTGCAATTGCAAGGTAGTATATGTTTATGCCAAAATCGGCATATAATCCGGCATTGTAATATATGTAGAGGTATATGGCCGGCATTATGATGCTTGTTATCCATAAGTGTATGCTGGCATGATACTCTTGCCATAGATATATTAAACCTACTATTGTTCCTAATATCTCGATGTACTGTTCCATATTATGCTTTTATCAGAATTGGATGCTTATGTGTGCTAGGAAATTCGTTCCGGCTTGTGCTGCATAACCTGCATAGTTGTAGCGGATTTTCTCTCCATTATCGGTGTAGTATCCGCTTCCTGCATATCCATTGTTCTCGTACTCCTCATTGAATAGGTTGTATATGTTGGCACCTATTGTGACGCTTTTAACGCTATTTATCTTGAATGTGTATGATGTATACAGATTGCTTACAAAATATGCATCAAGCTTATGTTCTTTTTGTTGGGCATTGCTCATATACTGTTTGCCTACATATTGTGTATGCAGCGATAGGGATAGCCCTTTATTGTTGTAACCCAATATGCTGTTAGTTATGATATCGGGCGAGAAGGCTATTTGTGTGTTACCATGATTGATGTCCCATCGCTCATAAGTGTCATCGTCGTATAGAACCTCTTTGAAATTCTTTATGCGGTTGCGGCTGAAGGTGGTGTTAGCATCCCAACTTAGACCAAATGGCAATTTTAGACTTGCCATAAGTTCAATACCGGTGCGATAGCTGTCGGGAATATTGTCGGCAAGCGGCTCGCCTATCTCGTTTAATTCCCCTGTGAGAATAAGTTGATCTTTATAATCCATGTAGTAGAGGTTTACACCTGCCTGAAACCTTTTATTGGCGAATGTGTATCCCAATTCATAGTCAATGAGCCTCTCTGCTTTGGGTCGTACCTCGAGTTTTCCATCTGTATAGTTGTTACGTGTAGGCTCCTTGTGTGCCATGCTTACAGAACCGAATATACGATTATTGTTATCTATTCTCCATAACACTCCTGCTTTCGGGTTGAAAAAGTCGAAGCTCTCATCTATATCGAGTCGTTGAAGGTTCTCGGATGCATCGTTCCATTTGTCGTTATTTCCTTTTATTTTATAGTCTATATGGCGGTACTGTAGGTCTGCATAGATGTTTACCCCTTTCAGAATATTATAGTCGGCTTTAATATAGATGTTCCCATCACTCTTACTTCCGTTGTTGCGGTAATATTCATGGTCGGCATTAAGGTTGCCTATATAGTTCTTTACCCATAGAACCTTTCCAAAATGTTCGCCATCGTAATTATTGAAAGCTCCTCCAAAAGTTGCGTTTATACGGCTGTTTTTATAGCTTAAAGAGAATACTCCTCCTCCAAAGTGGTTGTCCATAGCCTTGCGTCGTACCAGGTCGCTTTTTTTTACGCTTTCCCCATTATGAATGTACGGTACAAGTGCATATTCTACAAGCTTGCGTCCGCTTTTGTATTCTTGATAGTATCCGTCTCCTTTTGTGTAATGAAGACCTACGTTCAGGCTCATATTATTATTGAAATGGTGGTCGAACAGCAACTGATAGTTACTTTGTATATAGTTGTCTGTTTGGTCTTTATAGTAGTGTGCCTTACCATTTTCATCACTATACATATAGCCGCATGAGTTGTATCTGCGGCCATACTCACGCATCTCCTCTTTTGATGCATAGTTCCATGCGTGATAGGTCTCTTCGTTACCGGCAAATGTGATGAGTTTTATAGAACTGTTCTCGGCATAATATGCAGCCTGAAGATAGTATGATTTAAGATCGGCTGCAGCCCTTTCAATATATCCATCGCTGGATATGTTTGATAGGCGGGCATCAAACGCCCAATGTCCACCTATAATTCCTGTCCCAAATTTCAGTGTCTCTTTATGAGTCCCGAAAGAACCTGCCGAAAAGTTTAATTCGCTGTATGGATTCATGCTCATTTTGCTTGTGGATAGGTTCATGCTTGCACCGAAAGAGCCTGCACCATTGGTCGATGTTCCTACACCGCGTTGTATCTGTACATCTTTGAGGGATGAGGCTAGGTCGGGTAGGTTTACCCAAAATACGGTGTGGCTTTCCGAATCGTTTACAGGAATTCCGTTGGCTGTTACGTTTATGCGTGTGCCGTCTGTTCCTCTTACACGCAATGTCGTGTAACCTATCCCGGTTCCTGCATCACTTGTTGTTATGGCACTTGGTGTCATGCTTACAAGGTAGGGTAGGTCTACTCCGGCATTGTATTTCCTGATTTTCTCCTCGTCGATGTTTGTATAGGCTATAGGTGTAGTCTCTGTTGCCCTTATCGACATTACTTCAATCTCTTGCAGTCCTATTGTCTGCATTGTGTCATTAGGTGTGTGTGTCTGTGCACATACTGTGGCCGCTGCCATTATAAAGCAGGCTGACAATGTCCTTTTAATCATTGTGGTTTCAAAAAGTTGTGGAGTGGAAGAAAAAAAAGAAATCCTCCAACTCCCGGTTAAACGGAAAATGGGGATTTTTTCCTATTGTATAGCCATATGTGTGGCCACGCCATATGGCTCATTCCTACGCCGGCATTACCCGGATCAGGTTCTTGGGTATGATCTCAGCCCATGTATTAAGGCACCCCGTATTTGAAATCTGTTGCAAATGTAGTGTAATCTCTTTAAAACTCAAAGAAAAAACGGTAATAATTATATGAATGGAGAATGTATATGAAAGTAATTACAAACATGAGGGTGAACCAGAAGTAGAATGGTTCACCCTCATGTTTGTTGATACAGTAAATTGCTGTTATTCAGCCTCTTTTATAAGAAGGTTTTTAAGAGCCTTGAACTCCTTGCTTATCTCTATGCTTATTTTCTCTTTTTTCATAAATTGCTGTAACGGTAGTGGAATATCAATATTGATGTTAAGTATTTTGTCTATAGTATCTTTAAATTTTGCTGGGTGTGCAGTCTCTAGGAAGAGGCCGGTTTCGTATGGCTGTAGCATATCCTTTAAGGCTAGATAGCCGCATGCGCCATGAGGGTCCATCAGATAGTTACTGTCAAGCCAGAGATTCTTTACACCATCGGCAATCTGTCGGTCGTTGTATGTCGCTCCGCTTATATCCTTGCATACTTCGCTATGGTTATGATTGTATAGGTCCATTATGCGGGCGAAGTTACTAGGGTTACCTACATCCATAGCGTTGGCTATTGTAGAGACCGATGCTTTGGGTGAGAATATGCTGCTTTGTAGGTAATTGTAGAAAATATCGTTGCTGTTGTTGGCTGCAATGAAACGTTTTATAGGCAGTCCCATTCTTTTTGCAAACAATCCTGCTGTGAGGTTGCCGAAGTTACCGCTAGGTACCGATACAACTAGTTCATTCTCCTTACCTAACCTCTTGAGTTGTGCATATGCCCAGAAATAATAGAAAGATTGTGGAAGAAATCTTGCCAGGTTTATAGAATTCGCACTTGTGAGAAATAGTTGGTCGTTCAACTCCTTATCGAGAAAAGCCTGCTTTACAAGTGCCTGACAGTCATCAAAACAGCCGTCAACTTCAAGTGATGTGATATTTTCTCCAAGTGTGGTAAACTGTTTCTCCTGTATTTCACTTACTTTCCCTTTTGGATACAGAATATATACATGTACACCATCTACACCTAAAAATCCATTGGCAACAGCACTTCCGGTGTCTCCGGAGGTTGCAACAAGGACGTTTACTCTCTTATTGCTGCTCTTTCTTACGAAATATCCTAGCAGACGGGCCATGAAACGTCCACCAACATCCTTGAATGCAAGAGTAGGACCATGAAACAACTCAAGCGAATAGATGTTATCTTTGACATGCACCAATGGGGTATCGAAACTGAGAGTGTCATATACAATTGTTTTGAGTTCCCCTTCGGGTATGTCATCACCAAAAAAAGCTTTTGCAACCTCAAATGATATCTCTTGGAAACTCATATTATGGATGTTATCATAGAATTTGTCATCCAGAACATTTATATGGTTTGGCATAAAGAGTCCTTTGTCGGCGGCCAATCCTTTTATGACAGCCTCTTGTAATCCGATCTCTTTCACCTCTTTGTTTGTACTATAATATCTCATGGTCGTAATATTTTCTGTTACTTATATTCTATCTCCGTTACAATTCGAAAAACTCTTTTATAAACTCATCCTCTTTTAGTAGTCCGTAGTGCCCCTTTTTTGCTGCCTTTTCATTGAAATGTTCTACACTGTCGGGAGTTATCCCTGCATGCCATATAAGAAACGGTATGGGTTCTGATGTGTGTGTACGCAACTTGCAGGGAGTCGGGTGGTCTGGTAGTATAGCTATTGATATGGGTTCATCCCAATCTTTTACAGTCTCGTATATAGGACCCACAACACGACTGTCAAGATACTCGATGGTACGTATTTTTAGTGCGGCGTCTCCTTCGTGTCCGGCTTCGTCGCTTGCTTCAATATGAAGATATACAAAATCATCTTTCTTTATAGCATCCAACAGTGCTGACGTCTTGTTCTCGTAATTGGTGTCGTGTAGTCCTGTTGCTCCTTCTACCTGTAATACCTGCATGCCTGCATAGCGTCCGATTCCTCTTATAAGGTCAACGGCTGATATTACAGAACTACTCTTTATCTTAGGAAATTTATCGCTGATTTTTTCCATCTTTGGACGATATCCGCCTCCCCAGGGCCATATGCTGTTAGCTGGATCTTTCCCCTCTGCTATGCGCTGTTTGTTAAGGGGGTGTTCCATGAGCAGTATCTGCGATTTCATTATGAGTTCATTTATAAGGTTGGCGGTTTCCTGCGCTTCCGGGACTTCGGCTTTTACAAGATATGGCTCGAATTTCTGACCGGGAATGTCGTGGGGTGGAGTACAATCTATACGTTTGTCTCCACCTTTGATAACTAGAAGATGGCGGTACTGCACTCCGGTGTGAAAACGGATACGGTCATTACCCAAATGTTCTTGCAAATATTTGATGAGAATGTCTGCATCTTCGGTTGTGATGTGTCCTGCCGAGTGATTCTTCAATATATGGTCGTTGATACATACAATATTGCAACGGAGTGCAAGCTCGTCTGCTGCAAGCTCAACACCGATACTTGCTGCTTCAAGAGGACCTCTTCCTTCGTATACCTTCTCTAGGTTATAGCCAAGTATGGACATATTGGCCACCTCACTGCCTGGATGGAATCCAGGAGCAACAGTAATGAGTTCTCCGCTACGTCCCATCTTGGCAAGCATGTCCATATAAGGTGTATGTGCTGCCTGCATCGTGGTTTTTCCTCCCAAAGCTTCAATAGGCCATCCGGCCATTCCGTCACCTAATATTATAATATGTTTCATCTTTTTTTTGTTTAATTTCAATGTATTTTGTCATTGAATGGTAATGGGTACTGTGGCAGATGTTATATCTCTGCCTGAATCTTGTAACAAAACCTTTGCGGTGTTTGTAATAATTTAAAAATGTTTGCTGAAAATATGTTTCGCGTAGAAACAAGAAGTACTATCCTAACCCCTAAGGGTAATACCTGTAGATATACAGCAAATAATACTACCTATAATAGTGAGGGTAGTATAGCGGGAGGATGCTGTATTTAGATAGTAGTTGTGCATGTATCTGTTATTGCTTGTCTATACGAAGGCAAATGTATAAATGAAAATGACAAAACAATAAAATCTGCTCTATTTTTTGCGATATTTTGCTTATTTTTCTTTGAAAACAAGTAAAATAGTATCAGATTGCATAAATGATGCGGCGGCGTGTGAGTGTAATCTGCATGAAGCGGATTATATCTGTTTGCAATTATAAGAGAGATAACTATTGGAATTTATTATTCGAGTATGCGATAGTTAAAATGCTTACTTTGCATCCCGCTTCAACCATGCTCTTTGCGCAGCTAGCTATCGTGGCTCCTGTTGTGAGAATATCGTCAACAAGCAGAATATGTTTTCCTGTAATCTTTTCAACATTTGTTACGGTAAATATACCCTCTACATTTTTCCATCGTTCCTGACGGTTCTTATGTGTCTGTGTCTCGTTTGCAATAGTGCGCTCTATAGAGTCTGTCAATACTTCTATATTTGTTACTTGTGATATCCCTTTTGCTATATAGTCGCATTGGTTGTATCCACGTCTCTTCTTTTTCTTGTTGGATAAAGGTAGAGGAATTATTAGGTCTATTTCACTAAAAAAGTTCTCTTCCATAAGCTCTTTTGCTATATTCGTAGCAAGACGATACCCAATCTCGGGATGGTTGTCATATTTCATTGAGTGGAGTAACTTGTTGTATGGTGAGCCTTTACGATAGTACATATATGAGGCGGCACGTTCTATCTCTACTATTCCCCAAAAGATTTTCTCGATTTCGTTCCGTTGTTCGTTGTCAATCAACGGCATTCCTACAAGGCAAGATAGACATATATCTTTCTCGTCCTTTGCCAAAATATCTCCACACACAAGGCAATGTCGTGGAAAGATTATGTCCAGTAGGTCAGAAATCCATTTCATCGTTGCTTATCTTTAAAGCCTTTATAATTAGTTGTGTTTCGAATCCTCGGCTTGCTGCAAAACGTAATAATTTCTGTCTGGTACTATTATCCTCTCTATATTTTAATTCTTTGTGTTTTGCAGATAGGACTTTATGCAGAATTTCATTATACTCCTCTTCATCTATTGTTGCAATGGCATTGCCTATAATGCTTTTAGATATGCGTTTCTCATATAAAGCAGCAGAAATCTTTTTGCGACCCCAATGGTTGAAACGTATTTTGTCGTTTACGAAAGCCTTGCTGTAACGTTCCTCATTTATGAAATTCTCATCTATCAATCTTTTTATTATATCCTGCTGAACCTTAATTTCTACTCCCCATACCGTGAGTTTATTGCTTACTTCGCTTATACATCTTTCACATAGGGTGCAGTATGACGCGGCTCTGTTAAGTGCTTCGGCTGCTGTTATCTGTTTCATGAGAGATTTATGGGGCTTTGAAGGTGGCACATATCATTCTGTCGTTATCTGCATAGTCCTTGCGTAACTCTATGTTACAGTAGCCGGCTTTTTCAAGCATTATACAGGTCTCTTTACCGTGTGCTCTGTTTATTTCAAAGAATAGCTTGCCATTGGGACGCAACATCCTTGTCGCTTTTCGGGCAATTGTATGGTAGAATAGTAATGGGTCATTGTCGGGGACAAACAATGCTATATGGGGTTCCCAATCGAGTACATTTGCCTCCATATCTCTCTTTTCCTCCTCTTTTATATATGGTGGGTTACTTACGATGATGTCAAACTTCTCCTTCTCTGATGGTTCATATGTAAGGATGTCTTTCTGTTCGGTAATAATGTTGCACCCGTTCATAACGCTGTTCTCTTTTGCGATAGATAGGGCTGATTGTGAAATGTCCCATGCGGTAACGCTACATGACGGTAATTTATGCGCAAGGCTTATGGCAATACATCCGCTTCCCGTTCCAATGTCAAGAATCTCTTTCTTGCCAATGGTCTCTGTTGCTACCCAATTTACGAGTTCTTGAGTCTCGGGGCGCGGAATGAGCACAGAACTGTTTACTTTGAATCTGAGATTACAGAAGTTCTCATAGCCAAGAATGTGCTGTATAGGCTTGTATTTGCATAGTTGTCTCAAAGCGTTGTCGAGTAGCTCTTGCTGCTCGGATGTGATAGTTACTTTGTCTTTGAGAAAATATGTACTCTCTTTTATCTGTAATAGTTCTGTTGCAAGGATACGTGAAAGGGCATCCACTTCTCCTTTAGAGTAGTGGGTGCCTAGTTCTTTACGTATCTGATGTATGATTCTTATCATTTGGTAGATTGGTAGATTCTCTCCCATTCATCGCAAAGTGCCTGTATTGATGGGAAGATGAGATTGGCACCGGCTTCGGCAAGTACGCTCTCTTTCAAAGGACCTGTATTGGCAGCAATGGTGAAAAGTCCGGCTGCAACAGCAGCTTCAACACCTAGCGGTGCATTCTCTACAACTATTGCTTGGTCGGGTGTGAGGTTGCCCTTCTCAAGAGCCAATAGATATGGGTCGGGATAGGGTTTGCCACGTTTTACATTAAAGCTTGTCACAATGTGTGATGTATTGAATAGTCCCGGGAAATTGCTCTCTATCTTATTCAATAGAGTGGGAGTGCCGGAACCTGTGACTATCATAGGTGTAAGTCCCAACTCTTTTACCTTAAGTACAAGCTCTAATGCTCCTTCCATACGTGGAGTAGGAGGATATGTGGCAAAAATGTCACATTTTGCCTTACATAGCCTGTCAATCTCTTCGGGTGTGGAGGGGTGTCCAAACTGTGCAATACTGGCTGTATTGATGGTGTCGGCACCGGTACGTCCCTCATTCATGTATACATCCTCTTTGCTGAATGTGTAGCCTGCATCACTCATTACTTGTGACCAGGCTTCGGCATGATATGGCATTGAATTAAACAATACACCGTCCATGTCGAACAATACAGCACGCAACTGCAAGGCTTTGTGGCCTTGCAGTTGCAGATATTTATCTATTATTTTCCTATAATCCATTATAATTATAGTCTTGCTCGTATGGCTTTACTCTCTTCTTCGTATCCAGGCTTGTCGAGAAGAGCAAACATGTTCTTCTTGTATGCCTCTACACCGGGCTGGTTGAATGGGTTAACGTCTAAAACATAACCGCTGATTCCGCACGCTATCTCAAAGAAGTAGATTAACTGTCCTATATAGTATTCGTTTAGTACAGGTATTGTGATGCGCATGTTGGGAACTCCACCGTCTACATGTGCCAACTGTGTTCCCAATTCAGCCATTTTATTTACCTCGTCGACATGTTTACCTGCAAGGAAGTTAAGACCATCAAGGTTCTCCTCGTCGCTGGGAACGAGTAATGAACTGTTGGGAGTCTCTACTGAAAGCACTGTCTCAAATATCGTACGCTCGCCATCCTGTATCCATTGTCCCATAGAGTGAAGGTCGGTGCTAAAGTCTACAGATGCGGGGAATATACCCTTGTGGTCTTTACCCTCGCTCTCGCCATAGAGCTGTTTCCACCACTCTGATGTGAAGTGAAGTTTAGGTTGATAGTTTACAAGAATTTCAATCTTCTTGCCATTTGCATATAGAGCATTGCGTGTTGCTGCATATATTGCTGCAATGTTCTCCTCGAAAGGTACTGCAGGCGAGCAATCTTTCTCCATCTGCCGTGCTCCGTTTACCAAAGCCTCAATGTCATATCCTGCTACAGCAATAGGCAATAGACCAACGGGAGTAAGAACCGAGAAACGTCCGCCGACATTGTCGGGGATGATGAAACTCTTGTATCCCTCTTTATCAGCGGTAACGCGTGCGGCACCTTTTACTGCATCGGTAATTGCTACAATAACCTTGCTTGCCATCTCCTTACCCCATTGCTCTTCGCATTGTTTCTTCAATAGACGGAATGCGAGTGCAGTCTCTGTGGTTGTACCTGACTTAGAGATGTTGATTACACCGAACTTCTTGCCCTGAAGATAAGCTGTAAGTTCGCTCAGATAATCCTCACTGATGTTATGTCCGGCGAATACTACACGAGGACCGTTACTCTCGAGCAGTGCTGCGAAATTATTGCTCAAAGCCTCGATTACAGCACGAGCACCAAGGTAGCTACCTCCAATACCTGCAACAACTACAACCTCGCAATGCTGGCGAAGTGTGTCGGCTGCTGATTTGAGTTCCTGTAAGAACTCCTTGGTAATTGAAGAAGGTAAGTGTAACCATCCCAAGAAGTCGTTACCGGGGTGTGTTCCCTCTTCCAATGCTTTCTGTGCAGCCTCCACCTGGGGCTTTAGAGCTATTATTTGCTCCTTGGTTACAAAACCAGTAACCTTGTCGATGTTTAGTGAAATGTTCTTCATGACTCTATGTTTTTATTTGAATGAATCGGTCAAAAGCTTAATCTCTATGACTGGTGATATCTGCTTGTATAGGATATTATATACTGCATCGATAATTGGGGTATTTACTCTGTAGTGCTCATTGATCTCCTTGATGCACTTTGCTGCATAATAACCTTCGGCAATCATCTCCATCTCTACTTGGGCGCTCTTTACAGAGTATCCACGTCCTATCATGGTTCCAAATACTCTGTTGCGGCTGAAGTTAGAGTAACCTGTAACAAGCAGGTCGCCCAGATATACGCTGTCGTTTATGGTGCGCTCTATGGGGTGAACTACATTTATAAAACGGTTCATCTCTATCACTGCATTCGACATCAATACAGCCTGGAAGTTATCTCCATATTTAAGTCCGTTGCATATACCTGTTGCAATAGCGTATATGTTTTTCAGTACCGAACCGTACTCTATACCTACAACATCGTCGCTTACAGAGGTCTTTACGAAACTATTGGCTATCTTCTTGGCAAATTGTGATGCGTGATATATGCTCGAGCAACCTACTGTAAGATATGAGAGACGCTCTAGGGCAACCTCTTCGGCATGACATGGGCCGGCAATAACTGCAATATTCTCGTAAGGTACATTGTATTGCTTATGGAAATATTCTGAGATTATCAGGTTCTCATCGGGAACAATTCCTTTAATAGCGTTGACAATGAACTTATCAGAAAGGTCTTCTTTTAGTTTCTTTAGGTGGTTCTTTAGATAGGGCGATGGGGTTACAAATACCAATATATCGCTTTCTTTTACAATCTTGTTGATGTTGGACGAGAAATTGATTCGGTTGGTATCGAACTTTACTGCCGACAAATAGGCCGGGTTATGCCCAAGTCGTTTGAACTCTTCAATGCGGTCGTCGCGTCTGATGTACCAGTTTATGGTATCTACGTTGCTGAGCAGAATCTTGGCAATAGCTGTAGCCCAACTGCCTCCACCCATTATCGCAACTTGTTTGTTGGCAAGTTCCATAGTATAGTTTTTAGAAACTGTTTATTCCTTTTTTTTTATTTCTCTCTGTGGTACTGTGGTATTGGGAAATTCAATATTATCCCAGTTGCTCAATCCATGCGGCAACATCGTTTACCGAAGGATTGGTATATCCAAGTTTGTATTTCTTGTTTATTCCTCCAATCTCTTGTTGTACCTTTTGCGGATTTATACCTTTGAGATCTGCTACCATGTTGTATCCGGCTTTCTGAAGAACTGCTACCCACTCCTCGGGTATTCCTATTGCAGTATATGCCGATGCCGGATCTTTGGGAATACGCTTCTCTGGACGCATTTGGGGGAAGAAAAGTACCTCTTGGATTGCTGTCTGTCCTGTCATTAACATTGCCAAACGGTCCATACCTATACCCATGCCGGATGTGGGGGGCATACCATACTCCAAAGCGCGTATGAAATCCTGATCGATGAACATTGCCTCGTCATCGCCCTTCTCGCTAAGACGCAATTGCTCCTGGAAACGCTCGGCCTGATCTATTGGGTCGTTAAGTTCGCTGTATGCATTGCACAACTCTTTGCCGTTTACCATAAGTTCGAAACGCTCGGTAAGGTCGGGATTCTCGCGGTGGCGTTTGCATAGTGGTGACATCTCTATGGGGTAGTCTGTTATGAATGTGGGTTGTATGTAGTTACCTTCGCAGAACTCACCAAAAATCTCATCGATGAGTTTACCCTTACCCATTGTTTCGTCAACCTCCATCTTGAGTTCCTTGCATATTGCGAATATCTCTTCCTCGCTCTTGCCATTAAGATCGTATCCTGTAAATTCCTTGATAGCTTCTAGCATGGGTACACGACGGAAAGGTGCCTTGAAACTGATGATGTTTTCACCCACTTTTACCTCTGTTGTTCCGTTTACATCCAAAGCTATCTTCTCAAGCATCTGTTCGGTGAAGCACATCATCCAATTGTAGTCTTTGTAGGAGACATATATCTCCATACATGTGAACTCGGGATTGTGTGTGCGGTCCATGCCTTCGTTACGGAAGTTTTTAGAGAATTCGTATACACCTTCGAAACCACCTACAATAAGACGTTTCAAATATAACTCATTGGCTATTCGCAGATATAGAGGTATATCTAGTGCGTTGTGGTGAGTAATGAAAGGACGTGCTGCGGCACCACCCGGTATAGATTGAAGTACGGGGGTCTCTACCTCCATGTAACCTTTTGAGTTGAAGAATTCGCGCATGGATGTGTATATCTTGTTGCGCTTTATGAAAATATCCTTTATCTCATCATTTACGACAAGGTCGACATAACGTTGACGGTAACGGAGCTCGGGGTCCTCAAACTTGTCATATGCCACGCCATCCTTATATTTTACGATAGGTAATGGGCGTATGCTTTTTGAGAGAATTGTAAGTTCTTGGGCATGTACGGTTATCTCACCAGTCTGTGTACGGAATACATATCCTTTAATTCCTATAAAATCACCGATGTCAAGCAGACGCTTGAACAATACATTGTAGAGGTCTTTGTTCTCACCCGGACATAACTCGTCACGTGTAATGTATACCTGTATACGACCTTTAGAGTCCTGAAGCTCAATGAATGATGCTTTACCCATAATACGGCGGCTCATAAGACGGCCTGCTATACATACGTTACGGGGTTCGTCCTCATCCTTGAATTCATTGAGAATATCTGCTGAGAATGCATTTGTAGGATATTCTGCAGCAGGATAGGGCTCTATGCCCATATTACGTAATTCATTGAGTGCCTCGCGACGTACAATCTCTTGTTCGCTTAATTCTAGAATATTCATTGCTTTATATGTATTTGTTTTTTTCTGTTTATGGTGCTTAAATAACGCTTCTGAAATAGTCGATAGTTTTCTTTAGACCCTCTTCGAGTTTTATCTTGGGCTCCCATCCGTTAAGTTCGCGATGAGCTAAAGATATATCGGGCTTGCGCTGGCGAGGATCGTCCTGCGGTAGTGGCTGGAATACTATCTTGGATTTTGAGCCTGTGAGTTTAATTACGTTCTGAGCCAGTTCCAACATGGTAAACTCGCCCGGATTTCCGATATTTACGGGGCCGGTAAAATGGTCGTCTGTTGCCATAGCTCTTATCATACCTTCTACAAGGTCGTCTACATATTGGAAACTGCGTGTCTGCTGTCCGTCTCCATAAATTGTTATATCCTCTCCACGTAGTGCTTGTACAATAAAGTTCGATACTACACGACCATCATTCATACTCATTCTTGGCCCATATGTGTTAAATATGCGAATAATCTTTATGCGTATATTATTCTGTCTGTGATAGTCCATAAAGAGTGTTTCTGCACATCGTTTGCCTTCATCATAGCATGAGCGTATACCTATGGGGTTTACGTTTCCCCAATAGCTCTCTACCTGTGGATGTATATTGGGGTCGCCATATACCTCGCTTGTGGATGCTTGCAGAATCTTTGCCCTAACCAGTTTTGCAAGGCCCAGCATATTCATTGAACCTATTACGCAGGTCTGTATGGTCTTGACAGGATCGTATTGGTAGTGTATTGGCGATGCAGGACAGGCAAGATTATATATCTCGTCTACTTCTGCTGTATATGGCTGGGTAACGTCGTGTCGTACAAGCTCAAAATGATCGTTGCTTATAAGGTGACGTATGTTGTCCTTGTTTCCTGTGAAGTAATTGTCGAGACAGATTACATCATTGCCCTCATTGAGAAGGCGCTCGCATAGATGTGAGCCGATGAATCCAGCACCTCCGGTTACAAGTATTCTTTTCATTTTAAATTATTTGTAATATTCTATTTTGTGGCTGCCCTGCAATATATGCACTTTGCCTCAATTAATATATTATTTGCAAAAATAATACTTTATTTTTATCTAAGGTTTATATTGTCGCTTGTTTTTATGGACTTGATATAAAAAGTTTTCATACTATTTAACTTAAAATCAATTTACAAATATTGGGGTTACCTCCAATCAGGCATCGCAGAACTTCAATTTATCTATTTTCCTGTTTCTGTATTTTACAGCCTGATATGCAGTGTATGCATATATTATAGTATGTACCCATAACAGGCAATAATGGTTCAGGACCTCGTTTAGGGATGCTCCCATGCTGTTTATAGCCACAAAACCGTTTATGGCAGCTGTAGATGGAAATATATATGATATAATGTGCCAGAAATAGGGAATGTTGCTTGATGGCCACGAAATTCCTGATAAGAAAAGTAATGGAACAGATGTAAAGACAAAAAGCAACATTGGGGTTTCGCGCTCGTGTATGAAACTGCCAACGGTGATAGCAAATAATATTCCTGATAGCAGATATGGAAAAATAAAAATAGCAAGTGTGTAGCCATTTGCCAATTGCGATAAGCCGAATATGTGAGGTACAATACATAGGAGATAAGCGCTAATAGGCATGCATATGGTAAGATAGGCTGCAATATGTCCGCTCAGTGGGGCTGGTATAGTTACTCTCTCGGAGTATAGAGTGCCCATACGCATACCGATTCCAAGTAAAAGTATCTGCTGGATTATAAGTACCAGTATTGCCGGGATTATAAAATTAGCAAAACCAACGGTGGGGTTTGATATTCCTACAGCTTCACCTGGTAATGGTGTTGTAGCTATCTTTATCTGCTGTGCTGTTGCACCGTTCATTCTGCTTGCCTGTATGTTGCTGTTCATGTCAAGGCTTACTTCGGTGCATGCTACAAGCATTGCCTTATAATAGAAGAGGCTTGCCATACTACAATAGATGCTAACATGTGCTTGATTCCCCAATGATATATCTTGTGCAAACCCCTGAGGTATGAGGATTATACCTTTGACCTTTTCATCTGCCATGAGGTGACGTGCCGATAGCATATCTGTACTTTTATAGCTTACTTTTATCTCCGGGGTGGCATCTGCTTTACAAAGGAACTCGCGGCTCCAACTGCTTTGTGAAAGGTCGACAACTGCTATTGGGATGTCACGTACCACTTCGTGTGAGTAGATATAGGAGTAGAGAAGTGGATATCCCAATGGAACCAGCAGCAGAAAAACCATGACACCGATATCGGTAGCACAGCCTTTAAGTTCATTTAGGTATGTGGATACAAATCTTTTCATTTTATGTACGGGTAGTTTTCTAGAGCTTTTTTTAATCGTCCCATAAGAGGCAAGGGTAGCAGACAGAATAATAACAGAGCTGCATAATGTGTTGCTGCATAGCCTATAGGCTCACCTAATAATGCCTGATTGCAGTAAATCGTGAAATAGTGTCTTAATGGGAACAGATTACTTGCGGCCTGTATGGAGCCACTCATCCCCTCTATAGGAAAAGAGAATCCAGATATAGAGAATGATACGACACCCCATAGCGAGGCAATGCTCATAGCCCAACGTGGAGATGGTAGCAATGCGGCAAGAAAGAGCCCGAGACTTTGGGAGGCTATGACCAGTAAAATTGAAACAAGAATCATGCTCCCTATTCCATCATGTATGGGGAAGTGTAGATATTTATATAGATAGAGATTATAGAATATGGCTGTTAATGAGAAGAAGATGCTTTGTGGAATCAGTTTCCCTATAACAGCAACTATAATATTATTACCGGATGTATGCAGTAGCTCTTTTGCTCTTCCTGTTTTTATCTCTAGTGTGACACTATAGGCGGTTAGCAGAAAGATGAATAGTGACAAGACTCCGGGGAAAATGGTGTTGTTCAGATAGATGGAGTAGCTGAGCCAGGGATTACCTATCGCATGTGTCTCTATCACTATAGGTTGTACGAATACTTGTGCTTGATGTTTGGTGCCTCCATGGGCTATGATAGCGGAAGTTCCTATTGCAGCGTTGGTAAGTAACGTTCTTATATACATATCACGATAGGTAAGTGAGCCTGCTACAAGATAACTATAGTTTAGATAGTAGGAAATCGTAGGACGTAATTCCTCTATGAGTGATTTGGTTGTGCCCTCAGGTATATAATATATGGCGTAGATATTCCCTCTCTTCATATCTTCGAAGGCCTCTTCTGCTGTTACATATCGGGCTACTATTCCAATCTGTTGCATGGCATCAAGGTTGCGTATTATCTCTCGTGTGGTAGGTGTGTTGTCGGCATCTACAACTGCGACAGGTAGCTTTTCGGGCAATCCTTGATACATCAGTGTCGAGAAGAGTATAAAACAGGCAATGGGTGCCACCACCATACAAAACAGATATATGGGTTGTGTGGCTATTGTATCTATTTCACGCAGCACCACTCGTTTTATGTGATGTATTATCAGCATTTTATTACTTTACTATTATAACGGACATTCCAGGGTATAGCCCGTCTATTTTAGCTATAGGTCTTGCCCTTACTTCAAAAGTCTTTATGTCATATTCTCCTGTAGTACGTGTGGCACGCCATATTGCATATGTTCCAAGGTCTTTAAGGAAATAGATTTGTAAGGTTGAGTACATGTTGAGTGCCGGGATATATACCTTTACAGTGTCGCCGATATTATATTGGGTGAGAATGTTCTCGCGCATGTTGAAACTTACCCACATCTCGTCTAGATATGTGATATCCATAATCGGGGCACCCTGCCCAACAAGTTCTCCTATTGATGGGTATATTGCGCTCACTTCTCCATCCCGTATCGCTGTGAGTATCGTTTCATTTACATATGAGTCAACTTCGTCCACAGCTCCCTGAGCCTGCATGTATTTTGATTCGGCTATCCGTCTTTCATCGTTGTCGGCTCCTTGTTGGGCAAGATTGTATAAAGCCTCAGCAGCCTTTTCTGCTGCAACTGTTGCCTCTAGATTTGCTGTTGACTCATCGTATTTCTGTGCACTTACTACTCCTTCGTTATATAGATTTTTGATTCTTGCATGAGTCTTGCCTGCTATCTGAGTGGCGGCTTTGGCACGTTGCCATTGCTCGTAGGCAGCCTGCTTCTCCTGTGGTCGGGTTCCACTCTGCACCTTTTCATTAAGGGCCAGTGCCGCATCCTCCAATGCTTTTGCCTGTATAAGTTTTGCTGTTATATCCGGAGCTTCAAGAGTGGCTACAGTGTCGCCGGCTTTCACTCTGTCACCCTCTTTTACGTATAGATGAAGCAGGCGTCCGGGAACTTTACTTGATACCCTGAACTCTGTGGCCTCTGCTTCACCTTGTATGGTATCGCTATTATCTCCTAAGGTAAATTCTCCAATTAATGCTACTGCTGCTATTGATAGAATCAAGAGCGATAGTGCTGTTATTATATTTTTTTCTTCTTTATGCATATATTTTACGTTTCCTATAATCTATTTATTTGCTTTCTATATTCAGATTGCCTGTGGCACGCTTAAATTCTGTTTGTGCAACACGTATTTCTATCTCTGCATCAATTAGTTCGGAACCTGCCTTAATGAGGGCTGTTTGTGCCTGCATTACCTCTTCGCTGGTGGCTACTCCTTCGTTGAAAGAGAGAGTTATGTTGCGTAAATTCTCTTCGGCCATTACTATGTTGCTTGTTGCAAGAGAGAGCCTTTCTTGTGCCTCATTGATGCTGTTTATACATTGCTGTATCTGTAATTCCATCTTTTCACGTGTATCATCAAGATTATAAGTTGCTATATTGGCACGTGCTTTAGATGCTTTTATTTTGTTGTACCCTTCACCCCAATTCCATAAAGGAATTTTCAACATCAGACCAATGTTCCATGTACCGTCAAAACGGCGACGGAAACCATCTGTAATACTTGGGTTGTTTATGGTATAACCTCCTATGAGCATAAGTTGTGGCAAGTAGTCGGCACGAATTATATTGGTCTGTTGTTGTGCTATTCGACTTGCGAGGATAAGACTTTGTAACTCAGGGCGGTTATCTATTGTACCTTGTGCTACGAGATACTGCTCCTGATTTATTCCCAACATCTCGTCTGCCGGTAATAGATTGTGGTCTAGTGGTAGACCACATATGTGGCACAACTGCATACGGGCAACTCTTGTCCCGTCCTTGGCACGTAGGTGAGCCATGTGTGCCTCATTAAGTCTGACTTTTACGTTCAATAGTTCTGCTTTTGTTACAATACCCTCCTTGAACATTTTTTCTACATTGTCCGATAACTTTTTTGTGAGATCGACATAACTTGCTGCAAGCCTCTCTTTATTGCTTAAGGATACAACAAGCCAATATGCACGGTCGGTAGAGAGTATTACGTCTTGTCGTGCTGCCTCATAGTTGTATCTGGCGATATTTTCCATAAGCTTGGCAAGCTTGTTATATGCAACTATTTTACCTCCTGTAAATATAGGTTGTTCTACTGTAATTGTTGCAGCAAAAATGTTACGTGTATCAAGTACCAATGCATCGGCTATGGAGCCTCCAAGAGCATTGAGTTCTTGAAGTTTTGCTATTTCTGGAAATAGTGTTGATATGGTCTTGAGCTCCTCTTGAAGTGTTGCTCCTATGTTTTCGAGCATTCTCTTCTCCTTATTACCCAGCAGCGATGTCTTGTGGTTGCGATGGAGGTAGATGCCACTTGCGTATATTTTGGGAAGATAGGCCGATTGTGCGACGTTGTGTTCATGCTGCGATGCAAGCTTCTCAAGTTCTGCAATACGCAATAGTTTATTGTTTTCGAGTGCAAGCGTACGGCAACTCTCAAGTGTCACTCTTTCCTGTGCATTTGATATTGTTGTTATTTGTAAAAATAACAGTGCTAAGTTTATGAAAACAGTTATTCTCATTGATAAACAAAATACTCGTGTGGGTAATGTCACACGAGTATTAATGCTTTTACAATGGGATTTGTTTACTCTATCTCAAAATTGTTGTATCCTATCATGTTGCCGTCTGCAAAAATGTGTACCCTGTACATCCCTGCTTGCAGGAACTCTTCTATATCCCAATATACAGTTATTGGGAGCTCTTCTCCGGTGTACTCGATATATTTCTTTATAGAGTAATTAATGTCGCGGTTTTCGTATCGGAAAGTGTCTGATATGTTCTTTGAGAGTACATTGCCATCGGGAGTTGTTATGCGTACGTATATTGTCTTTTCGCCAGTCTGTGTCGTTATATTTTTTGCAATTACAAAATCTATAACAAATTTTTTTGCCTTTTTTATTTTCTTGAGTTCTTTCCCATTGCTCTTGGCCGGATACATATTGATACCAATCGCATCGAGTTGTGAAGCAAGCTCTACCTTCTGGGTAAGTGCCTCTTTCTCCTCGTTAAGTGAGGAAATTGTTTGTGATGCTTTCTGATAACGTGCACTCATTTTCTTGTTCTCATTGGCAAGCTTCTCGTTTACACGGTTCAAGGAGTCTATTTGAAGCACGTAACTGCGCATTACGGCTCTTACAGTCTTCAGCTCCTTCTTCAGACGTGTAATTTCGGCAGCATCGGTTGCTTTGGTTTGTTTCAACTCCTCGAGCAATTGCTGTGTATGCAGTTTCTCTTGTTCCAGTCTTTGCTGCAGTGAGTCGTTTGTAATACGTATCTTGAGCTCGTCATATTGTGACGCAAAAGTTGAATACTCGCTTTCGAGCTCTTCCTTTTCTATGGCAAACAATTCGAGCATCTCTTCGTTGTCCTGTTCGCTGTTGTTCCATAGTATACCCATTGTCACTGCTGCGGCAAGCAACAGTGCAATGAGTATATAAAGGAATATGTCTCTTTTATTTATATCCATAAGCAGAGTTTATTTAGAGAGTTTCTCGATGCTTTCTGTAAGCATGGCTATCTTCTCTTTAGCATCGGACTGTTTCTTACGCTCTATGGCAATAATCTTTTCGGGTGCCTTGCTTACAAAGTTGGGATTATTAAGTTTTGCCTCTACGCTCTTTAGGAACTTCTCGTGGTAGGCAAGCTCTTCTTTCATTTTTGCTATCTCTGCGTCCTTGTCTATGAGTGAACCCATTGGCACTGCATACTCTGTCGTAGATATACGGAACATTATGGCAGTGTTATCGGCTGTGGCAACATTATCAATTGAGGTTAGGTTGGCCATCTTGGTGAGTATGCTCTCAAATCCAGTTATGTGTGACTCGCCAATAACTTGCAAGGAGAGTGGCTCACGTGGTGAGAGATTCTTTTGTTGGCGTATTGAACGTATGTTGCCTATAATCTCTTTTACAGATTCGATACGTGAGATGAGCTCTTCTTTGTATGGACGGTTGAGTGCAAGAATCGATTGTGTCATCAGACTCTCACCGTTATTACGCTGTTGTATGGATTGCCATAGCTCTTCGGTTATGAATGGCATGAAGGGATGCAACAGACGCATCAAGTCGTCGAAGAATCCAAGTGTGGCATCGTAGGTCTGTTTGTCTATAGGTGAACCGTATGCGGGTTTTATCATCTCGAGGTACCATGCCGAGAATTCATCCCAAAAGAGGGTGTACAGGTTCATTAGTGCCTCGCTTATACGGTACTTGCCAAATAGGTCTTCCAACTGTGTAACCGACTTTGCAAGAACTTCGTTAAACCATTCTACAGCCAGACGAGAACTCTCGGGCTGTGCAATGTCACTACTTACGTTCCAACCATCAACAAGGCGAAATGCATTCCATATCTTATTGCAGAAATTTCGTCCTTGCTCGCAAAGGCTCTCATCGAAAAGAATGTCGTTGCCTGCAGGTGCTGAAAGCATTATACCCATACGAACACCATCGGCACCGTAACGTGCTATTAAATCGAGCGGGTCGGGACTGTTACCTAGCGACTTGCTCATCTTGCGTCCTAGTTTGTCTCGTACGATACCGGTGAAATATACATTCTTGAATGGCATCTCTCCCTGGTATTCGTATCCGGCCATAATCATACGGGCTACCCAGAAAAATATGATATCCGGACCTGTAACCAGATCGCAGGTGGGGTAGTAGTAGCTTATCTCCTTGTTGCCAGGATCCAAAATGCCGTTAAAGAGCGAGATAGGCCATAGCCATGAACTGAACCATGTGTCAAGTGCATCCTCGTCCTGTGTGAGTTGCTCGGCTGTTACATTCTCGTATCCTGCTATTTTGCGAGCTTTCTCAAGAGCCTGTTCAATAGATTCTGCTACAACAAATAGTTCGTCCGATCCTTCTTCTGTGGGGAGGAAATATGCCGGTATGCGGTGTCCCCACCATAGTGGTCGGCTGATACACCAGACTTGAATATTCTCCAACCAGTTCTTGTATGTTGTCTTATATTTTGTAGGGTAGAATTTTAGTCGGTCCTCCATTACAGGGGGAAGCGCTATGTCGGCAAAGTGTTGCATGCTGAGGAACCATTGCATACATAGGCGCGGTTCTACTGCTGTATCGGCATTACGCTCGCTATATCCAACTTTATTGATATAATCCTCTACTTTCTCCATTAGACCGTCTGCCTCCAAATCTTTTACAATCTGTTTACGCACCTCCATGCGGTCCATTCCAATGTATAGACCGGCTGCTTCACTTAATGTGGCATCAGGATTAAAGATGTCTATAGTGTCAAGGTTGTGCTTTTTGCCAAGCATGTAGTCGTTGGTGTCGTGTGCCGGTGTTACTTTCAGACATCCGGTACCGAACTCTATCTCAACGTATCGATCTTCTATTACAGGAATGCTACGACCTACAAGAGGAACAATTACTCGCTTACCTTTAAGCCAACTGTTTTTGGGGTCTTTAGGGTTAATACACATTGCTGTATCTCCCATAATGGTTTCTGGACGGGTTGTTGCAACAACTGCGTAGCGACGACCATCAGCTGTGCGGTGCAGAATCTGATGTTTTACAGTGGGATCGAAGGGATCGTTCACGTTCAGTGTTACGGCATCGCTCTCCTCATTGTCAGTGCAGCCGGTTGCTTCGTCAACGAAGTAACGTAGGTAGTATAGCTTGCTGTTTTCTTCGCGGTATATGACCTCTTCATTACTCAATGCTGTTTGGGCTTTGGGGTCCCAATTGACCATTCGTAACCCACGATATATGAGTCCTTTATCGTATAGATCGCAGAAAACTTTTATGACACTCTTGCTTCGTGTTTCGTCCATTGTGAACGATGTGCGGTCCCAATCGCATGATGCTCCCAATTTGCGTAACTGTTTTAGGATTATGCCGCCATGCTCGTCGGTCCACTCCCATGCATGTTTCAAAAACTCCTCTCGTGTGAGGTCGCTTTTCTTTATTCCCTGTTCTGATAGTTTTTTAACAACCTTTGCCTCGGTTGCAATAGATGCGTGGTCGGTACCGGGTACCCAGCAGGCATTCTTTCCTATCATTCTTGCATGACGCACCAAAATGTCCTGTATAGTGTTGTTAAGCATGTGACCCATATGAAGGACGCCTGTGACATTAGGGGGCGGAATGACAATTGTATAAGGTTCGCGATTGTCGGGCTCGGAATGGAATAGATTGTTATCCATCCAGTATTTATACCATTTTTCTTCTACCTCTGATGGAATGTAATTGGTTGCTAGGCTCATGATTCTGTATCTTATATTTTTTTGTTTACTTTCTTTTACAATATTTCTAACTTGCGAAGTTAGTTATAATTATTAAAATAATTACCTTTGCCATTCAAAATAATTGTTTTAATATATAAAATTTAGATATTTTAGATTGTCTATGCATAGTAGAGATGAGATATTGAGTGCCTTTGGACGTTTTCTTGATGTGCTCGATGAACTGAGGGAGAAATGTCCCTGGGACCGTAAGCAGACAAATGAGAGTCTGCGTCCCAATAGTATAGAAGAGATTTATGAACTTTCTGATGCAATTGTGGCTAACGATACATTAAATATCTGTAAGGAGCTGGGTGATGTATTGTTACATATTGCGTTCTATGCTAAGATTGCGAGTGAGAAGGGTGAGTTCGATCTGAAAGACGTTTGTGATAGATTATCTGAAAAACTGATATATCGTCATCCTCATGTCTTTGGGAATGTTCAAGTGGAAAATGCCGGTGAGGTGAGTCGGAATTGGGAGCAATTGAAAATGAAAGAGAAAGATGGTAATAAGAGTCTGCTCAGTGGTGTTCCTTCTTCTTTGCCATCGTTGATAAAGGCATTTCGTATGCAGGAAAAGGCTGCAAATGTTGGCTTTGACTGGGAGTCGCGCAAAGATGTGTGGAGTAAGGTACACGAAGAGGTGGATGAATTACAAGCGGAATTAGAGAAGGGCGATAAGGAGAATTCTCAGAAAGAGTTTGGTGATTTTATCTTCAGCGTTGTCAATGCGGCGCGTCTGTACGATATAAATCCGGATAGTGCTTTGGAGCTTACAAATAAGAAATTTCGTAGCAGATTTGGTTATATAGAGAGAAAAGCTAAAAGTGATGGTATAGCTCTTAAAGAGATGTCGCTTGAACGTATGGATGCTTTATGGAATGAAGCAAAGGCTTTTGAAGAATAAGAGTTATGTAGGGTGTGATATATATTATTTTTATTCGTTTGTATAATAACACAAGTAGGAGATAGCTAGTCCATCTCCTACTTGTGTTATTCTGTTTTTATGGATTCTATATGATTATTATTTACACATAGAATTCTATATAATGTGTTCTTATGATGAAATATAGTGTAATGCAGATTGCTTAATCTGTTTTAGGTGCTTTTCTATCTCTATTTCCTCCTCTGTTGGTGTTGCACATTTTTTTAATAAGATCTCTTTGGAAACGTTCTTCGGCTTGCCATACGAGCAATATCTTTTTTGCCGGTATTACATTGAGATATAACGTCATGTACTCTTTTTCCAGTTGTGCAATTTTTATTTTAGTTTCTGCCAATTCGTTTGCCATCAAGATGCTTTTTTCTTCGCTACACTCTTCACCGCATTTTATTCCTAGCTTCTCACGGGTCTCTTTGTTTATTAGCCATTTCTTCTTTTGAAGTTCGAAGAACAGTGGGAAGAAAGCTTCTGCCTCTTCCGCTGTTAATTCTGCTTTCTCTGTTATGTATACCTTTTGCTTTTGCTTGAACTCCTCTAGTGAGAATCGTTTTTGCCTTTTGCTTTTTTCTGTTTGTTGCGCTGTGGCAAAATAAGGTATAGATATTAATGTAATAAGTATTAATGCTATCTTTTTCATTTATATATTATTTTAGATATTGGCTTCTGTTAAATAGTTGTATAGGGTGTAGTCATCTATAGAATAGTTGTCTAGCAATTCGTCTATATATTCGTTATTATATTGTTCACTGTATAGAAAGGCCTGCCTGTTTATATCATTATAATATATAGACCCGCATATCAGAAAAAGCAGTATTAATGCGGCGGCATACCTTATCTTGCCAAAATAGTATCCTTTGTTGGAGTGCAAAAGAGTTTGTGGCAAGCTCTTCATTAACTTGTCGTGGAAGTTTTCGAAGTATCCATCGGGCGTGACGAATAGTTCTTTCTTTGCTTTGTTTTCTCTTTGTACATTCATCTCTTTCTCTTCTTTTGACCTTTATATATCTGAAAGGTTTAATTCTTCTTTTCTATATATTCTTCAATTTTCTTCACAGCTATATGATAGGATGCTTTTAAAGCTCCTACGCTTGTCCCTAATACGATAGATATATCTTCGTATTTCATCTCCTCAAAATATTTCATATTAAATACCAACCTCTGTTTTTCGGGGAGCTTGCTTATGGCCTCCAAAAGTATGGCATGCGCGTGATTGCCATTAAAATAGGGGTCGCTTTCTATTTGTTCGGCTATCGTACTCTCTACGTTGCTCAGTGAAACCGAATCTATTTTTCTTTGGCTTAGGAATGTGAGCGTCTCATTGGTGGCTATCCTGTATAGCCATGTTGATATATGCGATTCTCCCCTGAATTTATCTATATTATTCCATACTTTAATAAAGGTGTTTTGGAGTATATCATCACTATCTTCGTGCGACAATACCATATGATGTATGTGATGATAAAGTAGTGGGCTGTATTTCTTGACAATAAAAGAGAATGTAGCGACTCTTGTTTCTGGGTCGCGTAATCTTGATATTATTAAGCTGTCATCCGTATGGCTGCTCTCTTTTGTCATTCTCTTGTATAGATGTATGTTATATTTACCGGTGCTTCCTACTCTATATTATATACTTTGCCCTCTTCGGCCAAAACTGTATTTCGGAATAGTTCTTTAGCTTCGTTCAGCAGTATGTTTTCATCGGTGTAACGTGATGAAAAGTGTCCTATTATAAGTTTTTTTACATTGGCGTCGCTTGCTATTCGGGCTGCCTCTCCTGCGGTGCTGTGGAATGTTGCTGCAGCTCTTGTCTTTTCGCTGTTGGCAAAGGTCGCCTCGTGATATAGTAGGTCTATGCCTTCTATAATACTTCTGTTTTGTGGACATGGGAGCGTGTCGCTGCAGTATGCATAGCTACGCGATGGGTCTGCCTTACTTGTCAATAGTCTGTTTGGTATAAGCTCGCCGGTAGGTGTTATGTAGTCGTCACCCTCTTTTATACTCTGACGCAGATATAATGGTATTTTGTAATACTCCATCATGTCGCCTCTTAGATGGGGCTTTTTAGGCTTCTCTCTGAAAAGGAAACCACAACATGGAATTCTGTGCTTTTGTGGTATGCTTTCGACTGTAATGCTTTTGTCCTCATATATTATGCTCTGTTTGCTTGTGTCTATGCTGTGGAAGATAACTTTGTATGTCAGTTCCTTGCAGAAATAATTGAGCAGTGGTGACATGAGGGATTCTAAAGGTTCGGGTGAGTAAATGTGTAGTGGGGCGGTGCGTCCCAACAGCCCGAATGTCGATATGAGTCCAAGGAGCCCGAAACAGTGGTCGCCATGCAGGTGTGATATGAAGATGTTGTTTATGAAGGCAAAATGTACGTGTGATTTTCGTAACTGTAGCTGTGCCCCTTCTCCGCAATCTATCATATATTGCTTGTTGCCAATGCGTAATACTTGTGCGCTGGCGTTGTGGCGTGTCGTTGGTAGTGCCGAGCCGCATCCCAATATATGTACTTCAAATGGCTCCATTTATAGTGTGTTTTGTTTTGCGTGTGAAGTTACAACTATTTTTTCATAAATTCGAATCTTTTTCTTTGGTGTATGAAAACAGTTTTCTATTTATGACAAAAAAGGTGGTTCCATATTAAAACGAAACCACCTTTTTATTGTTTGAGTTATCTATTACTCACCACCCTCGAGCTTGCTCTTGAGTGCAGCAAGTGCATCGATATCACCAAGAGTTGTTGAGGCTGCCTGATTCTGGATAGCTGGTGCTGCTTCCTCTGCTGCTTTCTTGCTCTTGCGAGCTGCTGCAGCAGCTTTCTTCTCGGCCTTCTCCTCTTCTTTAGCTACATCCTCGAAGATGCGGCTGTGTGAAAGGATAATTCTCTTAGCCTCTTTGTTAAACTCGATAACCTTGAATTCGAGAGTCTCGTTGGCTGCAGCTTGTGAACCATCCTCCTTAACAAGGTGCTTGGGTGTTGCAAAACCCTCTACACCATAGGGAAGTGATACTACCGCACCTTTATCGATTAGCTCTGTGATAACACCCTCGTGTATTGAACCAACTGTAAATACGGTCTCAAATACGTCCCAGGGATTCTCTTCAAGCTGCTTGTGACCAAGGCTCAAACGACGATTCTCCTTGTCTATCTCAAGTACCTGAACGTCGATAGTCTCGCCAATCTGAGTGAACTCTGATGGATGCTTGATCTTCTTTGTCCAAGAGAGATCGCTGATGTGGATAAGGCCGTCAACGCCCTCCTCGATTTCAACGAAGATACCGAAGTTTGTGAAGTTGCGTACCTTTGCATTGTGCTTAGAACCAACGGGGTATTTCTCCTCGATGTTTGTCCAGGGATCTTCCTTGAGCTGCTTGATACCAAGTGACATTTTGCGCTCGTCGCGGTCGAGTGTTAGGATAACAGCCTCTACCTCGTCGCCAACCTTCATGAAGTCCTGAGCAGAACGGAGGTGTTGGTTCCATGACATCTCTGAAACGTGGATAAGACCCTCAACACCGGGTGCTATCTCGATAAATGCACCGTAGTCGGCCATTACAACAACCTTACCCTTAACGATGTCACCTACCTTGAGGTTGGGATCAATTGCGTCCCGAGGATGAGGAGTGAGCTGCTTCAAACCAAGGGCAATGCGCTTCTTTTCGTCATCGAAGTCGAGGATAACAACATTGATCTTCTGGTCGAGTGAAACAATCTCGCTAGGCTCGCTTACACGACCCCATGAAAGGTCTGTGATGTGGATAAGACCGTCAACACCACCGAGGTCGATAAATACACCATAAGATGTGATGTTCTTGACTGTACCCTCGAGTACCTGACCCTTCTCGAGTGTGCTGATGATCTTCTTCTTCTGCTCCTCGAGCTCAGCCTCGATAAGAGCCTTGTGAGATACAACAACGTTTTTGAATTCCTGATTGATCTTGACAATCTTAAAGTCCTCTGTCTGACCTACGTATGCATCGTAGTCGCGGATGGGTTTAACGTCAATCTGTGAACCGGGCAAGAATGCCTCAATACCAAATACGTCAACAATCATACCACCCTTTGTGCGGCACTTGATGTAACCACGTACAACTGCCTGGTTCTCCATAGCCTCGTTAACGAGCTCCCAAGAACGGCTAGCACGTGCCTTTTTGTGTGAAAGGTTCAACTGACCTTTCTTATCCTCCAGATTCTCGATATATACCTCTACCTGATCGCCAACCTTAAGATCGGGATTGTAGCGGAACTCGCTGAGGGGGATAATTGCATCTTGCTTGTAGTTGATGTCTACAATAACCTCGCGTTTGTTGATACCTATTACAGTACCGTTAACAACCTCGCGGCTTGATACTTTGTTGAGAGTGCCATTGTAGGCCTGCTCCAACTCTTCGTGTGAGAGACCTGAGATGTTCTCACCGTTTGCGTACTGATCCCAATCGAAATCGGGTGTACCTGTTAATACTCTTTCTTCGCTCATAATTGATTTAAATTTAATGAGTTAGACATTATGTTGATAGAATTCGGGCACAAAGGTACTGCTTTTTTTGCTAAAAACCTCTTAATTTTCAATGTTTTTGCGGCTTATTTTCAAAATATATATGTTATATCTCGTGCTGTGGTGTGTCCGGGGATTTTCAAAGTGCCATAGTCTCTTTTTATTGCTGAAAAGTGTACGTGTTTATGAAAAAATATATACTTTTGCTGAGAAGGAAAAATAGATATGTTGCGCGGAGTGTAGGGCGCAAGGGATAACTTGTAACTAATATATATAAGGTAATATGGATTTCTTTGCAGATTTTAATTTTATGCACTTTCTTAGTGCGTTTATTGTACTTTTTGCCATTATAGATCCGGTTGGTACAATGCCTATTATTGTAGGAATAAGGGATAGTGGAAAGAAAATCGATGCTGGAAAGGCTGTTTTCTACTCCTTTTCTTTGATGATAATATTTTTCTACCTAGGCGACTGGCTTTTGAGTCTGTTTGGTGTTGATATCAACTCATTTGCAGTAGCAGGTGCACTTATTCTTTTCCTTATGGCTCTTGAAATGGTATTGGGAATTGAAATATTTAAAGATTTTGGCGAACTCGCGGGTGATGCTACATATTTGCCTGTGGTCTTCCCACTCCTGGCCGGTCCCGGCTCTTTTACAACTCTTCTTTCACTCAAGGCCGAGTATGCGACATTGAACATATTTATGGGCTTGATTCTTAATGCTGTGGTGGTATATTTTATGTTGAGGTTCACAAAACGGGCGCAAAGCATTTTAGGTCGCAGTGGTGTCTATTTTATGAAGAAGTTTTTTGGCGTAATTCTCCTTGCAATATCGGTTAAACTGTTTACTTCTAATCTCTCTTATCTTATTAGCAGTATATCTGAGACGGTGGTTGAATAAGAAGGAAATAACATACAAAAAGAGGCAGATGATTTCATCTGCCTCTTTTTGTATGTTAGCCTTTAGCTATTTAATCTCGGATTCCTCTTTCATATCAATCTCTTTGCCTTGTGTATCGTAGAAATGGTACTCTAGAAGTGCAAGACTCTGATTGGGGATAATGTGTATTCCTAAACCGTATTTCATTTGCCATTTTCTATATAGCGAAATGAATCCTTTGTTTATGTAAGCTGCTACATAGGGATGTATGTGAAGTTTAAACTTGCGTATCCCTATGTTGTTTGTAAGTGTGTTTATCTTACTCTCAAGTGTATCTGTAAACTGTATTGATGGCTGTATTTTGCCTTTCCCAAAACATACGGGGCACTTCTCTTCTACGGGCATGTCTATAGCCGGCCTTACTCTTTGACGTGTTATCTGCATGAGGCCGAATTTGCTCAGAGGGAGAATATTGTGTTTGGCACGGTCGTTTTCCATGTTCTGCATCATTCGTTCATAGACCTTTTGGCGGTTCTCGGACTTCTCCATGTCTATGAAGTCGACAACTATGATGCCGCCCATATCTCGAAGACGGAATTGGCGTGCCAACTCGTCTGCTGCTGCTAGGTTTACTTCCAGTGCATTGTCTTCCTGGTTTGTAGCATTGTTGCGTGCCTTGTTACCACTGTTTACATCTACTACATGCAGGGCTTCGGTGTGCTCTATTACCAGATATGCTCCTCCTTTAAAGGATACAATCTTGCCGAATGATGATTTTATCTGTTTGGTAATGGCAAAATGATCGAAGATGGGCAACTCTCCACGATAGAACTTGACGATATCGGCACGTTCTGGGGCAATGAGAGATACATAGTTCTTTATCTCTCGCCATACATCCTGGTTGTTTACATGTATGCTCTCGTATGAGGGGTTGAATAGATCGCGTATTAGTGCAACCGTGCGATCCGATTCTTCGTGTACTAGTGTCGGGGGCTTTGTGCTTTTCTGTGCTTTTGCTATAAGGGTCTCCCAACATTCTACAAGGTGGCGCAATTCTGCATCCAGATCTGCAACTTTTTTACCTTCAGCTACAGTCCTAACTATTATTCCATAGTTCTTGGGCTTTATGCTCTGAAGGAGTTGCTTTAGTCGTGTGCGCTCCTCGGGCGATTTTATTTTTGATGAAACAGATACTTTGTCTTCAAACGGTATAAGTATAAGGAAGCGACCTGCAAATGAGATTTCGGCACTGAGTCGTGGCCCTTTTGTGTTGATGGGCTCTTTGGTTACCTGTACCAATATTTCCTGACCTGTTTGTAGTGCATCGGCGATGTTTCCCTCCTTGCCTTTTTCGGGCGCAATGGATGCTTTTGACATGGGGAAACTCTTTTTCCTGTCATTTATAACCTGTTTGAGATACTTCTGATGAGAGAAGAATTGTGGACCTAAGTCCAAATAGTGTAGGAATGCATCTTTCTCGGAACCCACATCGACAAAGCAGGCATTGAGGCCGGGCATAATTTTCTTTACCCGTCCTAAGTAGATATTGCCTACTGAAAATGATACTGTCTGCTCTTCCCTTTGGAATTCTACCAATTGCTTGTCTTCTGTGATGGCAATGGAGACTTCATTGGGCTGAACATTAATGATGAGTTCGTTTGTCACAATTATAGTTTTTTATTGCTTACTTAACACAAAGAACAAACTTGCAATGTGTATTGTGTAGCCTTGCAGGTTTGTTCTTTGTATTCATTCAGACATTATTACTTCTTGCTCTTATGTCTGTTCTTTCTCAGTCTTTTTTTACGCTTGTGCGTAGACATTTTATGTCTTTTTTTCTTTTTACCGCTGGGCATAATTATTAATTTTTATTAGTTAATGATTAAATTATTTCTTTACGTCGGACATGAATGTTTTTGCGGGCTTAAATGCCGGTATGTCGTGTGCAGGAATTATTAGTCTAGTCTCCTTGTGGATGTCACGTGCTGTCTTTTCTGCTCTTCTCTTTATGATGAAACTACCGAATCCTCGCAAAAATACGGGCTTGCGATTCGACAATGACTCTTTTACTACGTCCATGAATGCTTCAACAGTAGAGAGTACAACAGTCTTCTCTATTCCTGTCTTTTTTGCAATTTCGTTAACAACCTCTGCTTTTGTCATTTTTAATCAAATTTATAATAGTGGATTATCCAATGTTAATTTTCGGATGGCAAATATATAGCTTTTTTTATTTTTGCCGAAATTTAACCACCTTTTTTTTGCTAAAAAGATTGATTTTGTGGAGTTTTATATGATTTTGCAGTTGAAAAAACAGATTTGTTACAGTTGCTGACTGCATTGATAATATTATCTTTCCTTATTTTTTATTATTGATATTTTTGTTGTATTTTTGCATCTTAATTTTAATAAATGGTCTTGTGGCCTGTAAAAGAAAGATATATGTCGGTAAATAAAGTTATACTTATAGGAAATGTGGGTAAAGAGCCCGATGTGCGTCATCTTGATCGTAATGTTACTGTGGCTAATTTGGTGTTGGCTACAACGGAACGTGCTTATACTTTGCAGAACGGTACTCAAGTGCCCGAACGCACCGAGTGGCATAATATCGTGCTATGGGGTGGCCTTGCCGATGTAGCGGAAAAATATGTACATAAAGGCGACCGTATATATATAGAAGGAAAAATAAGGACAAATACATATGAAGATCAGAATGGTATACGCCGTTATCGTACCGAGATTCTGGCCGAGAGTATGGAGATGTTGACTTCTCGTGTCGGTGTTGTGTATGGAAGTGAAACAGGTAGTTCTAACTCTTAATCTCTATTTGTAAGTGATAATGAGTCTTATGATTGCTTCAGTACAGTTCTTGTCAGTCTCTATGTCATACATTGAGTTTACAACTCCTACTATAGGGGCTACTGTTTCGCTTATTATAGCAATGATGCTATTGGTCGTTTCCGGTTTTGTGTCGGGTTCCGAGATAGCATATTTCTCACTTTCAAGCTCCGAGTTGGATAGATGCCGCGAGAGTGATTCGGCTTCGGACAAGCGTATTCTTGAACTGATAGAGCAACCCGACCGCCTTTTGGCTACAATCCTGATAACAAACGATTTTGTAAATGTCGGAATAGTAATGCTCTTGAACTTCTTTTTCATGTCTGTGCTGAATTTTGGTGCGCCTTGGATTGAGTTCTTACTGTTGACAGTGGTGCTTACTTTTCTGCTGCTTCTTTTTGGAGAGGTGATGCCTAAGCTCTATTCTAAGAATAATGTATGGATTTTTGCCCATACAGTTTCTGGGCCTCTGTATGTATTGCATCGCATACTGTCACCATTCTCTTCGTTACTGGTGCGTTCGGTTACTTTTACTGATAGATTGGCAACGAAGAAAACTTATTCCTTATCGGTAGACGAACTTGAACAAGCACTTGAATTAACAGATAAGAAAGAGATAGGTGAGCAACAGAATATGCTTGAGGGTATTATTCGTTTTGGCGACGAGACAGTGAAAGATATAATGACCTCCAGAATGGATATGGTTATGCTTGATATACATGCACCGTATGTCGAGGTTTTACGCTGTGCCGCCGATAATGCCTATTCACGTATACCTGTTTATGGAAATACTCAGGATGATATCAGAGGCGTTCTATATATAAAGGATCTTATACCTTATTTGAATAGAGGAAACAATTTCCGTTGGCAGACACTTGTGCGACAGCCATATTTTGTTCCTGAAACAAAAAAGATAGATGATCTTTTATGTGACTTTCAGACGGTTCGCGTCCATATGGCAATTGTGGTTGATGAGTTCGGTGGTGTTTCAGGACTTATTACGCTTGAGGATATTATAGAGGAGATAGTAGGTGAAATTAATGATGAATTTGACGAGCCTGATACATCGTATGAACGCATAGATGACCGCACCTTTGAGTTTGACGGACGCACTTTGTTGAGTGACTTCTACAAAATAATGGAACTTGATGCCGATGATTTTAAAGACTTCGTGGGTGAAGCTGATACGTTGGCTGGTCTGCTACTCGAGATTAAAGGCGAGTTCCCTAAATTGCATGAGAAACTTTCATGTAATGATATTGTATTCGAGGTTATGCAAAAAGACCGACATCGTCTGGTGCGTATAAGGGTAATTATGCCTCAGTGATTTTGAGAACTATCCGACAATGAATTGAAGGAGAATGAATTTTGCGATTTTTTAAGTTTTGTTTGCAACTTTTGCAATAAATAGTATAACTTTGTGACTTGTTATTTGTTGTATCGTAAATGTTGCTTTTGTAGCTATTACTTTCAATAATAAAACTTGATTTATATGTTGCATGTTGTTATACGTAGTTTATTGACTATGTCTATAGGAGTGTTGCTTATCATTTATCGCGATGCTGTTATGCCGTTCATAGTACAATGCTTGGGAGTTGCCTTTATGATACCTTCCCTCTTTGCTTTGATTGTTTCTATATTTGGAAACAGTAGACAACATGGTGCAAAATCTTGGATAACCATAGTTACATCTTTGGGCAGTATGGCTTTCGGATTATGGTTGTTGCTCTCACCAACCTTTTTCATCGCTATAATAATGAATCTGCTCGGTGTATTGGTTGTTTTAATAGGATTGTATCAGTTCTTTATCTTATTCTCTTCGCGAAATAGCATTGGAAATATTCCTGTTTATCTATATTTAATGCCTTTTGTACTTGTAGTTTTGGGGCTTTTTGTAATAGCAAACCCATTCGGCGCAATCGCTATTCCTTTTCTTTTGCTTGGTATTGGTGCTGTGTTAGGCGGTTTGTCCGATATTATAAATACATTATTTATTAGCAGACACTGTAATAATACAACAATTGAGATAGAGTGATAAATATTCTATATCTGTATCTATTGCTATAAAATTATTAAACCATTAATACTTATGAAACAGACAAAACTTAGAATTACAAAAGTTACGTGCATAATGTCGTTACTTTTGCTTGCAGCCTGTAGTGTAGACAAGGCTTTTGATTTGTCAAAGGATATTGATATGACGGTCAGTGTAGGCGGTGGTGTTACAATACCTTTGGGCTCAACTGAGAAAATATTACTTACCGAGATGATTGATACACTTGATAGTGATGTCATTCGTGCTGATGAAAATGGTTTCTATTCAATCTATAAGGATGGTGAGATTGATGCAACAAATTTTAAGGTGAATGAGGTTGATATCGATATCGCTCCCTATTCAGAGAAACATAGCTATGATTTGGCTATGACTGTAGTTGAGTATGGAGATATAAATGATCTCCCCGAGAGTATCAGAGATCAGGTGCTTAATCAGATGATTCCTTATGTCGTTGAAGATGTTATTGCACAGGAGGTAAAGTATGATATTGATCAGGATGTACCCGAGGAGATGGTTTATCTTAAAAAAATGACATTCAAGAAGCCTGTTACTATGACTCTTGATATAGATGTATATTCCGAGGAGCACACAAAAGAGTATTTCGATATGATTGAGCAGTTGCACCTTCATACTTCAGGTGAGGATAATGCAGAGCATTTCTATATAGAGATGCCCCCATATCTGGTTTTTGATGAGACTTATGAGAATACTCATATAGGCGAGGGACACAAACTGTATCTCGATCATGTCATTGAGCATAATGAAGAGAAAGGTCACAAACATTTTACAAATGATTATAAAATAGTAGGTCTTGATTTCTCTTACCTAGGCGAGAATGGTATCGAAGTTTTAAATGGTAGAATAAAAGACCATGCCGATTTGGAGGTACATGGCGTTTTGAAATCAGATACAATTGTAATGAGTGTATCTGATATGACTCATATAAATGATGTATGGGTGGCTCCTAAGTTGGTGTTCGAAACAATTGAGGTCGCTACAGTCGAGGGTATCTTCAAACCCGAGATTGACCCTATAGATGAGAGTGTTGAGATTGATTTGGGTGATGACCTTGACTTTATATATGAGGGTACTTTTGATTTTGCAAATCCTCAACTGTTCGTTACCATAAATAACGATGCGCCTCTTATGGTACGTGGAGACATAACAATGATGGGTTATGATAATAACGGAGTGGCAATAGATGCTTCACGCATAGAGACCAACTTAGGCATAAAAGCTGAGTATGAGAACAAGTATTATATTACCCGTCACGCAACAACTGTTGAGGGATATGAGACTATTCAGATTCCTAACCTTAATGAACTCATGAAACAGGTTCCCGATAGGGTAAGTATACATCTCGCTCCAGAGGTTGATAACTCCGAAGGTACAAAGATTGTTACATTGGGTAAGGAGATGAGTGTCAGCGGTAGTTATGAGTTGGTTGTTCCAATGGATTTTGATTATCTTAAACTTGAGTATACCGAGACTGTAGAGGATGTTCTTGGAGATACTCCTGAAGATATAACTGATTATGTTACAGAAATAAAATCTGTCACACTCTCTATGGTGGTTGACAATACAGTTCCTGCAACATTCTCTCCCAAGGTGGTTGCATATAAAAAGGATACCAATATTGTACTCAATGGAATAAATGCTGAGGTTATTGGAAACATAGAGGCCGGCAACGGATATGTTGATGGTGTACTCGCAGCTCCTGTTGAAAGTTCGGTAGAAATTAAACTCAGTGCTACAGATAACCAATTGGTCGATTTGGGAGATTTGGATATAGTATTTGCGGGTGTCGGTAATGGCGTGTTTAACACAAACGAATATATCCAGGTTAAGAAGATTACGGTTAAGATTGATGAACCTATTGAAGTTGACCTAAATTAATCGGTGTTTATTTTTTAAAAGATTATAAAGCTATGAAAATCATATATATGAATTTAAAAAGAGTTGTAACACTCGTGATTGTGGCACTGATGTTGACAGCTGTCTCGGCACAGACATTGAGAACCGGATATTTTATGGATGGAAATCTGTTTCGTCATCGTCTTAATCCTGCATTGAAGTCGTCTCGTGGATATTTCTCTATTCCTGTTCTGGGTGGTATAAATATTAATACAACAGGAAACTTCGGCGCATCTAACTTTTTGTATGATTCTCCTTTTAACAGTAATGAGATGGTTACCTTTATGCACTCTTCTGTATCGGCTGATGAGTTCTTGGGTAATCTTGAGAAAGAGAACAAGCTTCGTATGAATCTTGATATAACTGTGTTGTCAATGGGATTCTATGCCTTTGGTGGTTTTAATACAATAGATCTTACTGTTCGTTCTCAGACAGGTATGAACCTGCCTTATGACCTGTTCCGATTCATGAAGGTTATGGGCGATTCAAACTACTCTTTTGGTGACATTGAAATGCAATCGAGAAACTATGCAGACCTGTCGATTGGACATTCTCGCAATATAAATGAGAATCTCACAATAGGTGCGCGTCTAAAATTCCTATTTGGTTTGGGATATGCTGATGCAAAGTTCAATAGAATGGATATATCTATGAGTGGTGATAAGTGGGTAATAGCAGCCGATGCTGAGGCTAATATTGCTTTAGGTGGTGTTTTTACACATTCTGCGGATAAAAGCACACCTTCAAGGGCTGTTGTCGATGGATATGACGATGTTAAAGTCGGTTTGCAGGGATTTGGTTTGGGTACCGATTTAGGTGTTACATATGACTTTACAAATGTATTGGTTGATGGACTTGTGGTTTCAGCCTCAGTTACCGATTTGGGATATATTCAGTGGAAAAAGACAGCTCGTGCTGCGATAACTCCCGATAGTGAATATGAGTTTGATGGTTTTACTCATATGGGTATACACTCAGACGGAACAAACGCGACTCTTGACGATCAGTGGGAGACAACAAGTGATGAGCTTGAGGATTTCTTTACATTAGAAGACAAGGGAGAGGGTAAGGTAAAGACCGGTATTGGTGCCAAGATGAATCTTGCAGCACAGTATAAAATGCCTTTCTATAAGAAATTGAGTGCAGGTGTTCTTTATACACACTGTTTCGATGAGTTGTTCTCTTATGACCAGACCTCTTTAATGCTTAATATCTCACCCGGAAAGGTGCTGGACTTTGCTGGTAGCTGTACATTTTCAGATTTTGGAACAAGTTTCGGTGCTATGGCTAACTTCCATTGTCCTGGATTCAATTTCTTTATTGGAACCGATTGTTTCTTGGGCAAGGTAGGTAAGCAGTTTGTGCCACTTGAGAATATGAATGCAAGTGTATCTTTCGGTATAAATATTGCATTTGCAAGACATAAGAAAAAATAAAACTGAATGTTTATAAATTATCAGCAGTGGAGTATTAATACTCCACTGCTGATAATTTATTATGTTGTATGAATTTGTAAAAAAAGTATCTTAAGATATGTTTTTCTCATAAAAAAATAGCATCTTTGCATATATGAATGAGATTAACGATTTTTTACAGCAACTGGTTGCACAGATTTCACTGGTCGAGACTGTTGTTAAAGGTATGATAATCGGCATAGTAGCATCAGCTCCTATGGGGCCGGTGGGTGTGCTATGTATTCAGCGTACACTGAATAAAGGTCGTATATATGGATTGATAACTGGTTTTGGAGCATCCATAAGTGATATTATATATGCACTTATTACCGGTTATGGATTGTCATTCATATATGATTTCATTCATAATCAGTCTAACCTGTTTGTTCTGCAGTTGATAGGCTCTGTTTTGCTTTTTGTGTTTGGTATGTACACATTCCGCAGTAATCCGGCGCAGAATACGCGTCCTGTTAGTCGTAACAAGAGCAGCCTTGTGCAAAACTGTGTGACAGGTTTTTTCATAACACTCTCTAATCCACTAATAATCTTACTGTTCATGGCAATGTTTACGCCACTTCAGTTCATGCTACCCGAGCAGCCCTATTACCAGCAGTGTATAGGCTATCTCTCTATATTTGGTGGCGCTATGTTGTGGTGGCTGTTTATTACATATGTTGTAAATAAATTGCGCGCCCGTTTTGATGTGCGTGGCATATGGATTATTAACCGTGTAATAGGTGCCATTGTTATTGCAGCCTCTTTTATAAGTGTTGTACTGTTGCTTACAGGTATTTACTCTTTTCATTAATTTTTATTGTTTTGTTTGTATCTCGCGAACTTAGGAAAAAGAATATAGCAGAATATCTGCTATATATGTGGCAGATTGAAGATTTGCTACGTGCAAATGAGTTGTCAATAGAGAAGATAACCTCTTCTATTATTGAACCGTATAACCTCCCCGATGAACAGAGGAAGGAGTTGCAGTATTGGTATGAGAATCTGATAGAGATGATGAATACCGAAGGGGTAAAGGAGAAAGGGCATCTTCAGATAAACAAGAATGTGCTTATCCTGCTGACAGATCTTCATCTACGTCTTTTGAAGTCGCCTAAAGTTCCGTTCTATACAGCTGCCTATTATAAGGCATTGCCGTTTATTGTGGAGTTTCGTAACAAGAGCAATGGACGTGAGAAGAATGAACTGGAGAACTGTTTTGATGTCCTATACATGGTGTGGATGATGAAACTGCAGCATCGTACAATAAATGAAGAGACATTGACAGCCACTGCCGAAATAACGAAATTCATATCTATGCTGTCACTCTATTATATAGAGGAGGAAGAGGGACGCCTTGATCTTGAGAGCGATGAGGCATAAATTACTATAGAAACAACAAAGAATATCATATATAAATGGACAATATACGCGAAGAAATTGAAAGAAGAAGGACTTTTGCCATAGTATCTCACCCCGACGCCGGAAAAACAACTCTTACCGAGAAGTTATTGCTTTTCGGTGGTCAAATACAGGTTGCCGGTGCTGTAAAATCTAATAAGATAAAGAAAACTGCTACATCCGATTGGATGGAGATAGAGAAACAGCGTGGTATCTCTGTTACAACATCTGTCATGGAGTTTGATTATCAAGGGTATAAAATTAATATTCTAGATACCCCAGGTCACCAGGATTTTGCCGAAGATACTTTCCGTACACTTACAGCTGTAGATAGTGTTATCATTGTTGTGGATAGTGCCAAGGGTGTAGAGGCGCAGACCCGTAAACTTATGGCTGTGTGCAGAATGCGTAGCACTCCTGTTATTGTATACGTCAACAAGATGGATAGAGAGGGTCGAGACCCCTTTGACCTTCTTGACGAAATTGAGAGTGAGTTGCAGATTGCAGTGCGACCCTTAAGTTGGCCCATAGACCAGGGGGCCCGTTTTAAAGGTGTATATAATATATATGAAGAGAAACTGAATCTTTTTACTCCTAATAAACAGAGGGTAACAGAAAAGATAGAGGTTGATATAAACAGCACACAGTTGGATGAGAATATTGGAGAGGAGCAGGCTGCACGTCTGCGTGCCGATTTGGAGCTTGTAGATGGTGTATATCCCGAGTTCGATGTCAACGAATATCTTGAAGCTAAGGTCGCTCCGGTCTTTTTTGGTTCAGCACTTAACAATTTTGGTGTACAAGAACTCCTTGATTGCTTTGTAAAGATTGCACCAAGCCCACGTCCGGTACAGGCTGTAGAGAGAGTGGTACATCCCGAGGATTCCAAGTTTACAGGTTTTATATTTAAGATTACAGCTAATATAGACCCTAATCATCGTTCGTGTGTGGCGTTTTGCAAAATATGTTCCGGAAAATTTGTACGTAATGCTCCATATCGCCATATACGTTTGGGCAAGGATATGCGTTTTTCTTCGCCTACTCAGTTTATGGCGCAACGCAAGAGTACCATAGACGAAGCCTATCCCGGAGATATTATTGGATTGCCCGATACAGGTAACTTTAAGATTGGTGATACTCTCACCGAGGGTGAAATGCTACATTTTAAAGGATTGCCAAGCTTCTCGCCAGAGATGTTCAAGTATATAGAGAATGCCGATCCGATGAAGACAAAGCAACTTGCTAAAGGTATAGACCAACTGATGGGAGAGGGAGTTGCACAGTTGTTTGTCAATCAACATAATGGACGAAAACTTATCGGTACTGTAGGACAATTGCAGTTCGAGGTTATTCAGTATCGTTTGGAGAATGAGTACAATGCCAAATGCAGATGGGAGCCTGTCAATCTTTTTAAGGCTTGCTGGATAGAGAGTGACGATGCTGCCGAACTAGAGAATTTCAAGCGTCGCAAATATCAATATATGGCAAAGGATATTGAGGGACGAGATGTCTTTCTTGCCGATAGCGGATATGTCTTGCAGATGGCACAGAATGATTTTAAGAGTATAAGATTCCATTTTACAAGTGAATTCTAAGAAGCTTTTTCTATGGGAACAATTGCAGATGAAGCAAAAAAATGTGTAAAGATAATGCGTAAGGGTGGTGTAATACTATATCCAACAGATACAGTATGGGGTATAGGTTGTGATGCCACTAATGCCGAGGCAGTAAAGCGGGTTTATGATATAAAGCGACGTGCCGACAATAAAGCTATGTTGTTACTTGTTGATAGTGCTGATAGAATTTGTCGTTATGTGTCGAAGGTTCCTATGGTTGCTTGGGATCTTATTGAGCTTACAAATAAACCGCTTACTATAATATATGACGGTGCCCGTAATCTGGCTCCTAATCTTATAGCAGAGGATGGCAGCATTGGTATACGTGTGACATCGGAACTCTTTTCGAAAGAGTTATGCTATCGTTTCCAGAAAGCAGTGGTTTCTACCTCTGCAAATATAAGTGGTGAACCTACACCTCGATTTTTTGCAGAGATAGCCCCTGAGATAATAGAAGCGGTCGATTACGTGGTTAACTATAAACAGTTGGAGAAGGGCAACCCTAAATCTTCAAGTATAATTAAGCTAACTGAAAACGGTACAGTCACAATAATTAGGGAATAATGAAAAAAGAGAATGAAAAGAAACTGCTGGACCGATTTATAGAGTGGCGCGAAAGGCACATTCCACAGAGTCAGTTTATACTGATTCTGAGTTTCTTTGTAGGTGTGATTTCTTCATTGGCTGCTTTTGTTCTCAAACATTTTATAGAGTTCATACAGCATATGCTCACAGGAGGTTTCTCTACCGACTCATTCAACTGGCTCTATCTTGTTTATCCTGTTGTAGGCATTTTTGTTACAGGGTTGTTCATACGTAATGTGGTACGGGATGACATAAGTCATGGTGTTACCAAAGTGCTTTATTCTATATCACGTAGACAAGGTAAGATAAAGGGGCATAATATGTTCTCATCACTCATTGCCAGTGGTATCACTATTGGTTTCGGTGGCTCTGTTGGTGCAGAGTCTCCTATTGTCTTTACCGGTTCTGCTATCGGTTCGAATTTGGCGAGTCTCTTCAAGATGGACCAGAAGGTGATGATGTTGCTCATTGGTTGTGGCGCAGCAGGTGCTGTGTCGGGAATCTTTAAGGCTCCAATTGCTGGTCTTGTCTTTACTGTAGAGGTGCTTATGTTGGATCTTACAATGTCCTCTTTGTTGCCACTGCTTATTTCAAGTGTTACGGCTGTTACTTTGTCATATCTGTTGACGGGTACCGATGCTATGTTCCATTTTCAACTGGATGATGCATTTAGTGTGTCTCGTGTGCCATATGTTATGTTGTTAGGCGTAGTCTGTGGTTTGGTTTCACTCTATTTTACCCATGTGACAACTAATATTGAAAGTTTTTTTAAACGTTTTAAGAATCCATATGTGAAGTTAGCACTTGGAGGTTCTGTACTCAGTGTACTTATATTCCTGTTCCCACCTTTATATGGCGAGGGGTATGATATGATTAACCATCTTATAAATGGTTCCTCACCCGATACAATACTTAACAATTCGCTCTTCTATGGGCATACGAGACTTTTGTTCCTATACATGTTGCTCATAATTCTTTTCAAAGCCTTTGCATCTACAGTGACCAATTGTGGAGGAGGTTGTGGTGGAATTTTTGCTCCCAGCCTTTTCTTGGGCTGTATTTCCGGCTATTTGTTTGCGGGAATCTGTAATATGTTTGGATTTGGTGAGGTACTACCCGATAAGAATTTTGCTCTCTTTGGAATGGCTGCACTTATGTCCGGTGTCTTTCATGCCCCACTTACCGGTGTCTTCCTTATTGCCGAACTTACCGGTGGTTATGATCTCTTTCTGCCTCTTATGATTGTGTCGGTATGTTCGTACCTTACTGTGCGAATATTTGACGATAACAATATCTATGCTATACGTTTGGCTCAGCGTGGCGAACTAATCACCCATCATAAAGATCAGGCTGTGCTTACAATCCTCAAAGTAGAGGATGTCATAGAAAAGAACTTTATGAAAATAGACCCTGATATGGATTTGGGTGCTCTTACAGCTGTTGTAGCCAAGACCAAGCGTAATATATTCCCGGTGGTAAATGCAGCACAGCATTTGGTTGGAATAGTCTATCTTGATGATATACGTCACATGATGTTCCGTCAGGAACTCTATCACAGATTTACAGTAGTGAAGCTCATGCGTGATGTTCCTGTGCGGTTGAATGTTGAAGAACCTATGGAATCGGTAATGCGTAAATTCGAGGAGACAGGTGCATGGAATCTTCCCGTAGAGGATACCTCGGGCGAGTATATCGGTTTTATTTCCAAGTCGGCTATATTTACGGCATATAGAAAAACATTGCTCGATTTTACTTCTGATTGATAATATGGATAAACTGAGAATAGTATATTTGGGTACTCCCGATTTTGCGGTTGAACCCTTAAAACGTCTTGTCGAGAGAGAGAGAAACGATGAGACTTGTGGTTATGAGATTGTGGGTGTTGTAACAATGCCTGATAAGGTTATAAACAAGCGAGGTTCACAATTGCTTATGAGCCCGGTTAAGGTGTATGCTCAAGAGTGTGGCTTGCCGTTATTGCAACCGGTGTCGCTTAAGGATCAGGAGTTTATTGATGAACTTGCACAGTGGAAGGCCGATTTGCAGATTGTAGTTGCTTTCAGAATGCTTCCCGAAAGTGTATGGAATATGCCTCGTTTGGGTACATTCAACCTGCATGCTTCGTTATTGCCACAATATAGAGGTGCTGCCCCTATAAATTGGGCAATAATTAATGGAGACAAGGAGAGTGGAGTGACTACTTTCTTTCTTAAACATGAGATTGATACGGGAGATATAATATTACAGGATGTTGTAGAGATTGATTCCAACGATACAGCAGGTACTCTGCATGATAAACTTATGCTGCAGGGTGGCGAGAGCGTGTTGAAAACAGTCGAACTTATAGTTAATGGCGATGTCAAACCATTGCCTCAAGAGCAGTTGTATAAGTGTGAAGACGAGCTTCGTCCGGCTCCAAAGATTTACCGTGATACATGTCGAATTAATTGGGACAGTAGCATGCAATGTGTATATGACTTCATACGTGGCATGTCGCCATACCCTGCAGCATGGACAGAAATAGTTTCCCATGATGCATCACCTATAGCTGTAAAGATTTATGAGGCTCACATGGAAACTGCAGCCCATAATAAAGAGTGTGGTTATCTGTTGTCCGATGGTAAGAGTTATATAAAGGTTACAGTTGATGGTGGGTATATCTGTTTGACATCGTTACAAATACCGGGCAAGAAGAGAATGTCTGTTGCTGAGTTCTTGCGCGGTTTCAATATCGAGGGTGTTAAAATTGCCAAGTAAAAAGTTCTAACTTCCCGGTTCCTTAATACAAAAGAGACTCAAGATATCTTGAGTCTCTTTTGTATTAAGGAATTTTGTTTCGTTATCTTAAATCGTCAAGGATCGGTGTTTTTATTGTGCTGATTGTGGTCTGAGGAGTCTCGTTTAGCTGCTCAAATATCACAATTTTGTTTTCACCTTTATTCAGCCATACTCCGGGGAGGAATAATGTCTGCTGAGGACCTACCTGCCAATAGCGTCCAAGATTATGACCGTTTACGAATACAATACCTTTGCCCCAATTGCTCATATCAACAAATGTATCTCCGGTCTCGTTTAGAGTAAACGTTCCTTCATATATTACAGGACAACCACTTAGCCTTTTTGCTGTTGAGGGGGTGTTCTTCATTGTTGCACGTCCCATCTTAGAGAGGTCGGGCATCTCGCTCATAGGTAATCCATACATCTCCCAATTGCCCATAATCTCTTGGTCGTTAATTGTAACAGGGCTTATTATACCTTTAGTATTGTTTACAATCTCGTCTCCATAGTTTATACGTCCCATGTTCTCTACCAATATCTGTAGCGTTGCATTGAATGGAACTTCGATATCTATATCGTATGTCTGTGTATTGCGATTAAGTACTCCCACTTGTTCTCCGTCAACATATACTACTGCAAAGTCGCGAAGGCCTGGTATAGACAAAGTTCCGCTAATAGGTTGGTTGAAACGGCGTGAGTAGAGCACATAACCATATCCCTGTCCTAGCTGCTCGAATGTGAGAGGTGTCACATTACTCTTGCCATCGAGGCGCTCGGCATATGCTAATAAGTCGCTTATCTTCTCTAGCTTTATAGATGGAATTTCGATAAGAGGAATCTGAGCAGGTGCTTCTGGGATGTTGTACTTTACATATCTCTTTATTACGTTTCGTATAGAGTCGTATTTTGCTGTTACCCATCCGGCCTCGCTTATAGGGGCATCGTAGTCATAACTTGTTAGGTCGGGCTGTATATCGTGGCGACGGTCATAGTTGGCTCCGCTTGTGAAAGCGAAGTTTGTTCCTCCATGTACCATGTAGAAATTTATGGATACATCATTCTTAAGATACTCCTCGGTCTGACGTGCAATTTCGCTATCATCTACATCGGGATGAGGCTCGGCCCAGTGTGCCAGCCATCCGGGGTAGAACTCTGCAACCATGTATGGACCTTCACCATTATGGTATTTGTTTACTGAATCCTTGAGCACTGTCAGATTGCTCTCTCCATTTGCAGTGGGTAATGCACCCGGAGTGCAACCACCTTCAAATAACCAACTACCATCCGAAGTGAATAGGGGTACGTCGAATCCGGCATCGGTGAGCTGTTGCTTGATTTTTGCATTGTATGCACGGTGCTCCTCAATGGGAATATCTCTGCGTTGTGATACATAAGAACCAAATTCATTTTCGCACTGCACCATGATTATAGGGCCACCTTTAGTACACAGAAGGTCTCCTACCTCTTGATATAGGCGTTCAATATATAGCTTGGTGTGTTTTAGGAAATGCTCGTTGTCGCGTCTTACTTCAAGCCCTTCTATATTCTGCAACCACCAGGGGTAGCCACCGAACTCCCATTCGGCACATACGTATGGACCGGGGCGCAATATAACCATCATACCCTCCTCGGCTGCAGTCTTTATATATTCTGCAAGGTTCTTGTCTCCTTCAAAATCCCATACTCCGGGGGCAACTTCGTGCCAATTCCAGAATACATATGTGGCAACAGTATTCAAACCCATTCCTTTCATCATCTGAAGACGATGACGCCAGTATTGGTGTGGAATACGTGAGTAGTGCATCTCTCCTGACAGGATGGGGGTTGCTTTACCATTCAAGTAGAAGTCGCCATCTTTTATCTCGAATGTGATCTTTTCCTGTGCATAACTTCCTATAGGCAGAAGGGTAAGCAAGAGTAAATAAAATAGTCTCTTCATAATTATAATAATATTAATATTTTGAATTAATTACAAAAATAGGATAAAAAAATAGAAGTAGAAAAGAATAAAGTGTTTAAATTTACTAATCTACGTATATAAGGTCGCGTATTATGGCATCACTTATGAATATTCCATCTCGGGATAGGAACAAATGATTATTCCCTATCAGTAGCTTGCCGCTCTTTATGTGTGGTTGTGCCGAACTTATCATAAAATCATATAGTTTGTTCCCGAATTTATCCTTTAACCATCCCAATGGTACTCCCTCTTTTGTTCGTAAACGTGTGAGAACCGCGTCATTGTACTGCTCTTCCAGGGTCAAGTATTCAATGTCATAGCATGGCTTCTCTTTCTCTATCCCTTTGCAATACATTTCAATGTCGGCAATGTTCCATTGACGCGACTTGCCATTGTAGGAGTGCGCTGCGGCTCCACAGCCTATATATGGAATATCGTGCCAATAGCTGCTGTTATGACGACTTTCATATCCGGGGATGGCAAAATTTGATATTTCATATTGTTGGTATCCTGCTTTTTCAAGTTTGCTTATCAAAGTCTCAAACTGCTCCAGGTTGCCATCTTCGTTTAAAGGTGTGATGTTGCCTTCTTGCATGGCCTTGTATAGTGGTGTCCCTTCTTCATATGTAAGATTGTAGGCCGATATGTGTGTTGGGGATAGTGATATGGCGTTCTCTAAATCCTCTTGCCACTCCTTGTTATTCGAAGATGGTAGTGCAAACATCAGGTCGATGCTGATGTTTGTAAATCCGGCTTTTTTAGCATTCATTACAGCCTCTCTCGCTTGTTGTGCAGTGTGGCGTCGTCCTAATCGTTCCAGCTGTCTGTCGTTGAAACTTTGTATTCCTATGCTTAGTCTGTTGAATGGCAGACTCTTCAGTTCTAATAGTTTGTCGTATGAGAGATCGTCGGGGTTCGCTTCTATGGTTATCTCTGCATCGGGCATTATGTTGTAGTTGTCCTTTATGGTATCGATTATTGTTTTCAGCTGGTGGTGAGAAAGTGTTGTAGGAGTGCCACCGCCAAGATAGATGGTCTCTATATTACCTATTATATATAGGCGGCGTTTCTCAATCTCTCTGCACAAAGCCTTTACATAACGCTCTTGAAATCCGCTGCCGGTTGAAGAGTAGAATGCGCAGTAGCTACAACGACGTTTGCAGAATGGAATATGTAAATATATGCCTGCCATATCTCTGTTTTTTATGTCACTTTTGATGCGAAGATAGCTATTTTTGTGCATTTTTGAAAAATTAATACTTTGATGTTTGCATTTCTTTATAAAAATACCTACATTGTTGCCGCTTTTGAAAAACTTAAATTAACCTATAGGCATAAAGCAAGATTGGTTTATACGAAAAAAGAGAAATATACTAGGGAATTTGCTTTTGTCTAAAAAAAACAAACTATATGAAAACTTATCAAACAAACGAAATCAAGAACATCGCAATTGTCGGATGTTCAGGCTCTGGTAAAACCACGCTCACAGAGGCTATGCTCTATGAGGGTGGTATTATAAAACGTAGAGGTTCAATTGATGCAAAGAATACCGTAAGTGACTATTTTCCTGTAGAACAGGAGTATGGTTATTCGGTCTTCTCAACAGTGTTCCAGATTGAGCAGGCAGGTAAGAAACTGAACCTTATAGATTGCCCGGGTTCTGATGATTTCGCAGGTAGTATGGTCAGTGCGATGACTGTTGCAGACTTGGCCATGATGGTCGTAAACGGACAGTATGGTGTTGAGGTAGGTACACAAAACTGTTTCCGCTATATTAAGAAGATGAACAAACCTATGATGTTTGTTGTAAACCAGGTGGATCATGAGAAATGTGACTATGATACAGTGATTGAGCAGTTGCAGGCTGTATATGGTTCAAAGGTGGTTCCTGTTCAGTATCCTTTGAATGCGGGTCCCGGATTCAATAGCATTATTGATGTGCTTTTGATGAAGAAACTTACCTATACAGGTGAAGGCCAGGCGCCTATTGTAGAGGAAATACCTGCTTCTGAGGTTGATAAAGCCAAGGCGTTGCATATGGAGCTTGTAGAGAAAGCTGCCGAGAATGAGGAGGGATTGATGGATAAATTCTTTGAGACAGAAGAACTTACCACAGATGAAATTCGTATGGGTGCGCGTATGGGCTTGGCTACAGATAGTGTATATCCTGTATTGTGTTGCTCGGCATCTACAGATGTTGCTGTAAGTCGTCTCTTGGAGTTCCTTGCAAATGTTGCTCCTGAGATTACAGATATGCCTCAGCCGGTAAACTCAGAAGGCGAGACTGTTGCATACAATAGCGAAGCTCCTACCTCTGTATTCTTCTACAAGACTTCAGTTGAGCCTCATATTGGTGAAGTCAACTATTTTAAAGTAATGAGTGGTGTTCTCAAGGCCGGCGACGATTTGCTTAATGCCGATCGTGGTTCTAAAGAACGTATCGCACAGATCTTCTGCAGTGCCGGAGCTAACCGCGTAGCTGTTGATGAGTTGTGTGCCGGTGACCTTGGATGTACTGTAAAACTGAAGGATGTAAAGATTGGTAACACTCTTAATGCAAAGGATTCAAATAATAAGTTTAGCCTGGTAAAATATCCTGCTTCCAAATATTCTCGTGCAATTAAACCTGCAAACGAATCGGAGATTGAGAAGATGATGCAGGTTCTCAACCGTATGCATGAAGAAGATCCTACATGGCGCATCGAGCAGTCTAAGGAACTTCGTCAGACAATTGTGCATGGTCAAGGTGAGTTCCACTTGCGTACTCTCAAATGGCGTCTTGAGAATGTAGAGAAGATTAATGTGAAGTATGAGGAGCCTAAGATTCCTTATCGTGAGACTATCACAAAGGCCGCTCGTGCCGATTATCGTCACAAGAAACAGTCAGGTGGTGCTGGTCAGTTTGGTGAGGTGCATATGATTGTAGAACCGTACGAGGATGGCAAGCCACTACAGGAGGTTTATCGTTTCAATAACCAAGAGTATAAGATAAATGCCAAGGCTACAGAAGAGGTTACACTCGAATGGGGTGGTAAGTTAGTGTTCGTAAACAGTATTGTCGGTGGTAGCATCGATGCACGTTTTATGCCTGCTATCTTGAAGGGTGTAATGGAGCGCATGGAGCGTGGTCCTCTGACCGGCTCTTATGCACGTGACGTACGTGTGATTGTTTATGACGGTAAAATGCACCCGGTTGACTCTAATGAGCTCTCGTTCATGCTTGCAGGAAGAAATGCTTTCAGTGCAGCATTCCGTGAGGCAGGTCCCAAGATTCTAGAGCCTGTTTATGATGTAGAGGTATTTGTTCCCTCGGACAAGATGGGTGATGTTATGAGCGATATTCAGGGTCGTCGTGGTATGATTATGGGTATGGAAAGTGAGAACGGTTATGAGAAACTTACAGCTAAGGTACCTCTGAAAGAGATGGCATCTTACTCTACAACTCTAAGTTCACTTACCGGTGGTCGTGCATCATTCATTATGTCACCTTCTACATACGAGCTTGTTCCCACTGATGTACAGAACAAACTTGTTGCAGAATTAGCAGTTAAGGACGATGAATAATAAATAATTGCTTTTTAATAAAAGGGAGTAACCGAAAAATCGGTTACTCCCTTTTTGTTTAGTTAATTTAAGGCCAATTTTATATATTAAGCCCATGTATGTGAAATTTAACTTGTTATTTTAACAACTATAAAATAAAAAACCGTTAATAAAGGAAAAAAGCTGCTTAAATGGTGTTAATGATGTGTACAACATAGAACTCTTGTTATTATCTTTACAGCATGAAGAAGCATGTAATTTGGATAGTTGGTCTTATAATGGGAATCTGCTGCATGGGGTTGATATACATGCAGGTCAGTTATATCGAGGCAATGGTGCGCATGCGTCGTCAACATTTCGAGGAGGGCGTAAAACGCAGTCTGTATCAGGCGGCTTACAATCTGGAACTTGATGAGACTAGATATTATCTTACACGTGATATACAACGTGATATTCATCATTCTCATATAAAGGATGGTTTCCTTACCCTTGAACATAGGTATATGATATCATCGGGCGAGGGTAGCCATTATACTATCGAGTCGAGTACAAAGGTGAATGCGCCTATTGCTGTCCCCAAGTTTAAGCCTAGTGGTAAAAGAGGACAACTCTCCTTGCACGAACAGCAGCGATTGGCTGTTGATGTATTGCGCAAGAGATATCGCTATCAGCGCGCCATGCTCGATGAGGTTGTCTATGGCATGATATATCAGGCAAGCGAGAAACCTTTAGAGCAGAGGATGAACTTTAAGAAACTCGACCAAAATATAAAATCGGAACTTACTAACAATGGGATAAACATGGAGTATCATTTCCGTGTGTTGGCAGGTGACGGACATGAGGTTTATAAGTGTTCGGATTATATACCCAGCGCAACAAGTGATACTTACAAGGAGATTATATTTAAGAACGATCCACCAATGAGAATGGGTGTTCTGGAGGTTAATTTTCCTACAGATTTGTTGAACAAATATCTTTATAGTTCGGTTAAATTTATGATTCCTTCCATACTGTTTACATTTATGTTGCTGGTGACATTTGCCATTACGCTTTACATGATAGTAAGACAGAAAAAATTAACCGAGATAAAGAACGATTTTATAAACAATATGACGCACGAGTTCAAGACGCCGATATCAACCATCTCACTTGCAGCTCAGATGTTGCAGGATGTATCGGTGGCAAAGTCACCCGAGATGTTTGGGCGTCTCTCGGGAATTATATCAGGCGAGACAAAGCGTTTGCGTTTTCAGGTGGATAAAGTGCTTCAGATGTCTATGTTCGAGACGCGCAGTACTGCTGCCTTGAAGATGAAAGAGCTGGATGCACACGATCTCTTGACTGGTGTAATAAATACATTCAATGTAAAGGTTGAGCAGAATGGTGGTTATATAAAATGGGAGCCGGAGGCTGATGATCCTTATGTTTATGTTGATGAGATGCATTTTACCAATGTTATTTTTAACCTTATGGATAATGCACTTAAATATAAGAAACGCGAAGAGCCTCTTAATCTTACCGTGCGTACATGGAATACAGGTCTTCATCTTAATATATCCATTAAGGATAATGGTCTTGGAATAAAGAAAGAGGACTTGAAGAAGATATTTGATAAGTTCTATCGTGTTCACACCGGAAATCTGCACGATGTGAAGGGCTTTGGTCTGGGTCTGGCTTATGTCAAACAGATTATTAAGGCTCACAATGGTACTATTCGTGTCGAGAGCGAGATAGGTGTGGGAACAACATTTGTAATTGTATTACCTTTAAAATAGAGAATTATGGAAGAGAAACAAAGTATTTTGCTATGTGAGGATGATGAGAACCTGGGTATGTTGCTACGTGAGTACCTGCAGGCTAAAGGTTATCGTGCCGAACTATGTCCGGATGGCGAGATAGGCTATAGGGCTTTTCTTAATGGAAAATTTGATATATGTGTGCTGGATGTTATGATGCCTGTAAAGGATGGTTTTACTTTGGCACAGGAAATTAGAGCTATCAATACCGAGGTGCCTATTATTTTTCTAACAGCCAAAACCTTGAAAGAGGATATTTTGGAGGGTTTTAAGATTGGAGCAGATGATTATATTACAAAACCCTTCAGCATGGAAGAACTCGTGTTCCGCATAGAGGCAGTCTTGCGTCGTGTATGTGGCAAAAAGAGTAAGGAGAGTACTACCTATAATATTGGCCGTTTTCATTTCGATACACAGAAACAGTTGCTTACAATTGATGACAAGCAGACAAAGCTGACAACAAAAGAGTCGGAATTGCTCGGTTTGCTATGTGCACATGCCAATGAGATTTTGCAACGAGATTTTGCGCTCAAAACAATATGGATAGATGATAATTATTTCAATGCCCGTAGTATGGATGTATATATTACTAAGCTACGTAAACATCTTAAAGCGGACGACTCAATTGAGATTATCAATATTCATGGAAAGGGATATAAACTTATCACTCCCGAAGTTGAAGCATGATTACAAAAAAAGAGGACTTTTGAGGTCCTCTTTTTTTGTTCTTGCAATCATGGGCTGTTATTTGTTCTCAAGACATTTCTTTCCTGCTACAATGTAAACAATCCATCCAATTATCATAGCAACCAATGAACCGGCTGTTATTGCATTGTTGTTTACCCAACCCTGAAAATAGCTTAAGAAAAGGACTACGGCGCCAATAAAGATAAGTGCAAGCCCTAAGTTTTTGATGATATTCATAATATGTTATTTTTTATTGATTTTTCCGCAATGCAAAGTAACATATAAATATTCAGAGAAAGAAATATTTTTTACTAAAATTTGTGTACAGTAACAAATTTATATATAGTTAATTGGAATTGTACGCATATGCAAGTGTGATAGTTTGCTTTCCTTTATAAAAAACATGAGCATAATACTTTGATATAAGAAAAATTATGTATAACTTTGCACCCGCGTTTAGATAAACGAATGTTTAACCTATTTTATTAACAAAAATGAATCAATACGAAACCGTTTTCATTTTAACTCCCGTTTTGTCTGATTCTCAGATGAAGGAAGCGGTAGAGAAGTTCAAGGGCATTCTCGCGGCTGAAGGCGCTGAGATTGTCAATGAGGAGAACTGGGGTCTTAAGAAACTTGCTTACCCCATCGAGAAGAAAACAACCGGATTTTATGTAATGCTTGAGTTCAAGGCTGAGCCTAAGGTGATTGCTAAACTTGAGTTGCAGTATCGTCGCGATGAGCGCGTTATCCGTTCACTGGTTGTTAAGTTGGATAAATATGCAGCAGAGTATGCCGCTAAGAGAAGAAGTTTAAAAGCAAATAAGGAGGATTAATTATGGCACAGACACCTTCAGAAATCAGATATTTGACACCTCCCTCGGTTGATGTCAAGAAGAAGAAATATTGCCGCTTCAAAAAGAACGGTATCAAGTATATCGACTATAAGGATCCTGAATTCCTCAAGAAATTCCTGAACGAGCAGGGTAAATTGCTTCCCCGTCGCATCACAGGTACTTCTTTGAAATTCCAGCGTCGCATTGCGCAGGCTGTTAAGCGTGCACGTCATTTGGCTCTGCTGCCTTTTGTTACTGATATGATGAAATAATAAAGGAGGAATAATTATGGAGTTAATACTTAAAGAAGACGTTATCAACCTTGGTTACAAGGACGATGTAGTAAAGGTAAAGGACGGTTATGGCCGTAATTATTTGATTCCCACAGGTAAGGCTGTTATTGCTACTCCTTCGGCAAAGAAGGTGTTGGCCGAGAATCTGCGTCAGCGTGCACACAAGCTCGCTAAGATTAAGGCAGACGCTCAGGAGTTGGCAGCTAAGCTCGAGGGTGTTGCTCTGACAATCGCTACAAAGGTAAGCGCAACAGGTACTATCTTTGGTTCGGTTGGTGCTATGCAGATTGCAGCTGAGTTGGAGAAGCTCGGTTACGAGATTGACCGTAAGATTATCAATGTTGAGGCTGTTAAGACAGTTGGTAACTACGAGGCTACTGTGAAACTTCACAGAGAGGTATCGGTTAAGGTTCCCTTCACTGTTGTAGCCGAGGCTGAGGAGGCTGTTGAGGCTGCCGAATAATCTTAGAGTAAGGTTATAATTTATACAAGGTTGTGTCCCACCGCGGACGCAACCTTTTTTGCTTTTATAGCCCTCCCCGGAGAAAAAAGATACAGCCCCGCGTAATCACTACGGAGGGCTGCACGGGGGAATTGAATGATTAAGAAAAAGTATTTATCAGTAGGATGTTATCTCTGTTCTTATAACACGCATCGGGGCGAGTTTGTTCGCGCAGTGTGGCTCTGTTGTGTGATTATTCCTTAAAAAACATCTGCTTTTGGGATTTTCGTGCCGCTGCTAAAATTTATAAGGTTTTTTTAGTTGAAAGAAATTAAGGCGCATCTTATATATTACCGACAATTTTATTAAGTTTGCAACAGAGAATGACTTTTTTGAGACGATACATATTCTATCTTATTGCTGTGGCCGCGACGCTTCTGTTGGCGTCGTGCACATTGTCGCGCGCTGAAAATGGGGATAAATTGCGTGCCGAGGAGCTCTCTTCGACACTCGAAGGGTGGCGCTATCGTAGCAGCGACAGCTTGTATCGGTTGGCCTCGGCGGTGGATACGATGCGAGGGGTGGGGCACGAGTGTCGTGCCGTTGCCCGCAATGCTGCGGCCTATTCACTGTTTATGCAGATGGATTATAGGCGTGCTGCCGAGCTTTATTCGGCGGTGATAAAGGAGGCCGATTGCGAGATTGAGGCGCTTGTGGCTGACGTTGGGATGATGCTTATTTGCTATCGAACATCGGCCAACAGGGAGTTTTTTGATTATCGTTCGAGTGCCTTGCAAAGGGTGAGCCGCATAAACGAGGAGGAGGCACTGCTGCCCGAGGGCGAGCGCGAGCGTTTCTATGCTGCGCGTGTGGAGCTTGCGGCTGTGTCGCTCTGTTATTTTGCCAATTTGGGAATGACGACCGAGGCTGAGGCGGCTGCGGAGTATCTGAAGAGAAATATAGGGCTTGTCGATTCTCTCTCGCGCCGAATATATGGTCGGGTGTTGATGAATTATCGCCCCGAGGTTCCGCCTCTTGAGCGCGTCGAGGCGTTGTCGCAGTTGTTGGTGCGCGCCGAGGCCGAGCGGCAATTGTGGCTCGCTGCCAACAGCCGCCTTATGCTGGCGGTGCTGCTGCGTAGCGATGAGGTTCGGGAAAAGGCAGCCGAGGCTCTTACGCAGCAGATGAAGCTGATAAATACCGAGGGGCTAAATGACGACGAGCTTGCGCAGCAGCTGGCGCTTAGGGCAGCCGAGGAGTTTAGTCGCTACGGCGATTCTTATATGGTGATTGAGGCGCTGTCGGTGGCTGCTTCGTGCTGCACGCAGAATGGCCGCTTCGACGAGGCGCTGTCGTTGCTGGACGATGCTATGGGCCTCGTGAACGACTATTATGCCACTCGTTACCCCGAGACTGCCGATACTCTGACACTCGATTTTACCGACCCCGACGCCGAGTGGCGCCTTCTCTCGCGCGACAGCCTTGCAAATATCTACGAGTGTCTGCTGAGTGTGCGTCGCGAGGCCAGCTGTGCCTTTGCAGGCGTCGGCGATAAATATCTCTCGGACGTGAACCGCAACAGTTATCTCGACCTTTTGCGCACGACGCGTCTGAATAAACAGATTGAGAGCCGAATAAAAAGCACCGAGGCGAGCGCTTCGAGGCTCTACGTGTGGGCGCTGTTGCTTGCCGTGGTGCTTGTGGCCGTGTCGGTGGCCGTCTATATGCTGGGCAGGCGCTGGAGGCGTCGCAGCCGCGAGTATGTCGATGACCTGTCGGCGCTTCAGAGGCTGTGCCGCCGCCTTATCTACTCGTTGCCAAAGGAGATTGACAGCGCCGACGAGGTTATCGGCGCCGTTGCCGATATTCTGAACAGTGAGCTTGCCGAGGAGGCCGACGGGTGCCGCTTCTCTATCGTAGCCGCCGATGAGCCGCCGGCCGATGATGCCGTTGCGCGCCTGCCGCTCTTGACACTCGACGAGCCCTCGCTCGCGCTTGTCGTAGAGGCCGGGGAGCCTCTTTCGCGGCAAAGAATGCTCTTTCTGCGGGTGGCGCTGCCCTATATTGCCGCGGCAATCGACGAGGGGCGGCGTGTGGCCGATATTGGCGGCGAGCGTCTGCGTCTGAGCGAGCAGCGCCTGTCGTATGCCCTCTACCTTGACGAGCATAAGCGCGAGTATGTCGATAAGCGTGTGGCTCTGTCGCTTGTCGGCGGTATGCGCCCGTATATCGACCGTATGCTCAATGAATTACGCCGTCTCTCGACTATCGACGCTGGGGGCGACGAGGCGCAGCGCCGTCTGCAATATCTTGTGGAGCTTACGGGCGTGCTCGACGATTATAACGAGCTGCTTGCACGATGGATAAAGATGCGTCGCGGCGAGCTCAGCTTGCAGATTGAGAATTTCCCGCTCTCCGCGCCCTTTGGCATAATAGCAAAGAGCGCGGCGGCCCTTTCGATGCGCGGCATAAGCCTGAGGGTTTTCGAGAGTAATTTTGTGGTGAAGGCCGATAGGGCGCTGACGCTTTTTATGATAAATACGCTTGTCGAAAATGCCGCAAAATTCACTCCGAGGGGAGGCGCCGTGGCGCTCGAAGCCATTGAGGGCAATGATTTTGTCGAGATTGCCGTCGCCGACACGGGCGTCGGTATGTCGGCGGCCGACGTTGACAAAATTCTTAACTCTAAAGTTTATGATGCTTCGAGTATAGGGGCCTCGGGGACGATGGCCGCAAATAAGGGCTCGGGATTCGGACTTATGAATTGCAAAGGAATTATAGAAAAATATCGTAAGACCGACGCAGCCTTTGCCGTGTGTCGTATGGATATAAAAAGTGAGCCGGGCAAGGGGAGCCGCTTCTCGTTCCGCCTGCCCAAAGGGGTGATGCGCACGCTGCTCGTCCTGCTCTTTGCGGCTTTTCCCTTTGCAGCCTCGGCACAGGACGATGATATAAATACTCTTGCCGATTCGGTATATTCGTGCAACGTAAGGGGCGAATATGCGGCGGCGCTCGACTATGCCCGGGAGGTTGTCGATGCGATGAATAGTTTCTACAAGGCGAGAGTCGGCGGCGCCGATACGCTGTCGCTCGACGCGGGAGCAGTGTCCGAGATTAAGTGGTGGCGCGATGCTCTCTTTGCCGACACGCTGATGGAATATGTCTATTATAATCTGCTTGATATGCGCAACGAGGCTGCGGTGGCGGCGCTTGCGCTGGGCGATTGGCAGACGTACAGATATAATAATGCTGTTTATACGCAGCTCTACCGCCTTGTGCACGAGGATGGCGACCTTGTCCATTATTACCAAAAAATGCAGAGCGTGGCCAACTATCGCAGGGCGGCCATCGTGCTGTGTATCACCCTGTTGCTTGTTCTTGCAGTGGTGGCCGTCGTAATGTATATGCGACGCATTGTGGCCGAGAGGATGAACAGCGACATTCTGCTGAGGGTAAATGCGCGTCTGTTGCAGAGGGCGAGGGACGACAGAGGCTCGCCCGAGGGGCTTGCGCAGAGTATGTCGCACGATATTTTTGTGGTGCTGCACGATTATATGAAGATTAAGGGGGTCTCTGTGCTGCTGGGCAGCGGTGCCGAGGTTCAAACGGCTGCCTATCCTTCAGAGGCTCTATCGCCTCTGCTGCCGACGCTCTATGCTGCCGCCCGCCCCTACGTCAGCGGCGATTCCTTGACAAGGGCCGTGCCTCTGCTGACGCCCTCGTCGGATAGTGGGGAGTGCTTGGGAATGTTGTGCATCGAGTGCGAGCGCCGATTGTCGGTGGCCGAATGTACGCTCGTCGAGCTTATTGCCGATTATGCAGCCTCGGCCGCTTATCACGCCGTGGTGCGTCTGGCACAGGAGTATCGCAATCTTGATGAGGTAAGGGAAGAGACTGCCCGCACAATGTACGAGGAGAATAATATGCACGTAAGGAATATGGTTATTGACAACTGCTTGTCGATAATAAAGCACGAGACGGTCTATTATCCCGGACGCATCCGCGAGCTTGTGCAGCGCCTCGGCCACGAGGATAAGGGAGCCGATGCGTGGCGTCGGAGGGTGGATGCAATGTGCGAGCTTATGGATTATTACAGCTCGATATTCGGGGTGCTTGCCTCGTGCGCGGCACGTCAGATGCACGATGCTCATTTTAAAGTGTCGCGCGTGCCTCTGTCCGAGATTTTTAAGAATGCCGCATCCTTTGCCGCCCGTAAGGGGGCTAAAAGAGGGTTGCCGATAAAATTGGACTATGAGCCCACTGACGCTGTTGCGCTGGGCGATTATGCACTTATAGAGTATCTTGTAGAGACGCTCATCGAGGCGGTGGCAGCCTTGGGTGCTTGCCGTCTGCATCTCTCGGCCGAGGATAAGGATGGTTCGTTGCTTGTGGCTGTCGAGTGCAAAGGGCCGAGGCTGGGCGAGCAACGTGCAGCGTCGTTCTTTGTGCCCCGGCGCGAGGGCGCCGAGGCTATGGAGCCGCTTATAGCACGCGAAATTGTGCGTATGCACGAGGATTATATGGACAGGCGCGCTGCGCGTCTTGTGGCTTTCGACACCGACGATGGCTGCGCGATACATTTTACGCTACCTAAATTGAATAACGAATAAAATAAAATATATGGACAATAGATTCAGTGTGATAATAGTCGAGGATGCCAAGCTCGAATTAAAAGGTACCGAGGAAATTTTCCGTACCGATATTCCCGAGGCCGATATTATCGGGGTGGCAATGTGCGAGGACGAGCTCTACCCGCTTATGCAGAAGCGTCTCCCCGACCTTCTGCTACTCGACCTTGGATTAGGTGGTTCGACGACCGTCGGGGTGGATATTTGCGCGAGGGTAAAGAGGGAGTATCCCACCGTGAGGGTGCTTATTTTTACGGGCGAGGTATTGAACGAGAAACTGTGGGTTGACGTGCTTGACGCAGGCGCCGACGGCATTGTCCTAAAGACCGGCGAACTGCTGACAAAATATGAGATTCGCAGTGTAATGGCGGGCAAGCGCTTCGTCTTTAATCAGCCGGTGCTTGAGGTGATTACCGCGCGCTTCCGCGAGGGGGTGATGCGCGAGGCGGCGCATCGACGCTCGCTCATCGAGTATGATATTGACCGTTACGACGAGTGTCTGCTGCGTCATTTGGCCCTCGGATACACAAAGGAGATGATTGCCAATTTGCGCACTATGCCCTTTGGTGTAAAATCGCTCGAAAAACGACAGGCCGACCTTGTGTCGCGTCTCTTCCCCGAGGGCGAGCAGCGTGGAATAAATGTTACTCGTTTGGTGGTGCGCGCCATTGAGTTGCGCATAATTGATGCCGAAAATCTTGAGGCCGATGAGTAGCAAGGGGTATAGATTCTGGCCGTTTCTGCTCTTTTCGGCTCTGCTGCTGTTGCTGTGGCTGGCCTCGTGGTTTGCGGGGGTGGCGGCGCTTTTTTCTTCGTCGGGCGAGGGGTTTAACAGTCTTTTCTCGGGCGAGGGGATGCGTTGGGCACTCTGTACGGCCGAGGCCTCGGTGGATGGCGCTCCGTGGGGGGCGCTGGCTATGGTGGTTGCCTCGGTGGGGCTTCTTGTGAGCTCGGGGATGCTTACGACGCTTGTGGGGCTCTTCGGTCGCCTGCCGCTGACGGCTGTCAGGCGGCAGGCGGGGCTGTCGGCGCTTGTGGTGTTTGTGCTTTTTGTGGCGCTGCTCTTTGTATCGTCGGTTGCTCCGTGGAATATTTTTGCGTCGGTAACGGGCGATTGGGCGTCGTCGTCGCTTGCGCAGGGGTGGTTGCTTCTGTTGCTTGTCGTCTCGCTCTCTGCCTCGCTTATGCACGGTTCGCTGTGCGGAAATTATCGAACGGTGGGCGACGTTGCACGGGGTGTCAGTGGCGTGTTTGCTCTGTTTGCTCCGGCCTTTTTGGCTGTATTGCCCGCCTCGGGAATTGTGCCTTGTATGCAGTATATCGGGGTGCTTACGGCCTCTGAGCCTGTGGCTGCTCTTTTGTCCGATTTTTTATGCTGGTTGCCTTTTCTTTTCGTTGCTTGTGTCGAGGGGCTGTCGGCGCTTAAAAGGTTGTAGGGCGATATATATTTTTGTTGGAATATGCGGCTCTATTTACATAATATGCTCTCTATTGCTTGGGGGATAAAAAGGCTCAGTAAGAAATTTACTGTGAACTATTAGTGTCCGATTAAAAAGTTTATCGGACACTAATATATCGTTTTATTATTTTTGTAGCAAATGTATGGTAAGCACTTACCCCCATAAAAGACACAAAATCACTATGAAGATTATAACATACAACATACACAACCATTCACAGGAGAAAATCGACTCGCTATTGGAATACGGAGCAGATGTCTATATTCTCCCGGAGATACATTCTTCAACGGAGGTGGCTCTGCCCGAAGAATATACGCTGTTCCGATTCTCCAACTCTGAAGAGAGTACAAAGGGGCTTGGAGTAATATGCAAGAAGGAGTATGACTTTTCCGTGCCTGAATGGTTCAGCGAAGAGTACAAATATATTTTGCCATTGTGCTGTGGCAATTTGCTCCTAATTGCGATGTGGCCTACAAAAACAAAAGCGAACAAAAATATGGGCTATCCACAAATAGTACTTGAAGCCATTAAATACTATACACCATATTTCGATGGCAAGCGAGTTGTTCTGACGGGCGATTTCAACTGTTTTGTAGGACAATCAGACGAAAGTCCAAAGCGTGGAACACTGTTGCAAATTGTTGATTTTCTTTCAAAGCACAATATATACAGTCTGTACCACAAACAAACCAATGAGGATTTCGGCAAAGAAAGCAGAACGACATTTCATTGGCAGTTCAGAGAAGAACAGAAATTCTTCCTTGACTATACTTTCACGAACATTGAAGATGTGAAGTATCAGCTTGAGGAATGGAACAGTAAGTTTAGCGACCACCACGCACAGACAATAGAGATATAAAAAGAAAATGCTTGCGATTGCAAGCATTTTCTTTTTATATCTATTATCGTAAATTATTAGTTCTTTTCCTCCATTCTTCGTAACTAACCTCTTCTTTTGCACGCCCTGTAAAAGGCTTGATTTCCTTAAAATCATAATACATATATGCAAAACCTAAAGAAAACTCATCACTAAAAAGAACATCTTTGTTCATTCCGAAATCAGTAGTGATACCAGTGGTTCCCTTTTCAAGTAAACGTTCCATTACATCAAATGTAATATTTGATATTATTAGTGTCCGATTAAAAAGTTTATCGGACACTAATAATAACTTATGTGGATATAAGAAAGCATAAGCTCATATCATTGCTCACCAATGATTTGGATTCAGACCCGGATGAAATAATAGCCATATATCGTAAGCGATGGGAAATTGAACTGCTCTTCAAGCAGATTAAGCAGAATTTCCCGTTGAAATATTTCTATGGTGAGAGTGCCAATGCCATCAAGATACAGATATGGGTAACACTCATTGCCAACCTTTTGCTGATGGTCATGCAGAAACGCTTGACACGGAGATGGAGTTTCTCGGGATTGGCCACGATGATGAGGAT
>JAFWBM010000032.1 GCA_017507105.1 Bacteroidaceae bacterium
CATCGCATTTAAGCAAATGCCCAGATGGCGGAATCGGTAGACGCGCTGGTCTCAAACACCAGTGGGGCAACCCATCCCGGTTCGATCCCGGGTCTGGGTACTGAAACGGAGAAAGTTGAAAAACTCTCTCCGTTTTCTTTTTTTCCACAGCGTAACTCATTGGTTTGCTGATATATAAAGTCAAAGACTCAACTGCGAAGCCCAAAGATTGGGCACAAAGATTACCACTAACTACAGAGTATAAAACGAAACATAAATAAAACTTTATTATGAAGAAAATTAAAAATCCCTGGATAGGACTCACCGACAAAGGCTACAACTGTTTTGCTTGCGCACCCACAAATCCATACGGTTTGAAAATGGAGTTCTACGAAGACGGAGACGATATAGTATCATTCTGGACACCCGACAACAACTATCAAGGATGGTTCAACACCCTACACGGTGGTATCCAGGCAACCATAATGGACGAGAGCGCAGGATGGCTAGTATCGCGCAAGTTTCAAACTTCGGGCATGACAACAAATTTGAATGTAAAATACAAGAAACCCATACCTACCGGGAACGATGTAAAGTTGGAAATACGCGCGCGCGTAAAGGAGACCAAGCGCAACTTCGTATTCATAGAGAGTACAATTGCATACGAAGGCAATATATGCTCAATAGGTGAACTGACCTTCTTCCTTTTTAGCAAAGAGATTGCAGAGAAAGATTTTATGTTTACAGGATGCGAGCTTGAAGAGTAAGAACTTGAAGGTTTAAACCACCTGCTAACCTATAAAACCACGAAACCTCTTCATCTGTTTCGAAAAAGAGAAAGTGTCACGTGCTGCGACAAGACAGTTCGTGACATATTTTTCATACTCATCGTCACTCATCTTTACAAAGCGAGAAATATTGAGTGCAAGAGTCTTATAATCGCCGTAAGGTGCGACCAAACCTATTCCCATCTCTTCTATTATACGAGCTCCCTCACCTTCGCCACTGAAAAGTATAGGTATACCATGAGGCAACAAATCAAAAATTTTGGAGGGAACAGCACCACGAATATGTGTCACAAGAGGGATAATGGAGAGATCATATTTCTCGAGTTCCTTACTAACCTCTTGTTTGGAGAGATAACCATGATAGAAGATATTTTTGTCACCATCTTTTATATATGAAAGTATATCATCCATCTGATTACCACCACCATACAGATGCATCTCCACATCAAGAGATTTGAAATCTATGGAGCGGAGTAACGAAAGCATATCTTGCGCCACCCCAAACAACCCGGCATATACAATCTTCAAACGTACACCTCTTTTTCTTGGAGACGAGGACTCATGACCGTCAGGTTGCAGATTACGATAAAGGAAACACCTCTTTTCGGGGAACATAGAATTGACATGTTGCAATATCTCATCCGACTGTCCCATCACCCCATCTGCATTCCTATATATAAAGCTTTCTACTCTTCCGAGTATTTTATGCATAAGACTACCATTACGCACAAATCCAAGCTCCACAGCAGACAATGGCCAAAGATCCGATATATTAAGAATCAGACGCTTTGAATATATCTTCTTAAACATCAGAACAGCTGATGCAGCCACGAGAATTGGTGGAGTCTGCACTATGATACGGTCGTACGACTTTATTCTGCCCCGTTTGAAAGCGAAGCACCAAAGCAATATAGCAAATGCTACCATTGCAAACACTCGTTTCAAAGGATTCTTGGATACTGTTGCATAGGTCCAATAACGATATACATTAATCCCGTCAACAATCTCATTCATTGAGAAACGTGACCTATATCCATCAAATATTCGGCCTTTCGGATAGTTGGGAAGAGACGTAAGAATTTCTACTTCGGCACCCAAATCCCTTAATCCTTTAGCCAAATTTGTTATTCGGCTTGGAGCTGCACCTAATTCCGGCTCATAATAATAAGAGACAATAAGCACCTTCATCGCTACACCATTTTACTTCCTAAATACACCGCAAAAATCAAGCACCAGAACGTCTGAGCGATAATTGAGTTCGGCAAATTCACGGTGGTTAACCAGATAAACCACTATATCTGCCGTTTCGTATGCAGTTTTATAGTTCGTTAACTTAAACAGAATATGCTCAACAATATTGGGCTCCACAACCATCACATTTCCATTATTGCACGACTGCAACACACGTGATGTGATAAGTTTGGCAGGAGATTCACGCAGATCATCAATATTAGGTTTGAATGCGAGACCCATCATTGCTACCTTAGGAGCACGACCGTTGTTGAGTTCAAACTCCAACATCATATTGCGCACCTTCTCGGCACACCACTGCGCCTTGTAATTATTTATCTTACGCGCCTCAGATATTATACGAGATTCATTAGGATAAGCAGAGGATATAAAGTATGGATCAACAGCTATGCAATGACCGCCGACTCCACATCCGGGCTGCAATATATTTACACGAGGATGCTTATTTGCCAATTCTATAAGTTCCCACACATTTATTCCGGCCTTGTCGCATATAAGAGACAACTCATTGGCAAATGCAATCTGAACATCGCGAGACGCATTCTCCGTCAGTTTGCACATCTCGGCTGTACGACTGTTTGTAGAGTGTAGATCGCCCTGAACAAAATAGCGATAAAACTCCTTGGCCTTCTCTGTCGAAGACTTATCTATACCGCCTATCACACGGTCATTATTTATAAGTTCATGTATAATATTTCCAGGCAGTACACGCTCGGGACAATATGCGATATGCAGTTTCCCTTTCAATTCAGGACGGCGCTTGAAGATAAGTTCAGCCATTTTCTCGGTAGTACCAACCGGAGAGGTTGACTCTATCACATACAAATCGCCCTCTTTAAGTAAAGGAAGAACCATTTTGGTTGCAGCCTCAACAAACGAGATATCAGGTTCATGATTACCCTTGAAAGGTGTGGGCACTACAATAAAATACGCATCGCACTCTTGTGGCTTTGTATATGCCTTAAAGTTTCCGGATGCTATAACTTCTTGTAATAGTTCTTCAAGACCATCCTCTACTATATGTAATTTCCCGGAATTTGTTATATCTACAACACTTGGGTTAACATCGACACCGACAACCTCCACACCATGTTTTGCGGCTATAATAGCTGTGGGGAGTCCAATGTACCCCAAACCCATGAAACAAGCTTTCATACCTTTAACTACAAGTTATATATGTATAGGTTTCCTAATCATTCCAAAATAAGTGCAAAAATATCAAATTTATTTCACTCTACAACAATTATCGAAGTATTATTTTCAACAACACTTCACGTGAACCACATTACACAACATGTTCTATATATCCTTTTGTAGCATCTTCTCTATGAATAACAACTGCAGGATTACCTTTTACTATAGAATGGCTGGGAACATCATCTGTTACATATGAATTTGGGGCAATCAACACATCGTCTCCTATACATATATTACCTACGACCACAGCATTCGTACCAATCCACACATTATCCCCAACAATAGGTACTCCTTTTTTCTTCCCTCTATTTGTTTGACCAATTGTCACACCAGTATTAATTGTAACATTCTTTCCTAACACAACCTTAGAATTAAGAATTACACGCCCAAAATGGCCTATATACAGGCCTGGGCCAATCGTAGCGACGGTTGGTATCTGAATATGCGTTTTTAAGGATAATTGTCTTTTTCTTAATTCCCAAAACCAATACAATATTTTACAGAATTTTTTATTACGATAATATTGAGCCATTCTAAAAGCTTTTATGAATCGCAACTCTATTGGAATGAAAAAACTCTTAAATAGGCCTATTTTTTTATTTCCATAATATCTAAACAAATCCTTTGTATACAAACATTCAGACATATCTTATAATCTTAAAAACTAAAATTCTTTTTATAATAATAGTAGAGAATTCCACAATATACGCATGAACTTAACACAGTTGTCATTAAAGCTCCATCAATATCATATATCCAAATCAAGAAAATAAATCCCAATACTTTTATTATTCCGCAAATATAGCTACTATTACGAATTGCATAACCTTTACCATGCGAACTCAAAAACGTATTTATCAGATCTCCGATACCATGTACAGAAAAGCTAACCGCCATCCATAATGCATAGTCAGCAACTGTTGCATATGATACAGGGTAACACCATTGAACGACGTAACGTATAACAACAACAAAGCAGAGACAACTAAGAATTGTAATCAGTAATGTACTCCTAAACACCTTTGCTGGTATACATGATTCATGAACAAACTTTTTAAAGTAGGCCACACCTATTATACCTGGCAAATATGATAATGGAGTAGTAAGAGTCAATGCCAACGTATAATATCCTACATTTATATTATTGTCATTAAAAAGACCAAGTGTAACACCTGCCAGATAATTTGTCGCAACCATTGCCAACGAGCCACAATAGAGATGAAATCCATAGGAACGATTCTCGGCAGACAAAGCTTGAAAAGCCGGTCTTAATAAATCGAATTTAGGTTTTGTCGAGAACACTATAGCCAAAAGAATAATACAATATATACCCCATTGTAACAGCAGCACCATAGAGGGTGTTGCAACATAATTCGAATATATATAATATGCAATTATAACATAGAGAAATGGAGGAATAACACGAGATAGAGCTAACCGCCCGATAAAATTATCACCCTGCGCTGTAGCACTTATATAACTAACCAGCAATGGCTGAAAACAAATCGGAATTGAACATAAAAAAAGAAAAGCCAGAGAATCTTCATGCATTTTTCCCACAACAAAAACAAGCACAGAATCTAACAGCACACATACTGTTAGCAAGAGTAACATAGCCCCACGTATCCGCCGACTATACGATTCATCGTCAGAAAGAGCTAACAAACGTCTACCACCATGAAAGTATCCCAGAAAAAGTACCCATGAGAGCAATGTTATCATATTCTGCACATAACGAACATCGCCATATTCTGTCTCAGTAAGAAAATTAGTATTCACGATTGATGTCACGAACCCCAATAATGAACCAAGCAATGTTGCGATATACAGATATATTACCTGAAAATTCTGTCTCGACAATTTGAGCATACTATACTTTATTCCAATTATTTGATAAACATTCCCAAACCGAAGAGATAGAGTAGAGTCTATTTACTCTTCTTACCGAATTATTTGCAAATACCGCCTTAGTCTCCTCATCGTGCAACAATTTGCAGATGGCATCATAAATAGCATCTACACTTCTTGGCTTTATAATAAGGCCACAATTTCCATTATCAAGCATCTGCGGGATAGCTCCCACACCACTCGCTATTATTGGTGTTCCACAAGCCATAGCTTCAAGTATAACATTAGGGAAACCCTCTATATACGATGGGGCTATAAGTATATCTGCAGCAAGTATCTCCTTTATAGTTGTTTCGCGCGATAGACCACCTGTAAAAAACAGCCAATTCCCTTGGCGTCTTTTTGCAATCCTGCAAAGTTCCGCCTTAACATTATCCTCTGCATGACCCACCATACGTAATGAAACATCTTTCATCATGGAACAAGCCTCAACAAGTTCATAGACTCCCTTTATGTCTACAATATGTCCCACGAACAAAAGCCTATCTTTTACCTTACTTATCTTATCCTTTGATTCCGAGACCACATCACTTACAAATGTCGACAATGGATTCGGGATATACACCGCACGTTCTATCCCCCAAGCATGCAAAGCACGTAATGAGTTGTCGTCCATGACAACCGGCATGTCTGTTTCCTTCATCACATAACGCAACAGCTTTGTCTCCCAACTATTACTCTTTATAATCTCGGGGATACGTCCACAATGGAAGTGCAATATAGTTTTTAGACCTTTAGACTTTGCATAACGCAAAATAAACCAATCCTTTATAAGACCCAGCGATGCTGTTGTACACAAATGCAAGACATCATATGAGTCACCTTTTATTTTACGTTTGACATCACCTATCAAACCGACATACTCAACCACTCCACGCCACAAACGCACAAGAACATTCACACCACGTACATAGGTTTTCCTATCCAACGGCTGCACAACAAGTTCTATATTCGTGTTAGTTTTTCTGTAATAGGCAACAATAGCTTTCGCCCACACAGCTATTCCTCCAATATTACTATTGGATATACCCTCATACGGAGTACAAAAAAGAACCTTCCTCATAGAAACTATCTTGCTGTTATATCAAAATCAAAGTAGCTGTTATCAAACATCAACGAGCGGAACTCCTTTTCATCAAATGTATTCTTTGTCTTTACATCCTTCACAAGTCTTTTCAACATTCTGAAAGCAATGCTCCACGAACCGGTATAACGTCTAAAATATTTCAGACAAGTCATGCTATTAAGCAACAATATTATATAGAAAACCAAGATATTCTCATATAGTCTATTACATATCAATCTGTTATGATAATACATATATATACGACCAGCACCCTTTGTATCATTTGTGTTTTTTTGCGATGCTCCTACCTTATGATATATTCGCGAAGCAGGCACACATGCCATACGTACACCATGCTCTCTCATTCGGAGAGAGAACTCGTAATCCTCCTCGCCAAAGAAGAAACCATTATACAAAAGTTCTTTCTTCTCATTCAACACAGATGTTTCAAAGAAGAGAGCACACCCCGACACAAAATCAATATTAAAGGGGTCCTTTCCTACAGCCTGCAAGTTATTCTCGGCATATATATTCCTGCGCGACCCAAATGTAAGTTTTCCACCGCTGAACCATACCTTTTGCTTATCATAATAGTAACATATGCATGGCGATAGCACCTTTATATCCCTATTATTGCAGGCATATTCTGTCAATCTTTTAAGAAAATCGGGTTCAACCTCGGTATCATTGTTCAATAACATGCAAAAATCGGGATTGCGTTGCATAGCAAATGTCACAGCCTTATTGTTACCTATTGCAAAACCATAATTCGCATCCAACTGTAAAAGCTGATAACCCTCTACAACAGGAGATACCTCCGACTTTTTCTTTAGCCACTCACTAATCCGTTGCACAGAATCATCTGTTGAGTTGTTATCGGCAATAACCACAAAATGCGATTCCTCTACACGACTTAACGATTCGAGACAAGCAATTGTATCATCTGCACCATTCCAATTAACCAATATAATAGCAGTAGTCATTTTTATAATCTTTAAAACTCAATAATAACATCACGGTAATTCTCAATAAAGCGTTCACGGTGCTCATCTTGTTCAGGGAAAAATACCGAGTGATACGGATGGAATATCGCATAAAACCTTGTATCTGGATATGAGCTTGAAACATCTTTCGCATAATAGAAATAGTAGTTGAATGAAAGAACAAAAAGCGAAGAAAGCAAGACTGAGTAACCCATTGAGAACATTGGTTTTATGTTACTTATTACATAATATATTGTATTTACCGTATATACCAATATAAACGGTATAAAGTAGTTTACCAGTCTGTTTACACCAGTCAGATTCATAGAAAAGGCATACACGACAACAACACCCAGCACAATAGAAGTAAAATCGAACGGCATCCTTATATCATATCTCTCACGCAAATATATCATACCCAACAATGGAAGATACTGTATAAAAAGTGACAACATACCCATAATATTGCGTTCATTTTCGAGATACTTCTCGGCAAGCAACATCAGTTGCTCATCGAGTGACAACATCGACAAGAGCAACATGGGAACATTTACAACCAAGGTAAAGATAAAAATAAGTATAAAGAGAGATAGCTGAATTTTCCACGATGGCTTTTTAAAGAAAAGCAACAAAAAAGGAAACAGAAACATCACAAGTGCCGAATAGTGCATCAACAAAGCACATATACACACTGCGTAATATAACAGCCATCTCTTTTGATACATAAAATGAAATGACAAGAGCAACATGCATATACATAATGACTCTCGCATCACTTCCATGTTAAAATAGCAATAATACCCTACATAGTAGAACAATATCACCGTAAAATAGTAATTAGGGCTGTATTTGCGAAAAAAATAAAAGAATACAGGGTTGACTATACATGCATGTATTATCTGAAAAAGAAAAAACTCATCATGAATTGTTTTTGACACCGCATTGATTATATACCACAATGGATTGAATTTAGCTGTATCAAAATCGAAATATTTGAGTTCATTCAAGGTCGGTATCTCATCGAACATGGACATGTACATCAATGTATCGCCACCTACTCTATATCGCAAACCGGCAAGCAAAATAAGTACCACAAGATTAAAGTAGTACCATATTTTCTCGCCTCCGGTTTTTGCCATCAAATCGTATTTGACAACCGGCACAAGCAACAGTATCAATACGACAAAATATATCACTTCTTAATGAAACTGAACAATTTATTACATATATTAATAACAGGCTCTTTCAGCAGCACATAACCAACAGCCAACATTCCACCCATAAATGTGTATATGATTATAATCATAAGTTTACGCATAGAGGATGGGAGTGCCGGAACCGCTGCCGGTTTCAAAGTTGTATAGGCCGGAGTAAATTCCTGCACTTTAGCCTTAGCCAACAACAGTTGCTGTGCCCACTGTGTATATAGGGTATTCTTAAGAGTCTTATCTGCTTCTAAACGCTCTTTTTCTACAAGTATACGTTCTTGAACCACATTTCGATTACGATCTACAAAGTCGGCATAACGTTCCTGAGCTATCTCATATTCCTCTTTTGCCTCATTATATAGCTTTTCTATATATTTACAATCGTTTATTGCTTTCTTGGTACGATACTCAGTTATACGCTCTTGCAAACGACTCATTATTGTATCGGTCATCATTGCAGCAACAAGAGGATCAGAGTCGGTGAACGAAACAGTTATGACATTAGTTTTCTTATCAACAAAGGTTGTAATTGATTTATTCAGTTTCTCAATCATTCTCATCTGTTCCTCGGAAAGGTTGTATGGATCGAACTTGGAAGGGTCACCACCCTTCTTGGAATCTGTAAAGAGCCCCTTCACCCATATCATAGCCTTTTGGGGTACTTGTTTTATATACGCAGTCCAAGGTATTTTCTGAAAGTTTTTCTTGTAATAATAGTATGTGGTATCCACCTCTCCATCAAGAGTCCTAACCCTTACATCATACAGAGAAGATAGGAAAGGTAAAGACTGTATTATATCGGGATAGAGTAATGGATATATAGCATCATCACCGCCCATACTGCCCATATCTATTCCAACGATTGAGGCCAAAGAGCCTAGACCGCCACTCATAAATGAGGAGTTAGACGATTCAGGGGCCACCATTACCTCTGATGTATACTCTTTGATAGAGGTCAATGCCATTACAAGACCAATGATAACAAAACATATTGTCACCTTCATTATAAACTTCCACTTGGCAAGCAGTTTACCTGCAAGCAGTAGCAAATCGGCCTCTTTCAGTAACTGTTTCTTAAAACCTTGCTCTTCCATACTATTTATTAAATATGAATGAATCTTTCCAACTATTTGTCATTACCATTTCTCAAAGTAATATACACCATAATCGGTGTGCATCACGAGCTTCTCGTCGTCCAATCTATCAACTGTAAAGACCACCGTCTCATCGAATATAAAATATTTCTTCAGGTCATCCATATTACATACACCCTCTTGTCCGGGATATTCATAGAAATGCCCCATTGTAATAATGTCACCATTATATGTAAACTCAGCCTTATAATATGTAGGTATACCCTCTTCGTAATATTCGCCAAGCAGAGCCATATGCCTTTGGAATGAATAGGTAATATTGTGTGGATAGTATTCTTTTCCATCCATCTCCACTAGTTTGAGTTTCCACATGCCATCGAGGTCACCATTTATAAATATTTTCTCACAAGATAGAAACATCAATGGTAAAATAATATATAGTATTCTCTTTATCATATCTATATCATTTAAAACAGTCCTAATCGAGCCAATGAAAGCATTACTCCCCAATTATCTCCTATATAGTTACTTTTATCGTATGCCACAGAAAGCGAGAAGAGCCAATTGTTGTTCTTAGGTAAATACATTACATCGGCCAATAAAGAGGTTGTATATTTCTTATCATCAAAAGGATTATAATACGAGCCCCAGTTTTCGCAATATGTGTACATTAGCCTATACATAAACTCACTATCGGCATCAATTATACCGTTTACACCTACATTGTGAGCCTTAATACGATTACCTCTAAATTCTAGGGAACCATTAGTGTTATATATAGGAGATACAACAAGTGGATTACCAATGCCCATACCAACATAATGCCATCCGGGATATATCGAGTGATTATAATAATTATCCATACCATCCATCTGCTCGTTAAAGTAGGCATTTGGATCGTTATAGCATGCACCACTCTGGTTATATGTAGATGTATATTCGTACTGTACATTGGAGATAAATTTAAGATATCCACTTTTATTCTTCAATGATATACCTAACTGTATATCATGCCAAGGATAATAGACCAACTCGCGTTTTCCATCTTTATTGGCTTGATACTCAAAAAAGAATAGTTGTGAGAAATCCTCGAACATATGTTCGCCATATAATCTTATATCCACTGGCGCTGTGTGTAATGTAAATGCAAGATGCCAATTTCCTATCTGGTTTCCGGAAATATTAGCTTGCTCGGTATCAGGAGTTGTCTCATCGCCACTTAAAGGAATGAAAGCCTTAATGTAATCCCTAAAGCCTCGTGGCATAGAGAGGATTTTACCATGTGCATGCGTATATATATCACCTCCGAACTGTGAATACATCTCCAATCCTCCCTCAACTGTCAAAGGAAATTTCTTTTCATTTCCGAATTTCAAGAAAAGCGCCTTGCTATGATACATTACATTCTTGGCATACCGCGCAGAAAGATTTGTTTTTGTAAAATCCTCTTGGAAATCATTATCAAGAAAGAGGCCATAAGCTATATGACCGCGCACTTTAAGCCAAGATTTGGTTCCTGGAACATTCACATAGTCAGAGACACCGATACGAACCTGTGGGACAGGTTTTGCATTGCCGCTATATACCAGACCACCACTACCCAATTCGGACATCGTTGATAGATACTCATACTTCAATGGATTAGCATTGTCTTTCACATCATCTGAACCCAACTTACAGAAATCTCTCATTTCGGCATAATGTTGCTTCGCACCAACACTTAAAGTAAGCCATTTCCAAGATATATCGGCATTAAGTTGATGCAAATCGACCTCATTCTCTCTATTATACCCAACCATAAGGTCTGCTGTCATAGAATAACGCCAATTCTTGCTCTTGCCCAATGCACCATCAATAGTCAATCCATAACGTGCAAATCCATTAGAATTATCTACAGATGACAAACCTTGCCTGTTTGCTGTGAGCCAGAAAGGGGCATATTTCCCATCAGAGAAAATGGAATTCAACTGCACATAATGCTTGATGTTATTCTCGGCCACAACATTAAATGAGACCAAAAGTGCAAGCGCTAATAGTTTGAATCGCTGCAAATTAAATTTAAAAAAGAGAACCATTGTAACTAAAAGCTATTCTTCAAAAATATTTCACCGAATTATTACTTGGTTATGTTTATAAGTGTCACAATCATAGATGCCATTGAAACCGTTGCTGTTGCAATAGACATAACCTCGGCTGTTGAGAGTTTTCTCCTCTCATCTTTTCGAGGTATTACAATCTCGCATCCGGGCTGAATGGCCTTACTTGAATAACGAGAAATCTTTTGAACACTACCATTCATATAGATGACATATACGCCTTTCTTTCTTGCCGAATCGGTATAACCTCCGGCATGCTCCACATAGTGTTTTAGTTTCTTTCCCTCTTTCCAATTTATAGAAATTGGATGTCTTACTTCACCGCTTATCTTAACGGTTGTAGTATATTGCGGAACAGTAAGTATATCACCTTCACGCAACACCACATCATTTTCGCCTTTCGGTTTCTTTATGGCATTCTCCAAATCGATTGCAACAGTATAATAATCATTGGTATTCAACTTGGCTTGATATAGAGAGTCCATTACAGAAATGTCTACATTCTTATCAGAGGCAAGCATCTCCTCGTAACGCTGAATCTGCTCTGTGTTCACCACTACGTCACGCTGTGCCAGTTCTTCTTCTGTCATCTTGCGTACAAGATATGCACCTTTGGAATATGATGTAAGCGACAATCCTCCTGCAGCCTTTACCAAATCACTTAAACGATACTCCTTGTTTGTTATGGCATAATCTCCTTCAAAGTTCACTGCACCTTTTATTGTCACATTCTGTGTCTCGGCATATACAGGACTACGGCGAACGTATACACCATCAAAGGGCTGAAGGGTAAACGATTCGGAACCATCTACAAGGAAACCGTCTTTCAACTCGAAACTAAAAGTTTCGGATGTTTTGTCACCCTCTTCACGTGCCATAGGGTCGTGCACCTGACGGAATACGTCTACCTTTATATGCGAAGCTGCACGTGTAAGACCTCCGGCCTGCAGGATTACATCTTCTATTGTAGAGTTCGAAGCATATTTATATATTCCGGGGAAACGTACCTCACCACCTATGGTTATGGTCTGTTCACCTTCCATTTCCGACTTGCTGGGAATAAAGAGTATATCATTATTTTTTAACATCACATCGGGAGCTGTACCATCCAATATACCTGCAACATTCACCGATTGTGCCTCAATTGTATTGTCAAAATTTCTATGATGAAGCACTGCGCGATTAAGAAAAGCATCCTCACGTACACCGCCGGCTGCTTCTATTAGCTGATATACACTTTTAATAGACTCACCGAACTGATATTGTCCGGGATAGAATACAGCACCGTCTACCTCTACCATATTCGAGAAACGTGATATTATAGAGTCGACATATACAGAGTCGCCGTCATATAAATTGAATGATGCTATTTCATTCTTCTTCACAGTATGCAACGAGTACTCGCGTCCGCTCTTGCGCACTACACGCAATTGTTCTTTATAGGCATCACCGGCAAAATTACCTGCAAAATCTATAAGTTGAGCCAAAGACTCCCGACTCTTCATCTCATATTTCATTGGTCGTTTCACCCTACCCTGAACATTGACCACAGCATCGTATGCACCAACACTTATTACATCGTTATCCTGCAATCTGACATCTCCCGATATATCACCTCTAAATATATAGGCATATACATCTATAGTTGATAACAATTCACCATTACGGTAAACTTTTATCTCACGCAATGTACCTACATCACTTATACCACCTGCCGAATACAAAGCATTAAATGCTGTAGACAATGCACTAAGAGTATAACTACCAGGTGTTACAACCTCACCGACCACCTGTACCTGAATTGAACGCACCTCGCCAACAGTCAGGTTTATCTGCGAACCATCATAGACCTCTCCAAGCACACTCTTTACATACTCATTGGCCTCGGCTACAGAACGTCCTGCAAGACGCAACGGTCCCACACCCTCTGCTACGATATATCCTTCAGGTGATATCACATCATCTATAACCGTTTGCGAAGCACCCCAAACATCGATTATAACCTGATCGCCCGATCCTAAAATATAACCCGTCGGAATTGGAATATTCAATGCAGGTTCAAATGTTAACAGCTCGTTATTGAATAAGTTACGACCGAAGACCTCTGTTTCTTTGCTATTCAGTTTATTCTCGTAATACATAAGAGAATCTATATCAAAGAAACCTATCTCCTCCTGATACAGTTCTGCTTTCTGAGAATCAGTAAGTCCATCCAGCCTTACCTTATCTGATTTCACCTTATTACGACTGCTTTTATTATAATCCTCTTTCAAAGAACTATTGTTCTTTCCACGATGACGTGATGTCTTTCCGGTGAGATCTACAGCACCCGGTTGTTTCTGTTCCGCCTCATATTTGCTTTTAATACGGCGCAAACGCTCTACAGAAACACCTTTTTTCAGCAATTTTGTTGCAATACTTTTTTCATCTGAGCCCTTCTCTTGCTCTTGTAATACAAAATCAACAATCTGCTCATCTGTCATACTTTGAGAAAAGCCCATAGGCACAAAGACAAAAGAGAGCAGTATTATTAGAAATAACTTTTTCATATACACGAATTGGTTATCTATTAGAATTTTTTTCCGTTAACAATAAAAAGTACAGTTGTCACAATAATCTTTAAGTCCAACCATAAAGAACGATTCTGAAGATAATCAAGATCCATCTGCAGGCGGACCAACATCTTATCCATTGTATCTGTGTATCCGTTATACAAAGTAGCCATAGATGTCAAACCAGGACGCATCAGATATATATAATCATAATTGGGATTATGTTCCTTTATTTTGTCAATAAAATATTTTCTCTCAGGGCGAGGACCCACAAATGACATATCCCCTTTAAATACATTCCACAACTGTGGTAACTCATCCAAATGATGCTCACGCAGGAATTTTCCTACAGGAGTAAGACGTGAGTCGCCCTTTTGTGCCAACACCGGAGTATCATTCTCGGAGCCAACCCTCATTGTCCTAAATTTAAGAATGTAGAACGGATTACCTTTATAACCTATTCTCTCCTGTCTAAAAATGACAGGCCCGTCACCCTGTCTACGTAGCATTATATAAACAGCCAAAAAGACCGGCGACAATACTATAATTCCAAGTAATGAACAGAATAAATCAAAAAGTCGCTTAACGATTCGGGATAACAATCCCATTCCGTCCCGAATTTCAAGTTCTATTATGTGTTGTTCCATTAACTACAATCTTTGTATATTTAAACTATAAAACAGCCTGTTTATTGTGTATACAATAAAAAAATATCATATCCCTACAATCGGACACAACAAAACAGGCATCATCCGCAATGCCCTACAAAAGCAAAAGCGCAAATATACAACTTTTTCACTAATTTAAGAACTTTTCATCTTAAAATACAGTTCCAACCTATCAAAAAACATGTATAACCAATAATCACTCACATGAGGCATTGATTATACATGCAAATAATAGTTAAAAGCAGGATATTTGTTTTATCCATTTATTGAACAAAAACTTTTTCCACCCTTCATATATACATCCGGAGATATTGAGGCATCAATCTTGCGTCCCCGCAATTCGTATAATATTAAAAAAAGAGTCATGTAATTTATTGTATTGCAAACATAGGGCTAGCTAAAACTTAAACCATTTAGCCTACAGAAAGAGAGCTATCCATAAACAGAATTGACATCCTCTATTACTGCACCCGGATAATAGTGATTCAATATAGCTCTGTAATCATATCCTTTTTCGCCCATCATAGCAGCACCTATTTGGCAAAGACCAACCCCGTGCCCCCAACCTGCTCCTTTAAGCACAAACAACAGAGAGTTATCTACTCCAACCTCTTTGTCAACCACAAAAGCAGAACTATACAGATGAGAGGGTGAGAGCCAACGACGTATCTCCAATTCCTTACCCACGACCATAGTACGTTTGCTACCCACTACGCGCAATCGCACCAACCGCCCCGATGCAGCGCGTTCGACTGGAACAAGATCCAAAATAGAACCAAAATCAATACCCGAGCGAAGGGCTACAATCTGCGACAATTCATCTTGAGTATAGGTAATCTTCCAACGATAGAAATCGGTTGTTTCGCAATCGTAGTTATTCATAATCTGTGATAGCACATTCTTATCCGATGTATTACATAGCGAAGGAGGAGAGTCTTCTATCCATTGGCGCGCATTATCCTCCAATTTAAGATCGGGAAACGTTACTACATCTTCACAATCACGAAAAGACTGCAGATACTCAAAATCAGCATCTTCCCAGCAAGAGGAGAAACGTTCTGTCACACCTCCACAACACTTACTGAATCGTGCGTCACACACCTTACCATTAAATGTCAACACCTCATTCTCGGTAGAGTGTACAGCCTCTTCCACTTTTTTATTATCCTTTATTGGCACACCTTGATAACGCTGACAATGATCATCGGCACAAAGATCAAAAGTGGTATGATTCTCCCTCGCATACCAACGCGAAACCTCATTTTCAGTCTCAAAGCCAAGCCGAGCTGACGTTGTTTCATTCTTACGCATCAATTGAGCATATAGCCAACTGCGTGATATAACGGTGTGTGCCTTTAGAAACTCTAAGGAGGCCGATGCCGACATCTCCGAAGATATCACACTCTTCAGATAGTTCTCTACCGGCAACACATTGACCGCACGCACCTTCCCATCCTCAACAAACAACAGCAACTCTCCCTCAAACATCTGGTTTTGTTTACGTTCCCAATGGAAGTCAACACCTATAACGACATCACATAGTGTAAATCGACAACCTGTTGTCATAGGAACAAAATGCAATCTCTCGCACATTTTCCCTTGCCAAGCCAAGAGGCCATCGACGCATTTAACAACATTAGCTACGCAATCCACCAAATCACCTCCAAGCCTATACAGTCCCGAAAAACTAAATCTGACCTCATCCGCCAGCAATACTCCTATTTCTACGTAATTCATTTTCGAAGAATTGAAACAATTTTTTCCGCACCCTCGGCATCTATAGCCACCTCTTGTAATATAGCTAGAACCTCCTCGCTTGAGAGAGTCTCAAAATCCTCTTCAAGCGGAGTCACCACAAGAGAAGCCATATCCAGCATGCCCGGACTTATCATACGCCTATTCTCCTTACTATAGTAGCAATCGGGACGATGTTTAGAGCGTGGTACTACCACCGTGACCCAACCCCGCACATCACTGTAGAACGACATAACATTCATACGGGGCTCAGGCTCATCCTCAACAGTAGTCATAGCACTTGTAAGAGTCGCAAAGAGTGATTCTGCATCTGATATATTAGATGATTCAATAGCAAAAAGAGGCACCAAATAGGACTCCACTTTATACAACATAGAGCCATTTCTGGAAAGAAGAGGTTGCATATCTGCGAAATATCTATTCACACTCTGCAACATCGGTACATCCTCAGCATTTACAGCCTGCAAATGAGCATGATCCGGAGCCGATGCACCACACTTCGCACCATTATAGAATATCGCCATCCCTTTCCATTTCTTGGCAAGAATAAGCATATCCCAATAAAGCTGTTTTATAAGCTGAGGAGTATGTCTATCAATAGGCAATGTCAGATGAGGATACAAAATAGGGTAAGGGTTCACCAACACCTCTATATCGAAAAGAGCTTTAGCACTCAACTGCTCCTTAGGGCGATTAGAGTCGCACAAGAAGCATGGACGCGTTTCTATCGAAACATCATCGACTTTTGCAGCAGTCGAGACTACCCTGGCTGGATTATATTGTAACGTTACACCACACTCAAGAGCACGTGTTCTTATCAGTTCCAGTGCCTTTATATTCATGTAAGCCTGCGGCCAAACACCCAATTGATGCTCAACAAAGCCATGCAACTTCCCCAGCTCCATAACATTTGCAGAATTCATCTTTTTCACACGTGCTTCAAGTTCGGCCGAGCGCAATGAATCCTTGTAACTATTATGCCTGTTGACCTTCTCATGCGAAAGAGCTGCATCCGAGTTACCACCCCAACGTCTACACAAATATAGCACATCATAGATACGCCCTATCCTATAGTCACGCGATATCCTCAAGCCTACGGCATAATCCTCTCCATAGCTGACATTTGGAAATCCGATATTACGCACAACCGGAGTATAGAAAGCACGAGGTGCTCCCAGGCCGTTTATACGCAATGCATTATTTCTACCATTTTCCTCACTCCATTCACGATGATCAATAACACCCGGAGGAAGAGTCTCTAAGTCAAAATTACATATTCTATACGACCCGACAAGCATTGCGCACTGCTGTTTATAGAACTCATCCACAATACGTTGCAAGGTATCCGAATCGCTATAAAGGTCATCGCTGTCTAGTTGAACAGCAAATCGTCCGCAGAGTTCACTTTCTATTGCATAATTCCAACAGCCTCCTATACCCAAATCATCTCTCTCGGGTATCAGATGACACACTCTATCATCATCAAAAGATTCAATAATTTCGCCAGTGCCATCAGTCGAGTGGTTATCCACCACCAATATATTAAATTTAAAATCTGTTTTCTGCGTAAGCACCGAACGAATAGCATCCGCAATGGTAGTCACACGGTTTAGTACAGGAATGATAACCGAAGCCTCAACAGGAAACGCCCCTGCCGAAAGGTCTATTTCTGAATATTTATACGGGGGCAGCCATGCATTTATCTCACACAGATGGTGCGTACATACCGCCTCCATCTCAATCTGCACATCTCTTTGTGCCGGATTTACATAGTCAAATTGCTTTTCCCCACTCTTGCGCACATCCGGTTCTCTTTCACAACACACCGTCAGGGGCAGGTGTTGTAATTGCCCCAGGCGGCTCATTGCAAGACGCAATTGATAAAAACCGGCAAACTCATATTCTTCAAGGGACATTCCTAAATACTGTTTCAACATAGAGGTGCGCAGCATCACTGCCGGTCCGAAATCGAAATCATTTCTTAAGCTGCCACATTGGTAATCAATCGTAGGCGCCTCGCAACATTCACCCGACACCATTTTACTATAATCACAATACAGCATAGAGCTATCTCTATTCATCGAGTCACGCATTTTCATAAGTTGTTCACACGATGGCAACTCAATATCTTCCTTTATAACACATACCACATAATCGGCAGTGGCACGTTGTGCCATATCACGATACAATCCGCTGCGGCTCAAAGATTCCGCATAGATAATATTCACATTGAAAGGCATATCTACACTATTATCAAAACCTGATGGCACCCACAATGAAACATTCTTCACATAATTGCATTGTAAAATATCGCGAATAGCATCCACATTTAGAGAGGATGCCGAAACAGGCAAGAAGAGTTCAATACTATCATTTATCATAAAAAAATATTTTCCGCGAATTTAGCAAAAGAAGGGAGTGCTTCCAAGATTAATCAAGATTAATATTGAAAAATACGCACACGCGTTTTTATTATGTATAAAAAAGATGTATGAACAACTTTTTATATTATCTTTGCAACAATATTACCTCATTAAAGCAGCAAGAGAAATATCCAAGAGTTAATGGATTTAAATCCCGGCTCAATTACATTCTCTTTACGCATTACTCTATAGCAGAAAAAACAACAACATCAAGAATGGAAAACAACAAAAAGGCACTGCTTGGTATGACACTGTCACAGATAAAAGAGGCTGTGACAAGAATAGGCATGCCCTCTTTTACAGCCAAGCAAATAGCCGACTGGATATATTGCAAGCGTGTACGCACCATTGGAGAAATGACCAACATATCGCTAAAGAACCGCGAAATACTGGAGAGACATTTCATCACCGGGTTCTCATCACCGATAGAAGCAATGTGTTCTACAGATGGCACTATAAAATACCTCTATAGGGTAGATAACAATCACTTTGTTGAGGCCGTATATATCCCCGACGGCGAACGTGCCACATTGTGTGTTTCCTCACAGGTAGGATGCAAAATGAACTGCCTATTCTGCATGACAGGAAAACAGAGGTACACAGCCAACCTTACAGCCAACGAAATTATAAACCAGATTTTCGCATTGCCACAGTTCGACACACTAACAAACATTGTATTCATGGGAATGGGCGAGCCTTGTGACAATCTCGACAATCTGTTGCAAAGCATAGAGATCCTGACAGCCGAATATGCAACAGCATGGAGTCCGCATCGTCTCACTGTGTCATCGGTTGGAGTACGCAAAGGGTTGAAAAGACTACTCGACGGTGGAGAATATCACATAGCCATAAGCCTCCACCATCCCGACCCCAAGAGCCGCAGCGAACTAATGCCTGCTGAGCGCGGTTATTCTATTACCGAGATTGTTGAACTGTTGAAAGAATACGATTTCAGCCACCAGCGCCGCCTTACCTTCGAATATATAGTATTCAAAGGAGTAAACGACAGCCCTACACAAGCACGCAAGCTACTTAAATTATTGGATGGGCTCGATTGCCGTATAAACCTTATACGATACCATGCAATACCGGAAGTACCTCTCGAAGGAGTTGACAACGATTCAATGACACGCCTGCGCGACTACCTTACCGGAAATGGCATATTCACCACAATCCGCGCATCACGAGGTGAAGATATATTTGCCGCATGCGGAATGTTATCAACGGTAAAACAGAATCAGAACAATTAAGAACTATTAACTTACAAAAATATGAAAAAGCTAACAACATTATTATTAATTGCGATACTCTGCTCCTGCAGCAGTGACAGCCCCACTCTATTCAAACCCGCTTCAAGCGGCTTACCATACGAAGTGTTGGTTGTATGCGACGACGCATTTTGGGAAGCACCGGCCGGACGCGCACTTTTCGATGTTCTCGATACCGATGTTCCGGCACTGCCACAATCGGAACGCTCTTTCCGCATTTCCCATACCCGTCCCGAGGGATTTAAACGTCTCCTAAAGACATTCCGTAATATAATAGTTGTAAATATCGACAAGAACCTCTATACACAGACTAAGTTCAAGTTTACACGTGATGAATATGCGACTCCTCAGGTGATAATGACAATCCAATCACCCAATGAACAAGATTTCAAGGAGTATGTATCCAAACACACCCAGACAATCATAGACTTTTTCAACTCGAACGAGATGAACCGCGAGTTGAAAAATGTTCAGAAACGACATAACGAGCAGTTCCTCGACAGCGTAAAAAGCAAGTTCGATTGCGAGATGTTCATCCCCGATAACATATTGGGATTAAAGAGCGGCAAGGATTTCCTATGGGCATCAGACATTGCCAACAACAACAGCAGCATAATGAACTTTGTAGTATACAGCTATCCATATACAAGCGTTGAGAATTTTACATTGGAGAACTATCTGCACATGCGCGACTCAATCATGAAAGCCAACATACCAGGAGGTAAAGAGGGACAATACATGACTACAGAACACGACTATGTAGAGATGAAAGAGACTATGTTCAAGGAAAAATACATGCAAGAAGTACGCGGTCTTTGGTCCATGCATAATGATATGATGGGCGGTCCATTCGTCTCACACAGCATGGTAGATGAATTAAACAACAAGGTTATAGTTGTCGAAGCATTCTTGTTTGCTCCCAGCCGCAAGAAAGGCGATCTTATGCGCAAGCTCGAGGCGTCACTCTTCTCGCTGCGTCTGCCGGCCGACAAAGCCATTGCCAACAGCATCCATATTCCCGAGCTTGTTGTAGAAGAGAGTGACACGACAATCATAGAGAAATAACAAATACACAATATTCAGAATGAGTGAAAACAGAAAACTTCGCATTGGAATTACCCAAGGCGATATAAACGGTGTTGGATACGAAATCATATTCAAGACATTCGAAAACCCCGAGATGTTTGACATTTGCACCCCAGTTGTATATGGTTCGCCCAAATTAGCCTCATACCATCGCAAGGCTCTTGAAATGGATATTGCATATAACGCAGTAGAGAATATAGAGGAGATTGAAGATGGTAAGCTAAACATTATAAACTGCAACAGTGACGATGTGATGATAGAGCTAGGCAATGCCACAAAAGATGGCGGCAAAGCATCATATGAAGCATTGGAACGTGCAGTAAAAGATTATCAGGAAGGAGTATTTGATATTTTGGTTACAGCCCCAATAAACAAGAACAGCATACAGAATGACGAGTTCAATTTCCCAGGACACACCGAATATCTGCAAGAGAGGCTGGGAGATGGGAAAAAGTCTTTAATGATTCTGGGATGTGGCAACCTACGCTTTGCAATAGCCACATCACACCTTCCGTTGCGTGATGTTCCCTCGGCAATAACCCCCGAATTATTGGAAGAGAAGATTACCATATTTAACAACAGCCTTAAAGAGGACTTCAATATAGATGCTCCCAAGATAGCAGTACTATCCCTTAATCCTCACTCAGGCGACAACGGACTGCTAGGACAAGAAGAGATAGAGGTAATATCACCTGTAATTGAAAAAATGGGCAGAGAAGGTATATTATGCTACGGGCCGTTTGGAGTTGATGGATTTATGGGCAGTGGAAAATATAAAGCTTTCGATGGAATATTGGCAATGTACCACGACCAGGGTCTTACCCCCATGAAACTGCTCGCCATGAGTGATGGAATAAATTTTACAGCCGGTCTAAACGTTGTACGTACATCTCCGGCTCATGGTGTTGCATATGATATAGCAGGGAAAGGATGTGCCAATGAAAATTCATTCCGTCAAGCCATATATGCAGGAATAGATATATACCGCAACCGCAAAAACTATCACGAAGCACGCCGACACCCATTACGCAAACTCTATTTCGAGAAACGAGACGACAGCAACCGACTTAACCTTCAGTTAGAGGACAAAGAGTAAGCAGCCAGATGAAATATGGTATAATAGCAGCCGGCGAGGGGTCGAGACTGACACAAGAGGGGGTAAAGATACCAAAGCCTCTTGTGTCTGTAAAAGGTATGCCGCTAATTGAGCGCCTCATAGGTATTTTTGTCCGTAACAATGCCGAGAGCATAAGCATTATAATAAACAGCCATCAACCACAGACAAAAGCCTTCCTGGAAGAGTTACAAAAAAGCCATCCCATAGATATTGTAGTAAAAGACACTCCAAGTTCAATGCACAGCATGTATGCTCTTTCCGAGCATCTGAAGGGCGGCAAATTCTGTCTTACCACAGTAGATACCATATTCAACGAGGAGGAGTTTAAAATGTATATCGAGGAATTCTCGAAAACAGAGTGTAATGGAGTTATGGCCGTTACCGATTATATCGACGACGAAAAGCCATTATATGTATCAACCGATGAATCGTTGTACATAACAGGTTTCCACGATTATGCACCCGTCAATGCACGTTACATATCAGGCGGCATATACGCTCTCGACGACAGGGCATTGGAAACATTATCCACATGTATAGCTAACGGTTCATCTCGTATGCGTAATTTCCAACGACAACTCATAGCAGATGGTCTCTCTCTTAAAGCCTATCCATTCGGTAAAATAATAGATGTAGACCACGTTGAAGATATTGAAAAAGCCGAAGAACTTATCTCACAACAATGGAAATAGCAGCTGTATTACGTGAAGAGATATTCTCGCCGCAAATGAAACAAAAGGATTATGCTATACTAAAGAGTATAGCCGACAAACTTGTTTCATTGGGACACGATGTCACAGTATATAGAGCCGAAGATCTGCCAACAGATAAACATTTCGATCTCATATACCACATGTCACGTAGTACAAATGCAATTGCCAAATTATCAGAAATTGAAAAAAATGATACCAAAGTAATCAACAGTACACAATCTGTAAGTAACTGTTCACGCGATAAGTTCATCTCCATACTCAACGAAGCAGAAATAAGACAACCCCGATATAATATTATCCCAACAAGCAGTAATGCTCCGACAAACGGATATCCATTATGGTTCAAGAAGAGCGCAGGATGGTCGTCTCACAAACAGGATATATGTTATATAGCAGACAGGAAGAGCGCTGAAGCTACCCTCGAGTTATACCGCAAACGTGGAATCGACAGTATACACAGTTGCAACCATATAGATGGTAATATAATAAAGTTCTACGGAGTATCTGATATATTTTTCCGTTGCTATTACCCCAATCCCGACTCCACAAAGTTCTCATTGGAGAAGTTCAACAGATGTGACAGCCATTACATATTCAGCATAGAAGAGTTACAAGAGACTGCATTTCGTGCAGCGAAAGCCATTGGATTAGAGATATATGGTGGAGACGCCATCATCACAAAAGAAGGTACTATATACATTATAGACATAAATGATTTTCCGAGTTTCTCGGCATATAGGGAAGAGGCATCCGAAGCAATTGCCTATCTCATTAATTCCAAAATAAAGAAGAGATGAACGCAGAAGAGAGAAAGATGTATAAAGCATCAATAAAATCATACGATACCGAAGAGTTTATTGACCTATGGTTTTATCGCCCACTAGGTTTCCATTGCGCGCTGTTTTTCAGAAACAGGGGTATACACCCAAATGCAATCACAATCGCATCTATACTACTAGGCGCAGCAGCCGGAATATGTTTCGCTCAAGATTGCCTAAGGTGGAACATACTTGGCATCCTGTTGCTCATGTGGGCCAACCTCTATGACAGTACAGACGGCCAACTGGCACGCATTACAGGGCAGAAGACAAGATGGGGACGTATCCTTGACGGTTTTGCAGGCGATGTATGGTTCTTCTTTATATATGCAGCAATAGCCATACGCACCACATTCGAGCCCATCCCCTTTGCACCACAATATGAATGGGGTGTACTAATATGGATTCTATGTTCATTTGCCGGTTTCTGGGTTCATGGATCACAATGTCAACTTGCCGACTACTATCGTAACATACATCTCTATTTCATAAACGAAGACAACGGTCACGAGTTCGACAATTCAGACACACAACGCACGCTATTCAATGAGACACCCTGGAGAGGCAACTTCTTCTGGAAAGTTTTTCTGCATTTCTATGTAGCATATACCCAAAATCAGGAACGCATGTCACCTAAATTCCAGAAACTTATGAGTCTCATAAAAGAAAGATATGGCACAAATATACCACAAGAGTTGAGAAAGGAATTCCGTATGGGAAGCCTGCCACTCATGAAATACACCAACATCTTGACATTCAATTCGCGCTTCATAATGCTATGGTTTGCAATGCTCATCGGTCAGTTGTGGATATATCTATTCTTTGAGTTGGTGATACTCATGGGAATCTTCACCTACATGCGCCACTGCCATGAGAAACTAAGTCAACACATAACAGATAAGATAGAGAGTGGATATGAATACCGTTAAAGGAATAATTTTCGACTATGGGGGTACCATTGACACCAACGGTGTACATTGGGCCGAGGTCATATGGGAGCAATACAAACTGGCAGGTGTCGATATAGAGAAACAGCTGTTTAGAGAGGCATATGTACATGGAGAACGCACACTTGCCAAACACCCCATAATAGAGCCTAACGATACATTCCACACATTGCTGATAAAGAAAATTGCAATACATGCATCCTATTTGAACGACAAGATGAATACAACACAAGAATCGTCCATAGCAGAGGGATGCTACAAGAAGGTCCTTCATACACTAAAAACAACACGCAATGTTGTTGAAAGACTATCACAACACTATCCGATGGTGCTTGTCACCAACTTTTATGGCAACATGAATATCGTTTTGAAGGAATTTTCACTTGAAGATTTTTTTTCCACGATTATAGAGTCCTCTTTGGTTGGAATACGAAAGCCCGACCCTGCACTATTTGCCTTAGGAACAAATGCACTCAATCTGAACCCCGATGAAATATTGGTCGTAGGTGACTCATACAAGAAAGATATCTATCCGGCAAGCACACTCGGATGTCGCACAGCATGGCTGAAAGGGCTCTGTTGGGAAGAGGAGATACCCGCCCCCAACGCAGAGCCCGATGCCATAATAAAAAGTCTTGAAGAATTACCCTACTTATTACAAGATAACTATTAGAGAAGAACTACTCCATACTTAGACCAAGAATTCCCATATTCCGGCTTGCCTGCATATCCCCAAGCTCGGCAGCACGGCGAAAAGCCTCAGCAGCCGCAGCACGACGATGCTGACGATGTTCTATTACACCTTTTATATTAAGTGCTCGTGCATCATTATCATAAGGACGCAACCTCTCCCTCAAAGCATCATAATCGGGATGTGGATTATTGGATAGTTCTGCAACTACTTTATTTAGTTCATGTGTGCTACTATCCGACAGATTATGATAATAAACCCGAGTACAACAAGCTCCCCGATAATTAACAGCATTAGTATCATTACATAAAGCCGTATAATGCTTACCTCCATTATAATTCCTCAACATAGCAATACGTTCTTTGTTACTCTTCAAAGAGAGCAGTTTCTTTACCAAAGAATCGCCATCTTCGCCATTATTGGAAAGCCCGGCATATATAATATGCCAATGCTTGCCGCCATCAGCAACTTCAAAAACACTGTCGGGCAGATTGGTACGTTGTTGTAAATGGTTACACAAGGCTGCAGCACGTTTATACCCCAATTTTGGTACAATCTCGTCGCGTGCATCGGGCGAGGTAAACCCCACAATCTGTATCGACTCAATATTTGAAGCATTATCACTTGCCAAAGAATTCAAAAGAGTCACCAAACTATCTATTGTTGCAGCATTACCATAGTAGTCGGGACTCAAATGTTGGCTGTTCATTGCGAAGTGTACTGTTTGTGACGGATTCATAGGCAAATGTACACTTCCGCCGTCAAGCACCTCGTATGCTGCCATACCATTTATATATGGATTTTCAAGTGACATAAGGTCGGCCAACGAGTGAGCATCCTTGACAGGGTTGCAACTTAAAGCCACAGGCATAGGCAAAACAATCTCAAGGGTATCAAAAGCCCCGAAAACACCATCTGGAGTGACATACTCACTATAAGTAACACCAATAAGAGTATCAGAAACCATATCCTCGGGAACTGCGAGCGTAAAGCTGTTTGTTCCATCCTCCATAAGATCGGGTTTATAGCCATACTTCTTTATATATCTCTTGGCATAACGTCTTCCCTGAAAACGGCGCGCATTATCATTTATGCAAGTATCAGGGCAACATATCTGACTTATTAGGATAAGTTCATCATCCTTTGGCATTTTATCTATTCTATAATTCATAGTCACATACCAGCAACTATCACTATGTTGCACACTATAACTATCGGGTGACACACCTTGCGAACATACGCTATTGCAGAGCATCAATACTGCTGCAACAAATAACAGACCTCTATTCATACACTTCATTTTTTTTGATTTTATAGATAGAAACAAACCTAAAAAGATTCTGTTCAGAGAGCTTATGGGAACAAATGAAATCCGGTTGCAAAATTCATCTGCAATTTGCAACAGAAATCTGTTTTTCGTATCTTTGAGGTAAACCTCGAACATATACTGCACTCGCTGTAAAAAAATTAAAGCAAGCTTTATTTTTCTTGCTCGTTTGTGGCTATCTTTGAGGTAAACCTCGAACATATACTGCACTCGCTGTAAAAAAATTAAAGCAAGCTTTATTTTTCTTGCTCGTTTGTGGCTATCTTTGAAACGAAATAGGAGTAATACTTATAATAAAACAGTATATAATGATTGAATATATAAAACCACTTCTTGACCTCTTGAACGAAATGTCGCCCTACCTGCTACTTGGATTTTTTATAGCAGGTATACTGCATGAATTTGTGCCTCAACATATCTACCGGAAACGGCTATCAGACGGAAACTTCCGTTCTGTATTGTTGGCAGCATTATTCGGAATCCCTTTACCTCTATGCTCATGCGGAGTATTGCCTACTGCAATCTCATTGCGCCGAGAAGGGGTATCTAAAGGTGCCACCACTTCGTTTCTCATCTCTACTCCACAGACCGGAGTAGACTCTATTATAGCCACAGCCTCAATATTGGGTATCCCATTTGCCATATTACGACCTATCATTGCACTCATTACAGCTTTGGTCGGAGGTTGCGCCGTAAACCATATGTGCAAGGATGAAAATAATACGGTATCCGTTGCATCTACAGAGAGCAATACAAAAAAGAGTTTCATTGCCAAATGTCTGGGAGTAGTACACTATGCTTTCATTGAGATGTTACAGGATATAGGAAAATGGATTATTATAGGACTTGTAATAGCCGGACTTATAACTGTTCTTGTGCCAGACGATTTCTTTACATCCTACAGCCAATATCCCATCATAAACATGATTATAGTAATGCTCTTTTCAGCCCCCATGTACCTATGTGCCACAGGTTCTATACCTATAGCCGCAGCATTGATGCTCAAAGGATTGTCACCGGGAGCAGCATTAGTTCTGCTGATGGCAGGACCGGCAACAAACGCCGCAGCTATACTATTGATAGACAAAGTCATGGGCAGACGCACATTAGTCATATATTTGGTAACAATTATCCTTGGAGCATTCACTTTCGGGCTTATGATAGATTATATGCTACCATCACAATGGTTTGAACATATAACCATGACGCACACCCCGGGTTGCTGCAATAACGAAGGCACAGTATGGTGGAAGACAGCATCAAGCATCCTGTTTGCCATCCTCCTTGCCATAGCCATGATAATAAAATATATAAAACCACATAACCATAACAAGACCATGCAACAGACATTCAAAATCAAAGGTATGATGTGTAATCATTGCAAAAACAATGTAGAGAAGAATCTTGCAAAAGTTCAGGGAGTTACAGCTGTCAATGTAGACCTTACAGAGGGTATTGCATATATAGAAGGAGATTTCGACCCTGCAAAAATAATAGCCACCATAAATGAACTAGGATACGAATATATTGGATAATAACATTATATAACACATTAAAGATGGATTTTTTTGCACATTTACCCAATATTGCAAAAAATGGTTGTATCTTCGCAAAACTTTATAAAACAATCTAAAATAAGATAAAAATGCTTACACTCGACAAGATATACCATGCATCCTATGTGCTTAAAGATGTAATAAGACGTACCGACCTTATCATCGCACCGCAAATAAATCCTAAAGCCAATATCTATCTTAAGCCCGAGAATCTTCAGTTGACAGGTTCTTTCAAGGTACGAGGCTCATACTATAAGATATCACAACTATCTCCCGAGGAGAAGGCAAAAGGAGTGATAGCCTGCTCAGCTGGTAACCACGCACAAGGAGTTGCATTGGCTGCAACTAAAAATGGTATACGCTCAACCATATGCCTTCCCGATTGTGCTCCAATATCAAAGATTGAAGCTACAAAAAATTATGGAGCCGAGATATGCCTTGTAGAAGGTGTATATGACGACGCCTATCAACGTGCATTGGAAATGCGTGACGAACATGGGTATACTTTCATACATCCCTTCGATGATATAGACGTTATAGCAGGACAAGGCACCATAGGCCTGGAGTTGCTCGATCAGATGAAAGATATAGATGCCGTTATTGTGCCCGTCGGTGGAGGCGGCCTCATTTCAGGTGTTGCATTTGCTATTAAATCGCTTAATCCCAAAATAAAGGTTTATGGCGTACAGTCGGCAGGAGCGCCAAGCATGGCAAACTCATTGCACAATAATAAGATAGAGCGCCTCAACAAAGTATCTACAATCGCCGACGGCATTGCCGTTAAAGAGCCCGGAATAAACACATTCGAATTATGCAGCAAGTATGTTGATGATATTGTAACTGTAACAGATGATGAGGTCGCAGCTGCAATACTCTCAATGATAGAGCATAAGAAACTCATAGCAGAGGGTGCCGGTGCTGTATCTGTTGCTGCTGCCATGTTCAACAAAGTGCCGATAGAGGGCAAAAACGTAGTATGCCTTGTCTCGGGTGGCAATATAGACGTGAATATTCTAGACAGAGTAATAAAACGTGGCCTACTTACATCGGGCCGTACATGCATGCTCACAGTAGAACTTATAGATAAACCGGGAGAGCTTTTAAATATATCACGTATAATAGCCGAGAACGGAGGAAACGTCATTGGAGTGCATCACGAACGTACAAATGCAACAATGGCTATAAACGGCTGTTTCCTGCGCATAAATATGGAGACACGCAACTTCGAGCAGATAGAGATTATCAAGAAAGCCCTACACGAATCGGGATACAAAATATGTAACCACATGTAAGCAACCGTAAAGTATCCAAGAAACATAGATTAACAAAATTAAATATAATAGTTATGATTAAAAAAGTTTATACAAGCGCGGCTCCCGAGGCAATCGGTCCCTATTCACAAGCAATTATCTGTGGCAATATGTTGTTCACATCAGGTCAGATTCCCATCAATCCCGCAACAGGAGATATTGATGCAGAGGATATAGACGGACAGACAACACAGGTAATGAAAAACATTGCAGCCGTACTTGCCGAGGCCGGTACATCATTCGATAAAGTTATAAAAACAACATGTTTCCTCAGCGACATGGGCAACTTCGCCGCTTTCAATGCAATATACGCCGACTATTTCACAAGCAAGCCCGCACGTTCATGCGTAGCAGTAAAGACACTTCCCAAGAATGTACTTGTAGAGGTTGAAGTAATTGCAGAGATTTAAGAAGTTATTATATTACCAACACACTTAAAATTATTAAAAAGGAAACAGAGAGTACCCACGAACAAACAAATGCAAACAAAGGCAAATGCCTAAAAAATGAGACTAAAAACAAAACATTAACCAAAGCATTCTGTTCGTACTATAAATTTTGATTAGAGCTTTTAGCTCTTGTTCTCTTTGCCTTGAATACCGCCAAAAATTCAGTACATGAGAACAAGCTGACGAAGGTTCGCACCATAAGGTGCGGACTATTCGTGCATGTCATGTACAAGGTCACTTGGCGGTAACCTAAGGCGAAGGCAAGCATCGAATAGTCTGCGCCTTTTTTTTAATAAGAAAATGAAAACAATTAGATTTATCGGAATGGCAATAATGGCCATTATTATGAGTGTGAACCTTATTTCGTGCAGCAACGACGACTAAGAAGTCATTTTAGACCCCTCCAACGATTACGGTAAAATAACAAAGAACAGTTTTATCACGATTTGCTTTCCATTGATAAAGAAATGGGAGCAGGAGAGGTGTTAACAGAAAAATATCATTTGTATTGCCAACACGATCTTCTCCTTAGTCCTAGGACTTCTTATTTTTATAGCTATAGCGACTTTTCTTGGAAGCATCCCATAACAAACAAAGAGTATAATTTTTCTAAAAGCGAGGTTCTTGGTGGTGGAGTATTATATGTAAGAGCTGTTAGCAACAGATAATACTTTTAAAAAATAATAAAGCAATATTTCGTCTAAAAGTCTAAAATTACTTGTTAATACTTTGCTAATTCAAAAAAAAAGTCTAATTTTGCAGGCTGAAAGCGCATAGAACTTTTTGAGTAAACAATTAAATTATATATAACGATGAAAAGAACATTTCAGCCCTCTAACAGAAAGAGAAAGAACAAACACGGTTTCCGTGAGAGAATGGCCACAAAGAACGGCCGTCGCGTATTGTCATCTCGTCGCGCAAAAGGACGTAAGAAACTTACAGTATCTGACGAGTATGTAGGCAAGAAAAGAAAGTAATTACTTGCAAGAGAATATAAAAGGAGCAGCAAAATTTTTTGCTGCTCCTTTTATATTCTTCTTATAAAGAGATTATTTCAACAAAAAACGCATCACAGAACCCATAAGCAATGCACGTTGATGCTCATCAACAATAGCCTCGAATGGAAAGCTTGTAGAAATTACACGATAGTCACCTGCATATGCAACGCCGGCACTCTCCTTACTGCCGTCAAAGACAAAAGATGGAAAAGAGTTAGCACCTACAGGCACCAATATATCACAACGCGGAACTGCATAACAATACTCATTTACCGAACGACGTATCTGCATACGCAGATTAGAACCAAAAATCTTATCATCCGAAACATTATACGAAGAACCACCGAAATCGAATTTAAGAACAGTGCGTATAAAATTCCTATCCACATCATTCTTAGCCATATCGCTAGCTATATGCGCACCACTGACAAATAGACGTCCGCCATGTGAACAGTAATCACTAAGAGCCTTTTGCAGAGGAAGTGGAAAGGTTTTATAAGGTCTGTCATATCCCAACAAAGAGCCCTTATTTCCCTGTTTCTCGACACCCAATATAAGATCAACCGCATCATAACCATCAAGATGTATAGCGCCATCAATCACAGACTCACTGCTACAAGAAACGAAAGAGTAACCGTTTGCGGCCAAAGCTCTACCATGCACATAAGGATAATCAAAGCTATTGCCGGCAATCAGTAACGACTCAAAATCGTTACCACTCATACCCAAGCCATTTTCATACCCTATATTACTACGTTCAAAATCGAGTTGCCTACCACAATATTCAGGCGTCGCCATATATGACACTCCGGGATCGGTATCCATCTCGAACCCAACCTTAGAGACTGTACTTACAGCTTCCGGAGCGCTCAAGCGATGAAAACCATTAACAATCATAACACGTCCCTTTTCATCAGAGACCCTGCACGCGGTAAGAATCTCCGAGGATAAACTCTCGCCACCTTCGTTCAATGCTGCGACCTTAAAGCTATACTGAACATTTTTTACAAGTTCAACCTCAACGGAGGTTCCATCTATAATACGTCCGTTATCAAAGCCTCCACTACCCACACGCGTATAAAGAATATAACAAGTGGGAGATGCTGTAGATTCAAGGATATCTTCTACCGGTTGCCAACTCAGATGAACACTCTTTTTACCCTCAAATTGTATTGAAAAATCCTTTACAGGCAGCGGTTGTACGACATATCCCTTACCACGCAAGAAAGATAACTGCTTTAGCAAAGCTTTATAAACAGCTCTTGCCACAGTAAACTTAAAATCGGGATCGTGGCCGTACAGCATATCTATGAAATTCTGATGCGACAAAGACTCAAAAATCATTGATGGAACAACCGGCAACCTCGACTCACTATAACTCTTGTCAATGATACCACGACATGCCCACTCCACACCATAACGTCTGTTTATATCATCCCTTACACTTTCAAGGACGCTACCTACAATATCTCTCGAAATATAACGCGACAATCCTGTAGCCAAAGTGTCACCAGTATATTCGGTGGTAACAATTCCAAGCGACCCAATCAATGTATCTTCTGCAGAATATCCTGCATCCGAATGGAAACCGAACGATAACTCCAAGGGCACGCCTAGCCCGGCTGAGTCGGGATTAAAAACAGAGCCACCGACAAGATGGTTCAAAGCATATGAACGGGAATTTATATCATCATTATAATCACGTTCACCTTCGCTTGGCGAATAGACCTCGTATGGGAAACCACTCCATTGCAATGCATAACGGGCACCTTCGAGATAACGCGGCATACCACTTGTCACAGGTACAGAATCACCTCGTGCCACAACACCCATTCCGCCTCCAAAGCGTACGGCATCGGCACCTACCACGCCATCTCCCCTGCATGCATTATCCAATATTACCCCTTGCCTTTCACTCATTCCTTGATTAAAGCTGAAAGTACCCAGATATACCCAGGTACCGCCACCCATCTGTTGGTTTACTCTGAATTCCGTAACACCTCCGGCATGCAGCACTGTATAATGAGCATCAGAAACAGAATTATCCAATACCGGATATGACACATACACAGCATAACGTCCGTCAGCCGGAATAGAGGGGGTCCATCGAGCCATTGCTGTAGAGTTCTCATCATCCCCACTCGAAGGGACAAGACGCGAAGTACCTTCCATAAAGGGATTCTCGCCATCCACATAATAGCCTTCACGCGACTTGAAGCCGACACCTGCATCACTCCATTCAACCTTCCTGGCAGACTCTTCGCTATATATAGCCCCTTCATGCTTTGAGTCGTTATCAACCACAACGGAGAGGGGCTGCCAATCTCTCTCACGCGGAGTGTAAACCAAAGCACCCGCATTCTCCATCATAGGCAAGAGAAAAGGAACTACTATAGACTGTGTAAAAAGATCTTCTGTTGTACAATAGAGGGCAGGACGTTGCCATTGCCACATCTGCTTCTCATTTGAGAATATCCTGCCATGACTTTGCCATATAGCCAAGTGACGTCCTTGCAGTCCTTTCGTAGGTGTGTACGGACGCGACATATTCCTTACCCAGGGAGCAGTCTCATAATCCACAGAAGAGAGCATTCTGTTATAATCCAAATCCTTATTCTTACGATAAATATTAGGAATCAAATGTTCGATAGGCTTTCTATGCGCTATCACCTCTATCTTATATCGCCTATACTGTTTGGGCAATATCTTCCTGATATCCGAGTATATTTTCTGCACCAGTTCCGGAGTAAATATCTGAACAGCAAAGTTAGAATTCGTATATATGGTAATTTTACGCCCACGCTTGTTTACAACCACATTATTACGTTTACGTTCAAGACGACAATTCTTCATAGAAAAAGCATCGTTCTTATACTCCATGAAATATTTGTCAAGGGTACGAGTAAGAACTTTGTCGGCAGATTGTGCCGACAAAGTATAAAAACAGAACAAACAGGCTACAAGGGCCAATAGTCGTTCTATGCGCATATTAAAAGGCTATTACTTATCCTGTAATTGCTGTATCTGATCCAATATAGCCTTAGCATCCTCATTAAATGAGATGCAAAGTGAATCGAAATACTTACGTGCAGGAAGACCGGGCTCGGGATGGTTGGCACGGGCAATATACTCTTTATTCAGAACAAAGATACGATTGAATACATCTACCCACTCTGCAGCATCTGCATTTGTATTGTACGAAGCAAAGAATGCTTGTGTTGCCAACTGGTCGGCTATATAGGTTATAACCTTCTTCAAATTTTTTCTACTTGCCATATTCTTCTAAAGTTTAAATTTACATTGTAAAGATAAGCTATTATTCGCAAACAAACAAGTATTAAACAAATTCGGCATAAAAAACAGACAAAATTCACCTATGACGCATAAAAAAGACGTTTATACTTTTTATATTCACAAAAAAAAACGAAATTTGCACATAATGATGAATACTATTAACCAGATTAATTATAAATTTATGAAAATTAGCGCATTGCAAAAGGCAAGGGCAGCTTATCAGCCCAAGTTGCCCCAGGCACTTAAAGAGGTAGTGAAAGTATGCGAGGGAGCAGCAACCGAGTCTGTTGCCGATCAGGAAGCTATCAAGTCAATGTTCCCCAACACCTATGGACTTCCCATTATCACATTCGAGAAAGGTGGTGAAGTTAAGGAGTACCCCGCAATCAATGTAGGTGTTATCCTATCAGGAGGTCAGGCTCCCGGTGGACACAACGTAATTGCTGGTCTGTTTGACGGCGTAAAGAAGTTGAACCCCGCAAGTCGTCTCTATGGTTTCCTTATGGGCCCCGGCGGTTTGGTTGACCACAAATATATGGAGATTACTCCCGAGCTTATGGACGAGTACCGCAACACAGGTGGTTTCGACATCATAGGTTCCGGCCGTACAAAACTCGAGAAGACCGAGCAGTTCGACAAAGGTCTTGAGATTATCAAGGAACTTGGCATCAAGGCTCTTGTAATCATCGGTGGTGACGACTCTAACACAAACGCTTGTGTACTTGCCGAGTATTACGCAGCAAAGAACACCGGTGTACAGGTTATTGGCTGTCCCAAGACTATTGACGGTGACCTCAAGAACGCATATATCGAGACATCTTTCGGTTTCGATACAGCATGTAAGGTATATTCAGAGGTTATCGGTAACATACAGCGCGACTGTAACTCTGCACAGAAGTATTGGCACTTCATCAAGTTGATGGGTCGCTCAGCGTCTCACATTGCTCTTGAGTGCGCACTTCAGACACAGCCCAACTACTGTATCATCTCCGAGGAGGTAGAGAAGAAAGCTCTCTCACTTGATGATATCGTTACAGCTATTGCTCAGGCTGTTGCTAACCGCGCTGCGGCAGGCAACAACTTCGGTACCGTACTTATCCCCGAGGGTCTCATCGAGTTTGTACCCGCAATGAAAGCCCTTATCGCCGAGCTTAACGACCTGTTGGCACACAAAGGCGAGGAGTATGCGCAGGTTGCACCCGAGGAGCAGCGTCAGTATATCATCAATCTCTTGTCAAAAGATAATGCAGAGGTATACGCAAGCCTTCCCGTAGGTGTTGCACGCCAGCTTACAATGGACCGCGACCCACACGGAAACGTACAGGTGTCACTCATCGAGACAGAGAAACTGTTGTCTGAGATGGTATCAAACAAACTAGCAGCATGGAAAGCAGAGGGCAAGTATGTAGGCAAGTTCAATCCTCAGCACCACTTCTTCGGCTACGAAGGACGTTGCGCAGCTCCCTCTAACTATGATGCAGACTACTGTTATGCACTTGGCTACAATGCATCACAGCTTATCGCTGCAGGCAAAACCGGTTACATGTCATCTATCCGCAACACAACAGCTCCCGCAGCCGAGTGGATTGCAGGTGGTATACCTATCACTATGATGATGAACATGGAGCGTCGCCATGGCGAAATGAAGCCTGTTATCCAAAAGGCGCTTGTTGACCTTGAGGGTGCACCTTTCAAGACATTTGCTGCCAACAGAGAGAAATGGGCAAATGAAACATGCTATGTATATCCCGGTCCCATCCAGTACTTCGGACCCAGCGAGGTTTGCGACCAGACTACCGTTACATTGGCATTGGAGCAGGCTAAGTAATAGACCCTGATGGCAGAAGCCAATAGAACAAATAAGAAAGCCGGCGGACGGAAGAAAAAAACTTCCGCCCGCCGATCATTATCGACACATAAGAAGAGAAAGAGGGAACTTCCAGGATGGCTCTACTATATATGTGCAGCGATTATATCGTCGTTGTTCATCGCAACGGCCTATTACTTCTTCTTCCGTCCATATTTCTATCGTTTCCGTCCGTGCTATGGCGAACGTCATTATGGTATCTGTATGCCGTTAGGACACTCTATATACGGCATTGACATATCACGTCACCAAGGGGATATAAATTGGGGGAAACTAAAAGATGGCAACCCGGATGAAGAACCTCTACAATTCATCTATATGAAAGCAACAGAGGGAAGCGATTATATAGATAAAAACTTCGATATCAATTTCAAGCAGGCAAAAGCACACGGATTTATCAGAGGTGCATATCACTATTTCAGCCGCCATTCAAGCGGAAGTCAGCAGGCCGAGCTATTCATAAAGACCGTTAAACTGGAAAAAGGAGACCTACCACCTGTTGTTGATGTTGAAGAACGACCTGGCGACAAGAGACGTTTCATACAAGAACTAAAGATTTTTCTGTCTAAAATAGAGAGTCACTATGGCGTAAAGCCTATAATATACTCATATAAAAAATACAAAGAGCGTTACCTAAGCGATACTTACTTCGATAAGTATCCTATATGGATAGCACACTACTATGTTACAAAACTCGATGAAAACATCGAATGGCTGATGTGGCAATGTAGCGATAGAGGTAATTTATCAGGTATAGACGAGCATGTCGATATAAACATATTCAATGGAAACATTGAACAGTTCAACAGTATACTTATAAAGTAGATGTACTACGCAGACGTTAATAGGATTTTTACTACATACTACTGCATAAAATTGGAACTAGCCAAAGAGTAGTTCCTCCAAGCTGCAAGAAGACGGCTGAAATCATCGGGCAACTCGGAGTCGAAGTACATCATCTCATTTGTAACAGGATGTACAAAGCCAAGCGTGCGAGCATGAAGTGCCTGACGCGGACATAGCTTAAAACAGTTTCTTACAAATTGGCTGTACTTATTGAACTGCGTACCACGAAGTATCTCATCACCACCATAGACATCATCATTAAACAATATATGACCAATATGTTTCATATGAACACGTATCTGATGAGTACGTCCGGTCTCAAGATTACACTCTACCAACGCCACATAACACATACGTTCAAGAACATGATAATGTGTGACAGCATGTTTACCCACACTGTCATCGTCCGATACCGTCATCTGTAACCTATTTCTCGGATTACGTGTTATATTACCCACAACTGTTCCGTTATCCTCTTTGGGTATACCCCATACTAGAGCATTGTATGTGCGCCGGGTGGTCTTATTGAAAAATTGCTGCCCCAAAAAAGCCTTTGCATGTGCAGTCTTGGCAACGACAAGCAGACCGGAAGTATTTTTATCGATACGATGCACTAAACCCACCTGTGGGTCATTTGCATCAAAATCGGGATTATCTTTAAGATGCCATGCTATAGCATTTATCAATGTACCATGACTGTTTCCACAACCGGGATGTACCACAAGACCGGCCGGTTTATTCACAACCATTAGAACATCATCCTCGTACACAATATCCAAAGGAATCTCCTCGGGCACAATAGTACTGTCATATTCGGGACGATTCATCGTAATAACAATATCGTCAAGCGGCTTTACCTTGTAGTTACTCTTAACAACCTTACCATTGACAGAGATAGAACCGGCATCTGCAGCCTGCTGAATCTTGTTACGCGATGTATTTGCCAGATGATCAATAAGAAATTTATCTATTCGTATAGGCGACTGCCCTTTATCGGCTACCAGATGTATCTCGCGCATCTTGACCTCGCCAACATCGACAAGTTCGTCAAGCTCAGCCACATCATCCTCATATATATCCAAAAAATCTTCGTCAATCATATTACTCGAACCAAGAGTCTTCCATAATAGGTTCCTCGTCAATTATATCATCCCCACTTCCAATAACCAGTGAGAGCGTAGAGCCATAAGGTACAGATGCACCATTCTCAAGAGTATCCTCATTATGCAATATGGAGTACACCCAATCTTTCTCACCTGCAATAGGGACATTCACACCTAGCTTAAAACCGGCAGCACGCAGACGTGCCTGAGCCTCACGCAAAGAGCAATTATCTATTACATCTGGAATAGTCTGCATAGGCTCATGACCCGAATTCATCACAAGAGCAATCTTGCGTCCGTCCTTCACCTTGGCAGAAGGTAAAGGGCGCTGTTCAAGCACCTCATCCTCCTCGGCACCTTTTACATATTTATAATCGGCAATCTCGAAATCAAGGCCACAGCTACGCAGGGTCTCGGCAGCATCTTCCAACTGCATTCCGCAAACATCAGGAACATCTACAGTCTTGCCATGTAGAGTATAGCTGTCGAGCCATGCAAGCACCATAAATGGTACAAGTGCTACAACAACAATCATTGCCAATATGTTAAAAAGGATTATCCTATAACTCTTTTTTTTCGTAGTCATAACAATATTTATTTACCGGACCATAGCCGTATTGAGTGCGAAGGTAGTAAAAAAAAGTAGAGGATACAACGAAGTAGCCCAAATTAGACGATAAAAACAGAGGAAGAGATGAGCAAATATTGAAAATATAATTTTCAAAGTACGTATAGGTTGCTTACTTGACAGTTTTATTGTATCTTCGCAAAGACATTAATAGATTCTTTCACAAAAGATGAACAGACTAATCTCACTTTTAGTTCTAATATTTCTGTTTTCCACAGCAGAAGCACAGTTGTTTAAACCAAGGGAAAAGAGGCCTGTACGCAAAGAACATATGGCAGGTGCCGTTTCAATGGAAAACAAGCGCGTGGTGTTCCGCGATACAATTGCGACATCCGGGTACAATATAGCACAAACAAGGGAGAGGGTCTTGAAATGGTACAATAAGAGATATAACATACCCACTGTCATATCATCAAAGATTATTACTGACAATGCCAGATGTTTCGAAGCAATAGCCGAAGAGTATATCACATTCAAGAATAAGTTTTTCGTCCTCGACAGAAGCAGAATATACTACTACCTGACATTCAACTTCGACGAGAAGAGTTGTGAAGTGATAATTTCACGTATATCATACTGGTACGATGATGAGAGTCCCGATGGAGGAATACGCTATAATGCAGAAGAGATAATAACAGATGAACACTCCATAAAGAATGGCCGTCTTAAGAAGGAGCCGGGAAAATTCAGGACCAAGACTATTGACCTTAAGAACGAACTATTCAAAGAGATTAAACAAGAAATAACCTCCAAACCTTAAAGAAGATGAGAGCTATAGACAAAATAAGATTCATTCTAAACACACTATTCCTTGTAGGTGTAGTGATAACTATGTTGTTGTATTTTGTAACAGATAACCGCGAACCTTTTTTCTATGCAGGTTTCATAACTCTATCAGTCAAGGTTCTTGAATTCATCCTGCGTTTCGTATACTGATTCAATGAAAAAAACTATAATTTACATATTGCTGTTTGCGATAAGCACAGCGCTTTATTCCCAAGCACTGCGTACCGATAATGGAAACTCAACCGTAGGTAGCAACAGATTTACTGCCGGATTCGGCAGTGGAGAGGTCTTCAATCCTTTTGCAAAAGACACCACAAAGTCGGAGCATATAATAGCACCTAAGGAGATACATCAATGGCACATAGATGAACTCACTGGCGATGTTATACCTACTGATGCCGATACACTGCCACACCTATACCAGAATTGGCATCTTACCGAAGGTATGAACGGAGAATACAACTTCCTTGGCAACATGGGTGCTCCACGTCAATCGAGAATATTCTTCAACCGTGAGAGCAATACAACATTTGATTTCCTACAACCATACGACTATTTCATGGTTAGTCCCGGTGAACTTTTCTATACCGACACAAAGTCTCCATATACAAACCTCAGTTACAATGAATCGGGTGATAAGGTAACAGGTGACGACCGTGTAAGAGCCTATTTTGCAACAAATGCCGGAAAGAAATTCGGTGCCGGATTCCTTTTTGATTACATATATGGACGTGGCAGATACGACAATCAATCGACAGCACTTATGAACTTTTCACTATTCTCATATTACCGTAGCGACAAGTACAACTACCACATGTTGGCAAGCCGCTACCACATGAAAATGGCCGAGAATGGAGGAATAACAGATGATGAATATATTACAAACCCTGAAAAGACTGACGGAGCTAACAGCAATTTCGGGACAACTGACATACCTGTACATTTTGACCGCACATGGAACAGGAACGAGGTGTACAGAGCATACTTTACCCACAACTACAACTTCGGTTTCTACAAGAAAGTACGTAAGGGATTAAGCAGCGACAGTCTTGCTATGGAGGTGAGTAGGATAATGGAAGAGTATAGGGATACCACAAGAACCATGACAGAGAGTGACTCTTTATACATATCACAATTATCGGATAGCATAGCAAATATTAACAACAGTGATAGCGAAGAATTGGAGATGCGCTTCATTCCAGTTGCGCGTATTACACATACAGCCGATTTTGAATCTAACTGGCACGAATTCATAAGCCATAATTATCCACACAACTATTATGCACACAACTATCTACCCTACGACTCCCTGGACCGTAACGATTATTGGAGCATAAAGAATACCATAGCACTATCACTACGTGAAGGATTTAACAAATGGGCTATAGCCGACATAATGGCATATGTGTCATACAAATATAGTAGTTACAAGATGCCTGATACACTGGCAGCTATGGAAATCAGGAAGATATATAGTGAGCATACTATAACTGTCGGTGGTATCATCGAGAGTAAAAGGAACAGATATTTCAAATATAGACTCAGAGGAGAGACAGCAATATCCGGAGATGACTTGGGAGCATTCCTGCTTGAAGGAAAAGGCGAACTCAATCTGAACATGATGAATCAGAATGTAAGAATAATCGGAGAAGCTCACATAAAAAACAATCGTCCTTCATTCTATTATAGACATTTTCACTCGGAGCACTATTGGTGGGACAGGAGCAATTTAGATAAGGAGTTCCGCACCCGTATAGGTGGCTCCATATTATTGGATAAGTGGAAGACGAGGTTAAAAGCAGGAATAGAGAATATAAAGAACTATACCTACATCAGCAACAATTCGGTACAGCAGTCGGGCAGTACAAACTATTTGAGCAACCTATCTGTAGCACAATCCGGCGAAAACATACAAGTATTGTCGGCAACATTAAATCAGGACTTCAAGATGGGCCCCCTGCATTTGGACACAGAGTTCACCTATCAAAACAGCAGCAATAAAGAGGTATTACCCCTGCCTGAATTCAACATGTATGCCAACCTCTATTTGAAATTCAAGATTGCGAAAGTGCTTAACACAGAGTTAGGAGGCGACATACGATATTTCAGTTCTTATTACGCACCGGATTATTCTGCAGCCTTAGGACAGTTTGTGCAACAGAATCCTAAAGACAAAATTGCAATAGGAGACTATCCGGTTGTGAGTGTATATGCAAACTTCCTATTGAAAGAGACACGTTTTTATGTAATGTACTACCATATCAACGAAGGAACCGGAAACAGAAATTACTTCCTTGCACCACACTACCCCATGAGCCCCAAAGCCCTATGGTTTGGTCTATCATGGAACTTCTATAACTAAAAAACAATTATGAACGTAACTATAAAATGGGGATTTATTGGTTGCGGCGAAGCCACTAAAAAAAAGAGCGGACCTGCATTCGGCCTTGTAAAGGGTTCAGAAGTTGTAGCCGTTATGGGACGCAACAAAGAGAGTACAAAGGAGTATGCGCATCAATTCAATATACCCCGTTGGTACACCGACGCACAAGAACTTATAGATGATCCCGACGTAAATGCGGTATATATAGCAACACCACCATCCTCTCATGCCACATATGCTATAATGGCTATGAAGTCGGGGAAGCCTGTATATGTAGAAAAACCACTTGCAGCAACATACGAAGATTGCGCACGCATAAACCGTATATCACGTGAAACCGGTGTTCCCTGTTTTGTTGCCTACTATCGCAGATATTTGCCATATTTCCATAAGGTAAAAGAGCTTATTCCACGCTTAGGACAAGTCTTGAATATTCAGATACGTTTTGCCGTACCTCCACGTGACCTCGATTATAATCGTGATAACCTTCCTTGGCGTGTACAACCCGACATTGCAGGCGGGGGTTACTTTTACGATTTGGCAGCACACCAACTCGATCTGCTTCAAGATATGTTCGGTTGCATACTGGAGGCCGAAGGATATTCATCCAACAGAGGAGGTTTATATAAAGCAGAAGACACTGTGAGCGCCTGTTTCAAGTTTGAGACGGGCATCCCCGGCTCCGGTTCATGGTGCTTTGTTGCAAATGAACTTGCCAAAGAGGACAAGATCGAAATATTCGGAAGTAATGGCACACTCAAATTCTCGGTATTTACTTTTGAGCCAATAGAATTCAAAGGATGTAACGGTACAGAGCAATATAAGGTGCCCAACCCTACATACGTACAGCTACCACTTATAAAGAATATTGTAGAGCATCTTCAACAGAGTGCAGTATGCACATGTAACAGCATTAGTGCTACCCCCACAAATTGGGTAATGGACAAAATTTTAGGTAAGATTTTTTAATAGAACAAACATCCGAGAAACACGTTAAATGATATAGGATGTGCAAATGTGTACACACGCATAAAAGAATCATTATATCTATGGCAATTCTATCCTTTGCCATCATCTCCATATATGCACAAGAGAACAAGAAGTGGTATTTTGAATATCCCGAGAAGATTGTAGGACTTACCCAACATAGCATCAGCAAAACCGAGGATTTTATTGACAAATACCTAGACCAGAAAGACTCGCTATATGTAAATCCTAACAAATACAAACTCACACTCATGGCACAATATACCAATGGGTATGAGTATTACCGTTTCTCAACTCCAAAAAACAAACAAAACTTTACTCTCTCGCCGGATAATAGTGACAAGTTGGGCATATACATAGGATGGAAATGGTTATTTCTGGGATGGGCCTTTGATATAAGCGAGAACAGAGCCGAGAAGGATTGGAATTTAAGTTTCTACACGTCAAAGGTGGGTGTAGATATATTCTATAGGGCACGAGACAATGGTTTTAATATTACCGGCATAAAGGGTTTCATTGATGCAACCGGCAATGAAATAAAGAATTTCAGCCGCAGATTTGATGGTATATCTGTGCAGCAGAAAGGAATAAATGTATACTATATTTTCAACAACAAACGTTTCTCATATCCTGCTGCATACAGCCAGACTACTACACAACGTATCAGTTGCGGTTCTTTCATTCTTGGGATAAACTATTCTGAACAATCGTTCAAGATGGATCCATCCTACTTCGACGGTCATCTTCAAAACGCCATCTCTTCATCCCTGAAGTTCAACAAAGTTAAATATAAAGACTTTTGCATAAACTTCGGATATACCTACAACTGGGTTTTTGCAAAGAATCTTCTAGCAAACATCTCACTGACACCTGCAATAGGATATAAAGGGACATCACTGAAATTCGAGAATAGTAAGAATTTCATGAAGAATATAAACTTCGATTTCATTTCCCGTGCAGCACTGTTATACAACAACTCGCGTTACTTTATAGGACTCTCAATCATATCACACACCTACTCCTATCGCAAGAAAGAACTATCCATAATAAACAGTTTCGGGACAATAAATCTCTATGCGGGATTTAACCTGTTCAAGAAATAGGAAGGCATACGTTAAAAACGCATGCCTACACTCATTACAAATTTATTTCGTATCTCATCAACATCTGTAGCCGGATTCATGTCATTATAGTCTACATCATAATAGGTATAGAAATTACCCTTTTTAATCGATAGCATATATGCTGCATCGAAATAGAAGGCACCTTTACGATATCCTAAGCCCAATGTTATATTGTTTGTTTCCAATCGGTTCAAGTATTCTGTATTTGTATCCACATTTGAAATCATAAACTTCGAAGCTCTCTTTTTAAAAGGTGCTGTTATATGATTATAACCACAACGCAAACTCATATTCTTATCAAGCAGGAACTCTGCACCTATCCTAAATGTATGTACACCTCTAAGATTACTCTTGAATTCATTTTTCATGCCTATAGACTCCAGACCATTCACCTCTATCTCGGCTGTACTGTTATCTGTATATTCATACTCGGCATCTAGTGCTATAGATTTATTTATTAAATATGAAGCTGCGACATTATATCTCCATGGGGTAATAAGGTTGTAATCAAGATAGTAGTTGTCACCAAAAGCATCCATACTCTGTGTATCCATAAATAGAGGGGTGCCTTTCTCGTCAGGCAATCCCGAGATTGCAGCAGACATACAGTCGGTAAGGTTATACCAAGTTGGGGAATGTAGAGCAAATGCCAATTTAAATGATGATTCATACCAAGGGCGCCATACAGCACCTATCTTAAAATCAAAGCCATCGCCATGTGTTTCAAACCAATTCTGCAACGTATAAATCTCTCCATATGAGTCATCCTCGCCATAATACGAGTACCTGCTATAGTCAACATGGTGGGTAGCAAGAGTAATACCCAAAAAGACTCTATCATCAATATTGCATGAAAAGTTTATATCAACCTCATCAATGCCACCACTCTCACGCGAGCTATATATCTGACTATGATTATCATCGGGCAAAAGTGCCAAATCTGTTTTTACCACATCACCATCTTGATATGAAGTCAACAAACCACCATCCGCAGCCAACAGAGCAAGCCATGAATAATTACATGATGTATAATCGGTATAATGCATATTATCCACATCAAATGCATTGTTTTTGTACAGTTCCTTCATCTGAAACATCTGCGAAAAGCCTAAACTCATTCCTGCCATTGCAAACTCGCGCGAAAGATTATTTCTACGCTTATAGTTTATACCGATATTTACAAAATGAAAGATACCCTCGTCCATTTCATTTGCAAAGACCATTCCCACATTATCTATAAAGAATGAACTCTTGCTACTCTTGACCTCGTTACCATTGTATTTTGAAGTAACATCAAGAAATGACAAGCCGGCAGAAAGCGAAACATCACCATTTCTATAGAGGCCTATAGCTGCCGGATTAGTACTCATTACTGAAACATCAGCACCCAATGCGCTCATAGCTCCACCCATTCCTATGAAACGGGCTGTACCTGCCAAATCGGGTTCGAAGAACCGCGCTACCTCATACGTACTTTGACCACTTACTGCTATTGCAACCGAGCAAAGAATAAAAAGGAGATATTTTCTCATCATAGTAAAATCTAGTTAAACAATAAAACAAAACCAACATCCTATTCACTCATATCATCTTCTTCCACCACGTGAACCACCACCACGTGAACCACCACTCATGCCACCACGAGAACCGCCACTGCGTGAACTCCTATCAAATGAACCTGAAGAATTACGTCGCGTTGAAGAACGATCAACATCGGTGTTTCGTGTACTACTGGGACGATTGTAGGTCTTATCACTATTCTTGCTTTTAATATTGGAATCCGTTGTAGAACGACGCTGTGATCCATTATTTCTATCCGCTGTAGGACGGCGACGCTGCGAACTGCTGTTACCATTCACTGCAGGACGACGCTGCGAACTGCTGTTACCACTCACTGCAGGACGACGCTGTGAACTGCTGTTACCACTCACTGCAGGACGACGCTGCGAACTGCTGTTACCATTCACTGCAGGACGACGCTGCGAACTGCTGTTACCATTCACTGCAGGACGACGCTGCGAACCATTACTCCTATCTACAGTAGTAACATTGCCTCTCACCCTTGAATCGCCACGTCCAACAACTCTACCGCTTCTCATATCTGTCATAGGTGGTATCCTGTTATTACGAAAACCAGGAGCTCCAGCTACAAAGTGACCATTATGATGCCAATCCCACCAAGGATGATAATGATGATAGTGATGGTGATAATGCCACCAATCATGATATCCAAAATGCCAGCTGCTCCATCCGCCACATAATGAAAAATTCCACGACCAATGGGGATAATGCCATGATGAATAGTAGGAAGGATATAAATCCCAGAATATGCCATCGTCATATATTACCCAATTACCCGAGCCGCTTGTATATACAACATCCCAATACCAAGGACTGCTGACAATGACTTTACGCGGACTATGGAAACGAACTATTCGCGAAGAATATTCATAGTCTGCATCGTCAATTGACTCGGTTACATATTCTTCGGATTCGGACTCATCATCTATCACATCTTCGTTATACTCATAGTCGCTTGGCAAGGTTACTCGACGGTTATATACATCGACATCCATATTGTTGACATTATCAATATCGGATCTATAGTTATCACTTACCTCCTTGCTACTCTTTGCAACCTTATCTTTCTTCTTGGGTACAAAGTACATATCATCATACTGCGCATGTGCACCTGTTGATATGATAAATATAAGCACAAGTATCAGCTGTCTCATAGTTGTATTAATTATTGTTTATACTTGTTTCCACACTGCTAAGATATACATAATAAGCTTTACAAAAATAGAAAATCCCCTACTATTTAGTGGGGATTTTCCTATTTTATACTCAAGAGTAGAACTTTAGGTCTCCTTCGGATAATATTATTTCACATCATTTTCGGGACGGAGCTGACGGACAACCTCTGCTGTACGCCACATCTCGCTCTCGTGAAGGGCCTGCAACTCCTTATTAAGTTTCTCACGATAGTCGGGCTGCGAATTTGAATCTATTGAAATCTGCGCCTCATTACCACATTTTACCGACTCATACAACTTATACATAACAGGCTTTATAGCATCATGGAAAGGAGTCATCCAATCTAGAGCACCACGCTGTGCTGTTGTAGAACAGTTGGCATACATCCAATCCATACCTTTAGCAGCAAATAGTGGCATAAGAGACTGGGTCAACTCCTCAACAGTCTCGTTGAAAGCCTCAGAGGGGGTATGACCATTCTCACGCAACACCTCATACTGTGCCAGCAAAAGTCCCTGTATTGCGCCCATCAATGATCCGCGTTCACCTGTCAAATCCGATACAGCCTCACGTTGGAATGTTGTCTCGAACATATATCCTGAACCGATACCTATACCGAACGCAAGAACACGATCCATAGCCTTGCCTGTTGCATCTTGGTATATGGCATATGAAGAATTCAAGCCACGACCCTCAAGGAACATTGTACGAAGAGATGTTCCTGAGCCCTTGGGAGCTACCATGATAACATCCACATCTGCAGGAGGAACAATGCCTGTCCTGTCGTTCCAGTTGATACCGAAACCATGTGAGAAGTATAGAGCTTTGCCTGCTGTCAGATATGGAAGCACCTTAGGCCATACAGCAATCTGAGCTGCATCAGACAGCAACATACAGATTATTGTACCGCGCTGCGCCGCCTCTTCCAAAGAGAAGAGAGTCTCGCCTGGAACCCATCCATCATTCACCGCTTTGTCATAGGTTTTTCCCTCACGTTGTCCAACAATAACATTAAAACCATTATCGCGCAAGTTGCATGCCTGTCCGGGGCCCTGCACACCATATCCCAATACTGCAATAGTCTCATTCTTCAAAATCTCACGAGCCTTCTCCAATGAAAACTCCTTGGGAGTAATTACATTCTCTATCACTCCACCAAAATTCATTTCTGCCATAATGTTTAGAAATTATTTATATTAATTAATCGTAAATTCTCAAGCCATGCAATCTTCTATTTCACACGCTTTGCATCCTCATCAAACACATACAGTTGCTCGCTCAAATGTTCTACCACATCACGGGTAACGGCAATATGTCCCGATTTTACAAATTGTAATACGCACTGCTCGGCTGCAAACTCTTTGTACAGTTTAGTTATGGTCTCGGTCTTTCCGGTCTGCTCAACAACCGTATAGGTAGAGTTTATCTCTATCACACGAGCATTATTGTGACGTATAATCTTGGAAATGTGTTTGTTGGCCAGCAGTTTTGGAGTAGAAATCTTATAAAGCGCAACTTCCTGCACAAATATCTCATCTTCGGTATAATAGCTGGCACGCAATATATCTATTTTCTTCTCTAGTCTTTTGACAACCTTGTTTATAATCTCTTCATCGCACCACAACGACACTGTATAACGGTGTACATTATCTATAGATGATGATGACACATTAAGTGTCTCAATATTGAGTTGCCTACGTGTAAATTCAGCTGTAACCTGATTCAGGACACCCGCTAAGTTCTCGGAATAGATGATTACTGTATATAGTTTCTTATCCATACTCTTCTTTTCTGAATATTATTCGAAAATCATATAATCGACAGAGGCACCGGGAGGTGTCATTGGCATGACATTATCCTCCTCTTCTACTGCAACATGCAGTAGGAAAGCACCATCGGTTTCAAGCATCTCGTTGATTGCGTCGTCCAGCATACTACGTTCCGTAACAAGACGTGAGGGTATTCCGTATGCAGCAGCTATCATATTGTAATCGGGATTCAGCATCGGTGTACATGAATAACGATGATTAAAGAAGAGTTCTTGCCATTGTCGTACATTACCTAGATAGTTGTTATTCAAAAGAATAATCTTCACCGGGACTTTCTGCTCCATTATTGTTCCGAACTCTTGTATATTCATCTGCAAACCACCATCACCCATAAAGGCAAATACAGTCCTCTCCGGCACTGCTATAGCAGCACCTATTGCTGCCGGCAACCCGTATCCCATTGTTCCCAGGCCACCCGAGGTGAGCACGCTATGAGGTTTGGTAAATTTAAAATAGCGGCATGACATCATCTGGTTCTGACCAACATCCGTAACCAGAATTGCACTATTATCAGTAGCCTCACTAATTCTCCTTGCAACCTCACCCATCTTCAATGGTCCGCTCTTGGGATTAAGTGCCTTGTCAATAACTTTCTCGTACTCAATTCGGTCATACTCTGCAAAGCTGTCTATCCACTCCTTATGCGATGCTTCATCAAGTAATTCTGTCAACAACGGCAATGTCTCTTTGCAATCACCAATAACGGGAATATCCACCTTTACGCATTTGTCAATCTCGGAACGGTCTATGTCAAGATGTATAATCTTTGCCTGCTTGGCATAGGTTGCCAGGTTTCCGGTTACACGGTCGCTAAATCGCATACCTATGGCTATCAATACATCACATTGATTTGTATTCACATTACAGCTAAGGTTGCCATGCATTCCAAGCATACCAACTGTTAGCGGATAGTCACTGGGAAGTGCTGACAGTCCCAACAGTGTTCTTGCTGCCGGTATATTGCCTTTCTCAAGAAAGGCTTTCAGTTCTTCATGAGCCTCACCCAACTCTACTCCCTGCCCTACGAGAGCCAAGGGACGTTTGGCACGATTTATCAGTTCTGCTGCACTGCGTACCGCATCCATATTTGGTTTTGGATATGGCACATAACTACGTATGCTCTCAAAATAGGCAGGTTCATATGCAACCTCGGCAACCTGCGCATTCTTTGTAAAGTCCAAGACCACCGGACCCGGGCGTCCTGTCTTTGCTATATAAAATGCACGTGCCACAGCCCAGGCAATATCTTCGGCTCTACGAATCTGGTAACTCCATTTACTTATAGGCTGTGTCACACCTACAAGGTCAATCTCCTGAAAAGCATCTGTGCCCAATACAGCCGATGATACCTGACCAGCTATAACCACTATAGGTGTACTATCAAGTATTGCATCACTTATTCCTGTCAAAGTGTTTGTAGCACCCGGACCGCTTGTAACAATGCACACGCCTACCTTACCCGAACTGCGTGCATATCCTTGTGCGGCATGTGCAGCACCTTGTTCATGGCGCACCACCACCTGACGAAAATCCTCACGATGGTCAAACATTGCATCGAAAACCGGCATTATCGAACCACCCGGATAGCCGAAGATTGTATCCACGCCCTCGTTCATGAGTGAGCGCATAAGCGCCTCTGCTCCTGTTATTATCTCTTTCATCGGTTATCTATTTTGTGATACTATTCTATTATCCTTACGCCACCTTTATCGGCAGAACTTACCATGTTGGCATATGCCTTAAGACTCTTTGATACTACACGGTCACGTGTCAATGGGAACATTTCACGTGCCTCCAGCTCCTCATCGCTAAGTTTTACGTTTATAGTGCGGTTTGGTATATCTATCTCTATAATGTCACCATCACGCAACTTGCCGATATTACCACCTGCAGCTGCTTCGGGCGATATATGTCCTATACTCAATCCCGATGTACCCCCACTGAAGCGTCCATCTGTAATGAGTGCACACTCCTTACCTAAATGTCGTGACTTTATATATGATGTAGGATAAAGCATCTCCTGCATTCCGGGACCTCCTTTAGGACCTTCATATACGATGACAACTACATCGCCTGCCTGCACCTTGCCACCAAGGATTCCATCTACGGCTGCATCTTGTGAATCGAACACTTTGGCTTTTCCTGTAAACTTCCATATACTGTCATCAACACCGGCGGTCTTTACAACACAACCATCTTTTGCTATGTTTCCAAATAGGATAGCCAATCCTCCATCTTTTGTATAAGCATGCTCAAGAGAGCGTATACATCCATTCTCACGGTCACAATCGAGAGTTTCATACATTTCACTTTGCGCACCCATAACATTGCAGAATTTATTGGCCGGAGCTGTTCCATATATGCGACGTGCCTCATCCCCAATCTCCTCCTTTGTTATGCAATACTTCTCAATATCCTCGGCCAATGTTGCACCATTTACACGTCGCAACGAAGTATTAAGTAAATTACCCTTGGCCAATTCACCCATTATACCTATTATACCACCTGCACGACCACAGTCCTGAACGCTGTACTTGGCTGTATTGGGAGCCAACTTACACAAGCATGGAACCATGCGGCTAAGACGGTCAATATCGGACATTCTAAAGTCAACCCCTGCTTCCTGTGCAACAGCAAGCAGGTGAAGTATTGTATTTGTAGAACCACCCATAGCAATATCAAGTGTCATTGCATTTAGGAAAGCATCTCTTACCGCTATACTGCGTGGCAGCACACTATCATCACCCTCTTCATAATACTTTATAGCATTGGTCACCACCTGCTTTGCTGCATCTTTTAGCAACTGGATACGGTTACTATGTGTAGCAAGTATGGTACCATTACCGGGAAGTGACAATCCTATAGCTTCGGTAAGTGAGTTCATGGAGTTTGCAGTAAACATACCCGAACAACATCCGCATCCGGGACAAGAACGTCTCTCTATCTGCTCCAGTTCTTCGTCTCCTACAGTTGTATCTGCAGCCTTTACCATTGCCGAAATAAGATCAAGGTTCTCGCCATTCCATGTTCCTTTCTCCATAGGACCACCCGACACGAATACTGTCGGAATATTCAGACGCATTGAAGCCATCAACATTCCCGGAGTTATCTTATCGCAATTAGAGATACACACTAACGCGTCTACCTTGTGGGCATTACACATATACTCTACACTATCGGCAATAATATCACGAGAAGGCAGCGAGTACAACATTCCATCATGTCCCATTGCAATACCGTCATCAATGGCAATGGTATTGAACTCGGCAGCATAACAGCCGAGTTTCTCTATCTCGCGTTTTACAATTTGTCCGGCCTCATGCAGATGTGTATGTCCCGGAACCAATTGAGTAAAAGAGTTTGCAATACCAATTATAGGCTTTCCAAACATCTCACGTTTCATTCCGTTGGCAATCCATAGGGCACGAGCCCCTGCCATACGACGTCCCTCGGTACACTGTGCGCTTCTTAGTTTTATCTTCATAATCCTTATTCATTATCATGTTCAGAGAGATCACACATAACCTGAACATAAAAAACAATTTTATAATAAAAAAACGCCCTCCTCATATTATAGAGAAAGGCACCTAACAGTATAGATATACAGCCAATCTCATCCCATTTTAACTGACAGGACGACAATAATATTATTAATGACTTGACTGTTGTATTTTAAATGCATAAAATATCTTTTTCTAACTGCTGCGAATTTAATGCTTTTTTCTAAGTAGAGCAAAAAAAACAAAGAAAAATTATCAAAAAATCACCAATCATTAAAAAGTGAAAATAAATTTACACCTAAAAAGGTATTTTCAACTACAAAAAGTAGAATAAATAATAGAGCTGCAAATCTATTTTGCGGACAAAAGCATAAACCTCTGTCCGCAAAACAAAATAATCACATGAAAAGAGCCCCAAAAGGGAAGCATCTTATTTTATATATGCTAATCGAAATCCAACATTGAATTTAGAATAGAGTTTTCACTCTCTATCTCAACAAAGCCACAAGTATCGTTACCAATAATTATGAAAAGCAGTTTTATATCCTCACTCCTCTTCATTACATACACCTTGAAGTCGGTTTTATCCTTGCCTATACGAAAGAGACTTTCATAACCATCTGGAATCGCCTTATCTATTTGCTTTTTAAACGACAACTTCACCTCTTCCTCACATTCGCTAAGGATAAGAGCTCTAGCCTCCTTAATTCCTTTACTATTCAGTTCTGCAACAAGTTCGGCAATGGCATCTTCCTTCTTCCCTCCACACTCTGTCTCTACATCAAAGTATCCGGCCCTCTCCAGTTTATCCATCTCCTTCATTGAAGAGATAAATACGGCACCGCTCTTATCTTTGTATCTATCTCCCAGTTTATTCAATCCATCCGCTTTTGTAATCATTGCCATAGCAACGATAAACAACATTATAAATATTCTTTTCATAGCAGAAGAGTTAAACAAGCATAACATCACTCATCATTCCCACATGTATCAACGTCAAATATTTCATGCCCATCAGAAAAAAAATTACCTTTATACGAATAATGTTGTGCAACGGGAGTAACATACACTCCATCTATAGTATCATTACCAAATATGTACATAGCGGGAAGTGCATTTTTTAATATACATATCTTGAAAGGAATCTTACCCATCTCCAAAGCATTGGAATAACTTATACTATCGCCTGGATTTATATAACGAACCTCTTTATCTTTAGAGTAAATACTCATGTTACCCACATCACTATTATCTACAAGTATTTCACTTGCTATGCTATCCCAAACAAAACAGAGAGCGCCTTCTTTGGCAAAGAATGCTACTTCTATATTCGCAAAAGAGTCATCATCACAACCGTTTCCATCACTCACATCGCGAACAGCAGATGGTTCATAGAATCTGAGTATAACCTTATCCTCAAGATTATAGCGTATCATCTGCACTGTAAATGGCAAATTACCGTTTCCATCTCCCCACGCAACATATTGATGCGACTCGATAGCCGATACATTCTCTTCAATCAGCTGTTCCCAAAACTTTTCGTCAAAGAAACGTCTGTCATCAACAATCTCTTCAACAATAGATTCCCATCCACCATTTGCCTCTACCCTATTATGAATATTATAGCATACTATTCCCAATGTTGCTAACCAACCCAATACAAATGCAATCTTAACATATCGATTGAGAGGAGAACAGACATTGCACTTCTTCAATATCCAATGTATAAGCGCAAACAGAGGCAGCAGTAACAGTATCAACACATATACATTTTCAAATAATGCAACCCCAAAGACTGTAACTAACACAAAGAAAAGTATTGCTAAAACAAATAGTAACAAGAGAAATGCAAAAAACAATGGAAAAGATATTATTGCCAACATAACAAAGAAGATTATCTTCACAGCGGAAGCAAGACAACCACTGCTCTTAGGATATGTAAGCTCCCCCAAAGCCAACTCATAATTATCTTTCCATGCAGTCTCGACATCTGCACCGTCATTGAAAGACAACTTGCGCATACGTGTAAGATCTATAATATTACACGCCTTCGGCAGCACCAACCAAAGGAGAGCATAGGCAAGAATCAGAAAAAGAGAACCTCCAAAAGAGAGACCCAAAAGAAATATAAGCATTACAATGAGACGGGAAATGCCTATACTCCATCCGTTATATTTTGCCAAGCCCGATATGACGCCACCCAAAAGTTTATCATTTGGGTCACGATACAGTTTGTTTCCAAGTCTCATGGCTATACGCCATTGAGAACTTCTGCTATTCTCCGAGCCTTTGTCATATTGTTCTCCTTTTATCCCTGGTCCGGGACAAGCCACTCCTTCTGAATCATTATCCTCACTATCGAAAGGAGCATCGGAAAGTTCCAAAGGCAATTCAACTTCGTTCAAGATACTTCTTATAAGTTGTATGGTGACAATCGAATCGCTACCTACACGCTCTTGCAACATAGAGGCAATCTTTTTCTCATATTCGCCACCTTTGGTCTCATCCCCTTCACCTCTGTAATATTCGGTAACTTTAGAAATATACCTTTCTACAAGTTCAAGAGCATCTTCATCAAAACAATAGATGCGACCATTCATATTGATATTTACCGACTTTTTCATATTACTCTCATTTACAATAACCAAAATATACCTTATTGCTAAACTCACCCATTATATCCGTTATCAAAAATCAGCACATCATTCTACAGCAAAGGAACAATAACGAAGGAGACTGATTTAAATAGGGAGATTAGAACGAGCCTTTACATAATAACAGCCATTACATAATAGTTAAACTATTTATCACAAGTTACTTAAAATAACCGGCACCTGCACCAAGGCCAAAATCCATACAATGAGCAAAAGCCATTTTACTCCACTACCTATATCTTGCCATTTCTTGGATAGCACCAATACTATAGCCACTATTGGAATAGCCAGAATAGATATTGTACCTATCCAGCAGAATATAAGTGAGAGATACAACATTCTCGACATTGAAGTATCACAGGCGACTCCGAATACAAAGAGGCTTAAAAACAATACACATCCAAGGATAACCAGGAGGTTTGAAATACCATTATTATCGACCTCTTTGATATTACGCATAATCTTGTCAATAGCAGGCTCTTCATAAGCGAGTTTCTCGGCAATGTTTTCTGGTGTAGGCTCAACTCCTTTCATTCGCAATTTATCGGTTGTGGTAATAGCCAATGGCAACACAGCCCAAAGAACCAGATACAACAGGAATGTCCAGAATGCTGTAATAAAAAAGAGGAAGACTGTTACCACACGTAACAGAGTAACATCAAGGTCAAAGTATGCAGCAAATCCCGAGACCACGCCACCTAGGAGTTTTCTTTCTCCATCGCGAAAAAGTTTCTTCCCCATTGATGCATGGCTGTTGGTATCTTCACCAGCTCTATCCTCTTCGGTGGTATCTGATGCAGAGTTATCAGTTTCTGTTGCACTTGCATTTACACTCTCATTCTCATCAACCATCGACTCGGGCTTTCCCATTCTGGCAATCATCTCATTAACCAATGAAAGAGTTACTATTCTGGGCAGACCGTCATTCATTCTGGACTCAAATAACTCACCCATACGTTGCTCAATATCTGCAGCAATCTCTTCGCCACACTCATTATTCATGAAACAGGTCCTGACACTGACGAGATAATCGTTCAGTTGTTCATAGGCATCTTCATCTATCTGAAATATCCTACCCCCGAGATTAACATTAAAAGACTTTTTCATATATTGTTTTATTTATTATCAAACCTCAAGATTCTTTATTCCCGCAATTGTCCCCGACAGTTGCACCCAACTATCCTCAAGGGCTGCAAGAAGCTGCATTCCCTCATCCGTGAGCCTATAATATTTACGTGGTGGACCAGCCGGACTCTCTTGCCATTCATAATCGAGCACACCCTCTTTTTTCAGCCTCGATAACAACGGATACAGTGTCCCCTCGACAACTATTAGATTGGCACGTTCCAATTCATCTATAATATCCGAACTATAACAAGGCTTTTTGGCTAGTAGCAACATTATGCAATACTCAAGCATGCCCTTACGCATCTGCGATTTCACATTCTCAACATACATAATACACTGTTTATAACTTTTAGTCCTCTTTTTCAAATAATAATAAGAAAAACTACTATATGCTTATAGATAAAAGCAAGAAGACAAATCAAATGTACGACAAATATACATGTACGCATAGTACCTTGCAATACATAGTAAGCGATTTAACATTTATTTAACACAATACAAAAGATTTAAGAGATAAGATCAAATAGCAAAGCTTACGAACATATACTAAAAACAATTGTTATAAGAAAAGATATTCAAACATTATAAAAACTTCTTATATGTCAAGTAAAATCAACAATTCCGTAAAACTGGGAGTCATGACATTGGCAATCATGAATGTAACCGCAGTTGTTTCGTTACGCGGCCTGCCTGCCGAGGCCGAGTATGGACAAAGTTCAGCTTTCTATTATCTGTTTGCTGCCATCGTATTTCTTATTCCCACATCTTTTGTCGCAGCAGAATTGGCCGCGATGTTCCAAGACAAGCAGGGAGGAGTATTCCGTTGGGTAGGAGAAGCTTTTGGCAAGAAGATAGGTTTTCTTGCCATATGGTTACAATGGGTAGAGAGTACAATATGGTATCCAACAGTGCTTACATTCGGTGCAGTATCACTTGCTTTCATAGGTGCAGACAGCGCTAAAGATATGGCATTGGCGTCTAACAAGATTTACACACTCATCGTGGTACTTGCAATATATTGGACAGCCACTTTTATCTCGCTGAAAGGTCTCGGGTGGGTAAGTAAGGTAGCGCGCATAGGAGGTCTAGTAGGTACTATTATCCCGGCAGCCCTCCTTATTGTGCTTGCCATTATCTACCTTGTTTCGGGTGGGAAACCACAAATGGACTTCGGTGGAAGTTTCTTTCCCGACATCGCCAAGTTCGACAATCTGGTACTTGCATCAGGAATTTTCCTTTTCTATGCAGGAATGGAGATGACCGGTATTCACGTAAAGGACATGGATAATCCCTCGAAAAACTATCCGAAAGCAGTATTCATAGGTGCAATGATGACCGTTCTTATTTTTATACTTGGCACATTTGCTCTAGGAATCATAATTCCTCAAAAGGATATTAATCTCACACAGAGTCTATTGGTGGGTTTCGATAATTATTTTGCCTACATACACGCATCTTGGTTCTCACCAATCATTGCCATTGCATTAGCTTTCGGGGTATTAGCAGGAGTACTCACATGGGTATCCGGTCCCTCAAAAGGTATATTCGCAGTAGGAAAAGCCGGTTATCTTCCCCCTTTCATGCAACGCACAAACAAGATTGGCGTACAGAAGAACATTCTACTCATTCAGGGTGGCCTTGTAACACTCCTAAGTTTACTATTTGTTGTAATGCCATCTGTACAGAGTTTCTACCAGATTCTTTCGCAACTTACCGTTCTCTTATATTTAATAATGTACCTGCTGATGTTTGCTGCAGCCATATATCTGCGATACAGCATGAAAGAGTATAAACGTCCTTTCCGAATAGGCAGCAACGGCAATATTACGATGTGGATAGTCTCCGGCGTCGGTTTCCTTGGTAGTCTACTCGCGTTTATTCTCAGTTTTATTCCCCCTGCACAGATTTCGGTGGGTAGCAATACAGTATGGTATATGGTACTTATTATAGGCTGTATTATTGTAGTAGGTGCACCTTTTATAATATATGCTATGAGGAAGCCTCACTGGGAGGATAAGAATTCTAAGTTCGAGCCATTCCATTGGGAAGAGTAAAGAGACTTTTAAAAAGCGAGTCTTAACATAAGCAACACAGTGATGTTGCTTATGTTAATATTATTTTCTACTTTCGCATTAGGAATATATTAAATATCATTCCAAAATAAGTTATATCCTTTATGCTCTACAAATAGAGAGCCATAAAGTAGAACAAATATAATATCTGATAATTATGAAGAACACTTTTTTCATATTGCTTATTACTGTTTTCACTTTCTCATGTACAGGAAGCAAGACCGACTATGCCAAGCTTGTAAACCCGTTTATTGGAACAGACTATACCGGTAACGTCTATCCGGGTGCACAAGCACCATTTGGAATGGTACAGCTGAGTCCTGATAACGGACTGCCGGGATGGGACCGTATAGCCGGCTACTACTACCCCGACAGCACAATAGCAGGATTCAGTCACACACACCTCTCAGGAACAGGTGCAGGCGACCTGTACGACATAAGTTTCATGCCCGTAAGGGAACCTCTGCACGAAGCAGAGGCACCTTTAGGCGTTCACTCATTGTTCACACACAGCAATGAAGAGGCCCATGCCGGATACTACCGTGTATATCTCACCGACTATGATATAGATGTAGAACTCACAGCTACTGAACGATGCGGTATACAACGTTACACATACCCCGAAAAAAGCGCTATAGTATTGCTTAATTTGGGTAAAGCAATGAATTGGGACACTACGACAGATACCCATATAAGATTTATAGACAATTACACCATAGAGGGATACCGTTTCTCTGATGGATGGGCAAGGAACCAGAAGATATATTTTCGCACACGATTCTCGCATCCTTTCACAACGACAAGGATAGATTCCATACAGCTATCCCCAAACGATAAAAGCAGCAATATACCATCGGTAATTGAATTCCGTTTCACCCTTGACGACAATAAACAACTTATTGTAGCTACAGCTATATCGGGAACCGGAATGGAGGGAGCAGCATTAAATCTCAAGAAAGAGGCGCCACACAATAGTTTCGACACTTACTGCGAAGAGGTAAACAAGAAATGGAACAGTATGCTCGGACGCATAAAAGTAAAGGGAGGCTCACGAGACCAACAGATATGTTTCTACACTGCACTGTACCGCACAATGATTGCACCAACACTCTTTTGCGATGCAGATGGCAAATACATGGGTGCAGACGGCAACATACATACAGCAAAGGGATGGCTTAATTTCTCAACCTTCTCGTTATGGGACACCTTCCGCGCAGCACATCCATTGTTCACATACACTGTTCCCGAGCATGTAGACGACATGATAAACTCATTCATAGCACACTACGAACAGCACAAGCGACTACCGGTATGGAACATGTGGGGAAGTGAGACTGACATGATGATAGGCTACCATGCCGTTCCTGTGATTGTCGATGCCTATCTGAAAGGATTTAAGGGCTTTGATGCTGAAAAAGCATTGAACGCATGTATTGCCAGTGCGAACTGTGATGAATACAGAGGAATCGGATTTTACAAAAATAAAGGCTACGTGCCATATGATGTAGCAGATTCATACAATGACGACAATTGGGCCCTATCACGAACATTAGAATATGCTTTCGACGACTACTGTATCGCACTAATGGCACAAAAGATGGGCAAAGAGGAGATTGCAAATGAGTTTTTCGGTCGTGCCGACAATTGGCGCAACGTATACAATCCAAATACAGGATTCATGCAGCCACGTAACAGCAAAGGAGAATTCCAAGAGAAGTTCAATCCCGATGAATACACTCAGCACATCTGCGAGAGCAATGCATGGCACTATATGTGGAGCGTTCAACATAATATCGACTCACTTATAGCGCTATTAGGCAAGGAACATTTTACCCAGAAGCTTGACAGCATGTTCACATACACCCCTAACGACAAAAGCGGATTACCGATATTCAGCACCGGAATGATAGGACAATATGCACATGGAAATGAACCCAGCCATCACGTCATATATCTTTTCAATAAGATCGGCGAACCGTATAAGACAGAGAAATATGCAGCACAGGTTATGCATGAACTATACCGTAACACCCCTGATGGACTATGCGGCAACGAAGACTGCGGACAAATGTCGGCATGGTACATAATGTCAGCAATGGGTTTCTATCCTGTAAAACCTGTAGGCGGAGAGTATGAACTTGGAACGCCCCTATTTCCACATATAGAGATGTATCTGGGAAACGGTAAGACTTTTACAATAAAAGCACCTAAAGTAAACAGAGAAAACATCTACGTAAAGCAACGTCTTCTTAATGGCAAGATACACCCCACTACCACCATTACACATAAAGATATAATGGATGGTGGTACTATTGAGATAGAGATGAGTGCTACACCTGAAAATATATAGACCTACACTGCCTTATCTGTGGTAAATCCACTCGGGTAAACCAGCAACACGCTTGTCTCTTGATAATCGCGCTGTAATTGTGTAAACAGATGGTCGTGCGATGGTCTGAATGATATAGAGCCTTTACGAGCACTTACAATAACAAGCAGATGATCTTTTTTAATTATGCTTGCAAGACGTTTCAGTTCATTACCACCATCAGTAGGGAAATAGCTGGCATCAACCTTGGCAAACTTTGATACATGTTTCTCAATAAGCCCCATTGTCTGGGGGTGTCCATGATAGCTGACCTTGCACCCAAGACCGGAAGCCATATAAGCAGTCTCCTCGACCCAATTCTCGAAACCGGCCTCAAACTCAGCCTTCGCCGGGAATGTTATATGTATTCTCCTTATCGTATTCAAAGGAATCAAAAGTCGAGCCATCACTATCTGACAACTGAGCCCATTCAACAGTTCGGGCAGTACACCGCCCAAAAAAGTATCATTCGTTGTCTCTTTTTGATGGAATCCCACAATAAGTTCCTTATAATCATTCTCCTTAATCTCGTGGATAATGCCATAGGCAAGGTTAGTGGTAAGTCTTAATTTTGTAAGCAACGGAATATTCACCGATGCAGCAATCTTAGCTGCACCCTCCAATACTTTTGCTGCATTACCTTTAAGTTTCTCATCATCGTCAAGTACGACTGTAACAGCCGATAGTGGTATGGTAGAGTTCTCTTTTCTTGTCAGCAGTGCAAGATCCATCAATTTGTCCACCATATTAGGATTGGCAAGTGCCAGCAGAGTCTTTTTGGAGGTATTAAGAGGTTTATCTGCAACCGTTCCCGATACAGTAATGTTGCGCGAAGCCCTATCAGTCGTAATAGAACTTACAGTACATGTAACCAGAATAAGAAGGATTGTACCGTTCAGCACATCATCATTCAACAGACGTGTACCATCAGGCATAATGATACCATATCCGACAAGAGCAGCCGCAAGAGTGGCTGCAGCTTGTGAGCTACTCAATCCAAACATCAACTTTTGCTCATCACTATTCATACGGAATGCTTTGGCTGTCAACCATGAAGCAATCCATTTACCCGACAATGCTGTTGCAACCATTGCCAACATCACCAATAAGGCACCACCACCGGTAAAAAGCACCTTAACATTTATAATCATACCTACTCCTATAAGGAAGTACGGTATAAAGATTGCATTGCCGATAAAATCGATACGGCGCATAAGCGGTGACGAATGTGGTATGAGCCTATTGAGTACCAAACCCGTAATAAAGGCGCCGAGGATACCCTCCATGCCTACAAGTTCCATCATTCCCGCCCCCAGGAACAACAATGCCATAACAAAAATATATTGTATAGTACCATCGTTGTAGCGACGGAAGAAGTAACGTGCTATGCGGGGGAAGAAGAATACAATAACAGCAGTAAGCAATATCAGTTTTACCAACAACAGAACAAAAAACCATCCATCGGCCTCACCACTGAAGAGTCCTCCAACCACAGCAAGAACAAACAACGTAAGTGTATCAGTTATAACCGTACCACCAACAACAAAATTTACACACTTCAATCGCGGAAGTCCGTATCGGGCCACGATAGGATAGGAGATAAGAGTGTACGAAGCATACATACTAGCCAGCAGTACAGATGTAATCACTCCGAAATCGAGCAACACCATATTGGTAAACATACCCAATGATACAGGTATAAAGAAAGCGAGCAACCCCAACGTCAAAGCACCTCCTTTGTACTCCTTCATCTCTTGCATGTTTATCTCCAGTGCAGCAAGAAACATTATATAATAGAGCCCAACCTTCCCAAAAAGTTCGAAACTATCGTCACGCTCAAGGATATTAAAACCATTAGGGCCAACAAGCAGACCCGCCAATATCATACCAATGATATGCGGCAAACGCAGTCTCTGAAACAGCAACGGTGCAAATAGTATTATACATAGCACCCAAAAGAATATCCATGTAGGATCAGTAATGGGAAAGATCGAGTTCCAATTCATTCAAATCAACATCTCTATTTTAAACAAACTTCAAATAATATATTTTCAGTTCAACAATTACCAAGAATAAGATAATCCCAATGCAAAATACTCCTTGAACTGCCAATAGCCATAAGATTGGCTGTATAGTCCGCGAGAGCTATCATCAAACCTTCCGTGCATAAACAACGTAGTATCAAGATATTTGTTTATCTTCATTTTTATAGTATTCTCCCAGTTAAAGTATGCACGTGCATAGTTGGTGTAGAACTCCAGTCTTGTATTCAATGTCACATTCTTAAATATGGTAGCATTGAAAGTAGGCTGTATCTGGGTACCGAAGTCCTCTTTATGATGACGTCCATCCCTTATTCCGTAACGCGATGCCAATTCTGCAAAACGCACGAATTTATAGTTATACGAAGACAACGGGGCAACATATACCGACAGGTCCCAATTCTCACCTTCTCGTTTATAATCAAAACCTATTGAGAAGTTGGCATCGAACGGTGCCATGAAATGCGATACAAAGTCGGGAGAGTTTGTCGGATAACTAGGCATAGACTGTGTCTGCAATGTCATTTTTGCCGATAGATTGACATTATTCATAATCTTATATCCAAACTTGGACTCAAGACGTAACATGTCATTATTGGTCTGGTAACTATGCAAAGTATCGCCCGAAACAGTTATGAAACCCAATTTTGCCTCAAATGTATTTTCGAATGAAATCTTCTTTTTATCGTTATAGTTCAGCGACAATTTGAGACCGGCAATAAGAGTACGGTTGTTCTCACCGCCTTGTGCCCAGTTCCCGGATATATAGTTCTGTGTAAAGTTTAAAGAAAAACTACCCTTTGTGCGCCAGTAATTGGGTTTCACATCGTCAACCTCCAGCCCCATATCTACATTTTTAGGAAGTTCCAACGGATTTGTCGCTTTCAATGTAATCTCAGGAGCAGCCTGTGTCGACTCGAAATCACTTGTCACCAACTCGTCACGTACTACAGCTTCAGATGTTGTGACAAGTGACGGATAATCTTTATATATATCCAAAAGAATTTTGTCTATTACCTTAGCCCTGCTATCATCTAAAGCCAATTCACCCTCTTCAAGTTGACTTTGGTCATCACTATCCAAAAGCACCGCATCCTTTATTGTAGACTCGTAAAGCAGTGTCGGTGAGAACAATTTATAAAAAACCGGATCATTTAACTGTTCACTGTCGGCATTAGAGATATCAAACTGCGCCACAAGCGAATCGAGTGACGATACAAAATAACTCTTCACATCCTGAGCATTAGCGATGCTGTGCAAGAAGAAAAAAGAGATTGAAATTGCAAAAAGTAGGGTTTTTCTTTTCATAGTAATACAATTTTTCGCGAAGATACTATTTTTTTGGTAAAAACATAAACAGGCACCATTATAAATAATTCTCGCGAACTATGATAAACAAGATTTTTATAGATAAAAGAGGTTTTATTGCCATATTTTTGCTAACTTTGCAGGCAATTATTAAATCGAGTAAAAGAGACACAAATAGATAATCATGGATAAAAGAAGCATTATCGGATACCTGCTTATTGCAGCCACACTATTTGGTTATATGTATTTTAACCAGCCCGATCCACAAGCCATTGAAGCACAGAAACATTATCAAGATTCTATTGCTGCCATACAATACGAACAAGAATTGGCAAGCATCAAAGAGGCAGAACAACGCCAAGCACAATTGGATGCATTGGAGCAAGACAGTACATCACTATTGTTCAATGCATTGAAGGGTGAAGAGCAGTTCATCACATTGGCAAACGACAAAATAAGCCTGCGCATCTCAACATTGGGTGGTCGTGTATGCTCGGCTACTCTAAGCGACTACAATGACCAGCAAGGCAATCCCATCACGCTTTTCAACGAGACCGACCATATAACTGTACGCAATTCACGTCGCGGCAGTGAAGAGCTTTACAACCAGTTCTATTTTACCATTGACGGCAAGGAGAACAACATAAACACATCGGAACTATATTTTACCCCCACACAGGTAACCGGCAACAGTGTAGTCATGCGTCTGGCCTTTACTGCAGACAAATACATAGACTTCACATACAGACTGCTCCCCGACAGCTATATGCTAAACCTCGCGATAGAGGCACATAACATGCAAGGAACACTTCCCGGCTCTACACGCGAAATAGGAATCAATTGGGACCAGCTATTACGCCAGCAAGAGAAAGGTTTTACATTCGAACAGCAATACACAAACATAACATACAAACTTGCCGACGACGACACCGACAACCTCAGCGAGCGCAGCAACGACAAAGAGAATATCGACGAACCGGTAGATTGGGTTGCTTTCAAGAATCAGTTTTTCTCGTGCATTGTAATTGCTGCAGACGAATTCAACAGCGTATCTCTCTCATCAGACACCATCAACGAGGGTAAGGGATACATGAAGAACTGCTCAGCCTCCATGTACACCCCATTCGATCCAAGTGGCAAGCAGGCTACCGACCTACAGTTCTATTTTGGCCCCAACAAATATAGTGAACTAAAAGCCAGCAACAACCTCTCGATAAACGAGGACAAAGAGTTGCAGCTACATAAGTTAATATATTTCGGATGGCCCATCGTGCGCCTTATAAACCGATTCGGAATAGTATACCTGTTCGATTGGCTGACCAGTTGGGGACTTAGTATGGGAGTCGTATTATTACTGCTTACCCTCATAGTAAAAGCTGTAGTATATCCCTTCACATACAAATCGTATGTTTCGTCGGCAAAGATGAGAGCCCTGAAACCATACATCGACGAAGTAAACGCAAAGTACCCGAAGCCCGAAGATGCAATGAAGAAGCAGCAGGAGATTATGACTCTATACAGCAAGTATGGAGCCAACCCTATGGGAGGTTGCCTACCCATGCTCATTCAGATGCCAATATTCATTGCACTCTTTAACTTTGTGCCTAATGCCATAGAGTTACGACAAGAGAGTTTCCTATGGGCACATGACCTATCCTCTTACGATGCCCTTATAAGTTGGGGAACATCTATCTGGCCTATAGGCAACCACATAAGCATCTTCTGTCTTCTATTCTGCGTAACACAGATACTGAACACCTATTACACATCCAAGATGCAACCCAACATGGGAGGTTCACCCGAGCAAGAGACACAGATGAAAGTCATGCGTTGGATGATGTACTTAATGCCAATAATGTTCTTCTTCATCTTCAACGACTACTCATCAGGACTTAACTACTACTACTTCCTATCTACACTCATAAGCGTATTGATATTCATATACCTTAGAAGAACCGTCAAGGAAGAAGAGCTACTCCGTAAGATGGAGACATTCTATGAGTCGAACAAGAACAACCCTGCAAAGCGCAGCGGAATGATGGCACGTCTCGAAGCACTGCAACAAGAGCAGCAGCGTCTGCTCGAGGAGCAACAGAAGAGAAAAAAGAAATAAATATATAAAGAAAGTATAACATGGGACTTTTTAATTTTTTCAAAAAGAAAAACAATACAACAGAGAAGGTTGGAGGCATGGAAGACTTCATGACCCTCATACGAGTATACTATCAGTCGGTACTTGCAGCCAACCTCGGAATAACCAATATAGGAATGTTACCCGACATGGCAACATTCAAACGTACACTCAAGGTTGCCACACAAAACAACAAGCTGGGAGTGGCAGAGCGTAGCAGGTGCAAGAAGATGCTTGAACAGATATACGGCATGAACGATGAGTTTTTCAAAGAGATTGACTCATCTATAAAAAAGAACTGCAAGAACATGAACAGTGTACAGCCCTATCTGTTTGCCTTTCAGGGTTTCAACAACGATTTAATGATGTTGGTAAGTAATCTTCTAAGTTGGAAATTGCGTGTGCCATCTATTTTCAAGGGTATGTTGCGAAGCCTCACCGAGAAGACCATCAATGACATTCTTACCAAAAACAACTGGAAAGACGAAGCTACATTCAAAACTGTATATGCAGTAAGACAATACAAAGAGCGCCTGGGATACTCTGAAAAATGGATGGTCGACTATGTATACAAGATTGTAACGTTGGCAAAGAAAGAGCCGCGTCCACAAGCCGAAGATATGGACAAAAAATAAAAATCTTTATATAGCAAAAGGCTGAGTGACAAACTTTTCTGTCGACAGCCTTTTGCTATTTATAATAAATCAGAATAATAAAAATGCTCCATTTCAAGCCGATAACAATAGATAGCGCCGAGGATTTACTACCCTTTGCCATAGCCCAATACACACAATCATGCGACTATACGCCCGGTAATCTTATAATGTGGGCACGTTTCATGGACTATAAATACGCTATATGGGAGAAAACCCTCTTCATATCATGCAAGTCACAAGCCGACCTTCAGAGTAGAGCCTACCTAGCACCTATAGGCGAACTTCCATTCGAGAGCTCAATTGCCATCCTGCAGCAGCATTGTCAGGAGAGAGATGAAGTTTTACGTCTGACAGCAGTCCCGGAATCATTTGCAAATGATATATCAGCTATTCTACCCCATTACACAGCACACACACTTGAAAATTGGAGTGACTATATATATAGCGCCTCATCACTGGCAACACTTCAAGGTAAAGCCTTAAACAAAAAACGCAACAGATACAATAAATTTCAAGCAGAATATCCCAATCATAGCTATAGCCGTTGTACTGAATCGGATATTGCTGAGATTATAAAGTTTTTGGTTGTAGAGAGAGAATGTCAGAAGAACCGCGACGACAACATGAGATGTTACGAACAGTGGCAATGCATAGCAACAGTAAAAAACCTCAAATTATATAAACAGAAAGCAGCCATACTTAGAGTAAACGGAGAGATAGCAGCATTCACATTAGGCGAACTATTCGGAGAGACACTCTACACCCATATTGAAAAAGCCAAGCGCGATATCATTGGAGCCGGAGAAGCCATAAACCGCTACTTTGCAGCTGACATGCTTGACGAATATCCCAATCTGAAATATATAAACCGCGAAGAAGATTTAGGCGACCCGGGATTGCGCCAGGTAAAGAGAGCCTACAACCCATTATTGATGTTACACCGTTACGAAATGATACCCCGAGAGCATGATTAAAGAACCGGATAAAGCATGTATCGAGCTATGGAGAGAGGTTTTCGGCGACAGTGAGCAGTTTATCTCGCAATTCATGCAACACCATTACAATGAGAGCAATATGCTCTACATTGAAAAAGATGGCAAGTTTCTTTCCATGTTGCATCTACTTATATTCAAACACAATAGTTACAAGGTCGGATACATATATGCAGTAGCCACATCCCCTAAGGCACGCAACAAAGGCTATGCCACACAACTAATACATCAGGCTATAGAGATGGCAGAAAAGCAGGGACTATCAGCCATATATCTTATTCCGGCAAAGGAGAGCCTATACAAGTACTACGAAAGATTCGGATTTCAAGGGAGCCGCAAGATAGAGTTCCATACCAATGACGGATTTGATTTCGGAACAGGAGAAAAGGATTCCGACTATGCAAGTTTTTTGCTTCTCTCGCCCCATTATATGATAACAGAGAATATACTATTAGAAAAATAATAGTAACAACCACGCACAGCCACTCATTCAGGAACAACCTGCGTTCTCTGAATTATAGTTCAAAGAAAGGGCAACCACAACCAAAAACATTTTGTGCCATTTAAAAAGAAATATAGATAAAACCAGGTAAAACTTCCATTAAAACAACATACTCACCCCTCCTGTAATGCTTTTAAATAGATAAAAATAGTTACAAATCTTTCGAGATTCCGAAAATTCATATATATTTGTGAGTTGATTGCTGTAATATGACTAGTGAAGACATTACAAAGTTAGAGGCGTTTGAAGAGAAACTATATCGTTTAAAGCTCAAACACGAACAATATGTAAAACGCAACAAGGAGTTGGAAAAGACTCTTGTAGAACGCGACACATTGCTCAAGGACCTACAACAACGCTACATCTCACTGGAACAGAAATACAACAATCTAAAACAGGCTAAAGTCATCTCATTGAGCGATGCCGAGATAGGAGTGACACGCGAGAGGGTGACAAGATTAGTGCGTGAAATCGACCAGTGCATTGAGTCACTTACAAAATAAGAGAAAAAAAAGACCAAGAGCATTATGGAAGATAGAATAGTGGGAATAAACCTTGTGATAGATGGCAGTTCGTACCCTATGAATATACCGATAGGAGAGGAGGCGAACTACCGTCAGGCAGCACGCCTCATCAACGAAACATTGGTACGCTATAAACAACATTTCGAAGGAGAGGACGAGGTGAGAGTCATCACAATGGCAGCTATAAATATTGCATACGATTTAGTGACAAATGCCGACAAGATAGGTACGGCCAATGTCATGCATAAGATAACAGAACTGTCAAAGATTGTAGACAGTGCCTTGGAAGCTGAATAATCCATATTCCCCTGATGCACGGCGATTATATCGCCTGTAAAAATGGAGTTTCGCGCATTGCCATATTCATAAAAAGGAGTGGGTAGAATTTTACCCTTTTACGGAATATAGCGATGTGCTTTTATTATAATATAAATTTTGTAATATTATGGATTTCATAACATTGATTATTGGCTTGGCCGTTGGTGTAATAGTCGGTCTCATATGCCAATATATGATAAACAAATTCGCACTTAAATCGAAATGCGAACGCATAATCAGCGATGCCAGAAAAGAGGCCGAGGTTATTAAGAAGAACAAACTGCTTGAGGTTAAAGAGAAGTTCCTGAACAAGAAAGCCGAACTTGAGAAGGAGATTTCGCAACGTAACAACAAGATACATCAGGCCGAGAATCACATAAAGCAGCGCGAGATTCAGCTCAACCAACGCAACGAAGACCTACTGCGTCGCAAGAACGAACTAGATTCATTCAAAGAAAATGTAGAGGCACAGAAACAGGTATTGGATCGCAAAGTAGAAGAAGTAGAGAAGATACGCCAAGAAGAGCGCGAGAAGCTGGAAACCATAAGCGGTTTGTCGGCAGAGGAGGCAAAAGAGCGTCTTGTAGAATCACTAAAAGAGGAGGCTAAGAGCGAGGCTGCATCATACATAAACGACATCATCGACGATGCAAAAATGACAGCCGGACGCGAAGCAAAGAAAATTGTTATACAGACCATACAGCGTGTAGCAACCGAGACCGCTATTGAGAATTCTGTAACAGTATTCCACATCGAAAATGACGAGATGAAAGGACGCATCATAGGTCGTGAGGGACGTAACATACGTGCGTTGGAAGCCGCCACCGGTGTCGAGATTGTAGTAGATGACACTCCCGAAGCCATTGTTTTAAGCGCCTTCGACCCCGTTCGCCGCGAGATAGCACGACTTGCACTACACCAATTGGTTGCAGATGGACGCATACACCCTGCACGTATCGAAGAGGTTGTAGCAAAAGTTAAGAAACAAGTAGAAGAAGAGATTATAGAGACAGGAAAGCGCACCACCATAGACCTGGGAATACATGGTATGCATCCCGAACTCATAAGGATTATTGGTAAAATGAAATACCGTTCATCCTACGGTCAGAACCTTCTGCAACATGCGCGTGAGACCGCAAACCTATGTGCAGTAATGGCTGCAGAGCTAGGATTGAATCCCAAGAAAGCAAAACGTGCAGGATTATTACACGATATAGGTAAAGTACCCGATGAAGAGAGTGAATTGCCACATGCAGAGTATGGAATGAAGATTGCCGAGAAATATAAGGAGAAACCCGATATATGCAACGCTATTGGCGCTCACCACGACGAAGTAGAGATGACAAGCCTCATAGCCCCCATAGTACAAGTGTGCGATGCCATATCAGGAGCACGTCCCGGAGCACGCCGAGAAATTGTAGAGGCCTATATAAAACGTCTGCACGACCTTGAGCAGTTGGCAATGTCCTACCCGGGAGTAACCAAGACATACGCAATTCAGGCAGGTAGAGAACTTCGAGTAATTGTAGGTGCCGACAAGATAGACGACAAACAGACTGAACAACTGTCGGGTGAAATAGCAAAGAAGATTCAGGACGAGATGACCTATCCCGGACAGGTTAAGATTACAGTAATTCGTGAGACACGAGCTGTTAATTACGCAAGATAAAAAAACAGAGCCAGAATATTCCACATATATACTACCCGATGTCCGTTGGACATCGGGTAGTTATTTATCAGAATCGGGCAAGCTATATAACCATATTTGTCAGCAACGCCCCCTTTTACCCCTATTACGTAATAGAGTTTTAAACCACATATAATATCCGGTTAGCGGCAGTGTAGCTCCAAACAATGCAGCAAGGAAATATAGCACCCTCATTAGAAGACCACCCCACGAACCCACATGCAACGAATAAATCCACCCTCTTATCTTTGCAAGCCTGCCGCTATCCTCATATAGAAGTTCATCCACAATATCACCATCCACATTGTAAGTATAACAGTCAACAGCCTCTTGATTTCCTAATCCCCCCACAGCAACTGCAACCCTACCCTTCGATACAGTAATCAGTTTCCCGGGGTTCCTTTCTGCAACAGTTTCATAGGCTCTTTGCCATACATTGGAAGGCCATTCAACGCTATTAACCGTTTCCTGTCCCCTCCTATTTCTGCCAATCCCCTGTACCTCCTCTACCCCCAAAAGAGCATAAAAACCATTTCTATACCAACTAAAAGACCATGTAAGTCCTGTAACAGCCATCGTTAACAGGAGCAATGCAACATAAAATCCACCTGCTACATGCAAATCGTAGCAAAAGCGTGAATAACCTTTGGTAGCTACAATCTTAAGACGATTCCTAAGAGAGGATAGAGAACGTGGCACCCATAACACAATACCGGTAATGAGAATAACTACAGATGCAATTGTACTTGTGCCAACAACGAGACGTCCCCAAAACACCCCACCCTTGCCTCTAGAGTCGTCCATAAGCCAACGGTGCATATGGCGCATCACCCTGAAAAACTGTAGGCGTCCGGCATCTCCGGTAACCTCACCTGTATATTGATTGACATACATTGCTGCATGTTTTGGAGCCGATAGCTTAACTTTATATGCTCTATCATTTTCGGGATAGACGACAACATCCGTAACATCAATATCTTCGGGAAGGATATCCTTCACACTAGAAACCAAAACATCAATAGGAAGAGGCCTACCATCCGGAACAACGAATGTCGCCCTATAGTTACATAAGAGTGTCACCTCATTCTCAAACATAAGCATGGCTCCTGTAAAACAGGTAACCATAATAAGCAGCCCGAAAGGAAGTGAAAGCCATAAATGTAACTCTCTAAATAGTTTTCTCATTATATAACCTATATAAATATGGTTCTGCAAACATTATGGACGAAGCAGAGAGAATATCATCCACATCAACAATAACAGAATAAGTAAAAAAACAAAACGAACGTGTCAACATGTATGCTCTATAAGCACTTTAGTTCCAATAATAATAAGTATAACACCTCCGCAAAGTTCGGCACGCAGGCTCTGTGCGAAGCCCTTACCGAACCTAATACCCAGAAGCAGCCCCGTCATTGACATAAGAAACGATGTTACACCTATTGCCATCAAAGGATACAACAACGTCGAGAGTTGCAATATTCCCATACACGAGAAAGATATTCCCACAGCAAAAGCATCAATACTTGTTGCTACAGCCATAATAAGAATCATCCTCAACGACTCAGGATTTAAGTTCTTGTGCTCTTCATCCTTGAATGAATCCCTAATCATCTGTATGCCCAAATATAAAAGAATTCCAAAAGCAATCCAATGGTCGACACTCTCTATAAAGTGTCGACAATAACCGGTGCCGGTCCATCCCAACAGAGGATTGATAGCCTGGAAAAGACCGAACAGAAAAGAGATAAGCAACATTTTACGCCACTTATATTGTTTAAAAATAACACCACTGGCAATAGAGACAGCAAAGCAATCCATTGCCAATGCGAAAGCAATAATCCAGGACTCGATATGTGTCATATTATTTTTTGGCCGATATAGATTTGCAAAAATAGAGCAATTTTATTGTATAAACAAATTAAAGCAGTAACTTTGCAGACCCATAAAATGGGAATGTACATAACTTATACGGGGCTGTTTGGTTTTGACAGCGGGTAGAAAATGTACGTAAGCACGCAGTGCCTCGTTGGTTTGCACTATAATCCGAGCCATCGACAATTATCTGGCGAAACAAATTATGCTCTCGCTGCTTAATCGAAGTATAGTAGATTAGCTTTATCCGGGCACCAGGTGCTTGGACGAGACATCACCCGGACGCAGTTGTTCCGAAGCAATCCGAAAAGGTGGTGCAGGCAACTCGGGACTAGCCGTATCAGGCCTCGATGATACGGTGAAATTTTTAGAGGATAAGGCATATGTTGGCGGTCACGGTCTTGCCTATGCACGAAAATTTCACCGATGACTAAGCGTGTAGAAAGCGTATGGTTTCCTCGTTTGGACGAGGGTTCGACTCCCTCCAGCTCCACAAGCTAACCTTTATTTGAAATAAAACTGCTATAAGCAGTTTTATTTTTTGTATAACTACATCTCGACTCTGCAGGATTTATATCACCGAGATTTTTATAACGACAATAGTATTGGTATCAAGCGAAATATGCAAAAGGTTCTACAAGTTTCGCTGTAAGGGCTGTTTGTTTTCCGTTGCGCTGTGGATTGATATCAACCTAACAGTGTGAGGTGAAGTGTGAAAACAGGAAATAGGTATAAGTAATGGTTCATATAAGTTAGAAGAGTATTATTTTATCTGTTAAAACACTTATACAACATTTTTAACAATATTGTTGCTAACACGAATTATTTTCACCAAATTTGCACCAAACAAAATAAAAAATTCCTTCTAAACAGAGTACATAATGAACAACGTCTATCTTAAGAAAATACCTCAGTTTGGCTTTGCAACAATAAAGTCATCACTGCAACAATTTGTACAACACTCGTATCAATTTCAGTTCACATCAATATTCTGGTGTCTGAGTGGTGAGGCACTCTTTACCATAGATGGACAGAAACACCGCTTTACGCAAGGACAAATTATAATATGCCCACGAGGAAGCAAGATTCTTCTTTTTGATATTACAAGCGACTTCTCGGCACGCCTGCTTGGACTTTCGAAACATATATGGTTAGCAGCACGAAGCTCCTTCACACCTGAGGCAATGCAGGAAATAATACGTACACCATACAATGGAAAAGATAGCGAGTTGGAGAAAGAATTTGTTTCCAATATATTCCGACAGATAGACCTAATGGAGATAATGGTAACAAACGAGCCCGAGAATGTAGAGTATTGCAGACAAAACATTATACTATCGGTAAATGCATTACTACTGTATATACAGAAGATAAAGAATTTAAATATACACCAAACAAAAGAGATTATAACAGAGAGTAAAGACAAACTATTCCACGAGTTCAGAAATCTGCTTACACAAAAGTTCCGAGAAGAACGTTCGGTACAGTATTATGCCGATAAGATGAATATATCCACACGCCATCTTAATACGATTTGCCAACGCACGTCGGGACAAAATGCAAAAGAGATAATAGACCAATACACCATCATTGAACTACAAGTGGTACTTCTGTATACACATAAGAGTTTTCAAGAACTTGTAAATGAATTCCACTTCCCCGACCAAAGTTATCTGAACCGATATTTCAAGAGACATACCGGATACTCGCTTTCTGAATTCAGGAGCAGCGGTGTGATGGTAGACTAAGAAAATATAACAACAACAAACGCAACAGAAAAATCCTGTTGTGTTTGTTGTTGTTGCAGCACAGAAATACTCTGTTAATAGAATTCATTTATATCTCCCTTGTTATGTAATTCAAACAAGGAATGAGAATCATTGACAAACTCCATACACTTGTTACGTGACGACTCGGGTAACTCCAACGGAACATTTACAGCAGGGAGAATAGTAAAATTATCAACTCCGTCGCGATGTGGACGAGCTACCCAGGTAAGCATATACTCTAAAGATTGTAAATATGTAATATACCCGACCATGCACATATTCAAGCGCAACATTACACCTCCATCCCTACCTCGGGCATACATTCCGGAAACAAAATTGCCCAATGAATATGCTACTGTACTACGCGATGCATTAAATTCTCCATCTCGAACCTCTATAGGCTGCAGCACATGCGGATGACCTCCTATTATATGGTCCACGCCCTGCTTCAACAGCCAATCCGATAGTTCACGTACTCTCTTAGGCGGCAGGGATATATACTCATCACCCCAATGCATACAGGCTATTATTGCATCGGCACCCATTCTCTTGGCCTTTAATATATCGGAGGCTATTATTTTTTTATCTATATAATTAATTATCAGAGGTTCCGGGACCTGAATACCATTTGTACCATAGGTATAGTTAAGGATTGCCATACGTATCCCCTTCCTCTCAATCATCAATGGATAACGAATGGCGCGATCGAGACTATCACGATATACTCCGCAATGCATAATTCCCAGTGAATCCATCATCTGCATTGTATATAGCGCCCCTTTCTTACCCCTATCGATACAATGATTATTGGCAAATAACAATACATCAAAACCGGCATCCGCTGCTGCATAAAGAAAACTGTCGGGCGCACAGAAAGCCGGATAGCCACCGAACCGTCCTGTGCCTATTGTAGTTTCGAGATTTGCAATTGCAATATCTGCACCCTCGATATATTCCTTCACATATCTATAATACGACGAAAAACTATATGTACCATCACTCACTTTGGCAGCATCCAACTGACTCTGATGTTGCATTAAATCACCTGCAAAGAGAAGGCTTAGACGTGAAAAAGGAAACGTGATACCCTGAGCGGTGAGCAATGTCGCCACAAAGATGAGTATCACGAATATTACCGGACGCAAACTATTCATTTGCGGAACTGTCAATATATCTTGTGCGTTGCAGCAAGAAGCGTATTCTTCATTAGCGACACAATAGTCATGGGACCGACACCACCCGGCACAGGTGTTATATAGGAGCATTTTGGTGCCACATTCTTGAAATCGACATCACCACACAATCTGAAACCGGATTTACGTGTCGCATCGGGAACACGTGTTGTACCTACATCTATTATTACAGCACCTTCCTTTACCATATCGGCCTTTACAAAGTGGGGCTGACCAAGAGCAGCAATAATTATGTCGGCTGCACGACATTCAGCCTCGATATCTGCTGTATGGCTGTGACACACTGTCACAGTGGCATCACCCGGAATCTGTTTCTGCATCATTAGAGTAGCAACCGGCTTACCCACAATATTACTACGTCCAAGCACTACACATTTCTTGCCCTTTGTATCTATATTGTATCGCCTCAACAACTCAATGATACCATTTGGCGTTGCCGACAGATAACATGGCAATCCTATTGCCAAACGACCTGCATTTATAGGGTGGAAGCCATCCACATCTTTACGGTAATCGATAGTCTCTATAACCTTTTGCTCATCTATATGCTTGGGAAGAGGAAGCTGCACGATAAAACCGTCAACGTCGGCATCGGCATTAAGCTCGCACACTTTAGAGAGGAGTTCCTCTTCGGTCACATCCTCTTCGTAGCGTATGAGTGTTGATGTAAAACCACACTCTTCACATGCACGCACCTTATTGGCAACATATGTCTCACTACCGCCGTCATGCCCTACAAGGATTGCTGCAAGATGTGGGCGCTTGCCTCCTGTAGCTATTATCTCCTCAACCTGCAGAGCTATCTCTTTCTTTATATCTGCAGCGATGGCTTTTCCGTCTATTATCTGCATAATCGTTATATTTAATTGTTATCTGAAACGGGGCATTCCCTGCATCATCTTACCCATCTTGCCACCGGCAACGGTTTTCATTGTCTTACGTATCTGATCAAATTGTTTCATAAGACGGTTAACCTCTTGCAGTGTTGTACCGCTACCTCTTGCAATTCTCTCCCTGCGCGATACATTTATGATATCCGGATTGGCACGTTCCTTGGGTGTCATGGAGTGTATTATTGCCTCGACACTCTTGAAGGCATCATCATCTATATCAAGATCCTTTACAGCCTTGCCTACACCGGGAATCATAGCCATAAGATCCTTTATATTACCCATCTTTTTTATCTGCTCAATCTGAGATAGGAAATCGTTGAAATCGAACTGATTGCGAGCTAGTTTACGCTGTAATTTCTTAGCCTCCTCCTCATCGAACTGCTCTTGGGCGCGCTCTACAAGTGAGACGACATCACCCATTCCAAGTATACGATCGGCCATACGGTTGGGATGGAACAGGTCTATCGCCTCCATCTTTTCACCGGTACCTATAAACTTTATAGGTTTATTTACCACACTGCGTATAGAGAGGGCTGCACCACCACGAGTATCACCATCGAGTTTAGTGAGAACTACGCCGGTAAAATCGAGCCTGTCATTAAACTCCTTGGCTGTATTTACGGCATCCTGTCCTGTCATGGAGTCTACGACGAAGAGAATCTCATTGGGTTCTATTGCATCCTTAATGGCAGCAATCTCCTGCATCATGGCCTCATCGACAGCCAAACGTCCTGCCGTATCGATAATTACAATATTATGCCCTTTCTGTTTGGCCTCTTTTATGGCATTCTGTGCAATCTGCACCGGGTTCTTATTCTCGGGTTCGCTATATACATCAACCTCGATTTGCTCACCCAACACCTTCAACTGATCTATTGCGGCCGGGCGATAGACGTCACATGCTACCAACAGAGGTTTACGGTTTCTCTTTTTCTTCAAATAGTTTGCAAGTTTCGAAGAGAATGTGGTTTTACCAGAACCTTGCAGACCGGACATAAGTATTACAGCCGGATGACCTTCGTAGCTAATTTCGGCTGTTTCACCTCCCATAAGGGTTGTTAGCTCATCGTGTACAATCTTCACCATCAATTGACTGGGGTGAATTGATGTAAGCACATTCTGACCTATGGCCTTATTCTTTACTGTATCTGTAAATGTTTTAGCAACCTTATAGTTTACATCGGCATCCAATAGTGCTTTTCGCACATCTTTAAGGGTTTCGGCCACATTTACTTCTGTAATACGACCCTCGCCCTTCAATATCTTCAATGAGCGTTCAAGGCGTTCACTTAAATTTTCAAACATGTTATATTATCTTTATTAATTATCAATACTTATTATAGCACCGGTGCTTTTATCAAACAGAACCTTTATATCAGATTGTTTGCCAAAGAGTTTCTTCGACAGCACCTCTATTGTTCCAAACTGAGCAAACGGCAACTCCTCATCAAAGAGTGTTCCATTAGCCGTATATATTTTCAGGTTTGCTCTTCCGGGAACAATATAGCAAATTCCCTCTTTCTTAAGCTCTTTTTTCTTCAGCAGTTTCGATAGTTTTCCTGTCTCCTCGGGCTGTTGCGGCTCTGTTGCAATCTCTCTGATGGCAAAATCGTAATAGATAGGAGAACCTGCCATATTATCCCGTTCAAGAATACCCAGCTTGCGAGAGAAACGGAAAAGCACCGAACGTGCTGTGTCGCTCTCGGCTGTAGGAATGTAGCGAATGTTACATTCGTACGATGTTGTATCTACACGACCTGCAAAAAGTTCGGTAAGCGCTCTTTCTTGTTGTTCAAGCTCGGCCAACACCAATTGCATCGAAAGTCCATCTTTCGGCATATTGTCGGCGTTACCACGTGTTATTGCCAATTTACTCTCACGTATTGCATAGATCTCCTTTGCAACAAGTTCGGCCATCTTTGCGGTAGATGTAGACTGAAGTATCTCCTCGGTAAAATAGATACGTGGATCAATCCTTTTAACGCTCCTCGGTTCTTTATGCTCTTTCTCCTCTACGTCCACATCCCTGTTTATGGCATGTATAATGCCGTCATCTGTAAGCAACAAGTTACTTGAAACATTATTGTTTATGCTCACCGTAAATGCTTTCTGCTCGTCGGGAAGCCCTACCCTGTCAACTTGAACACCTGCCAACTGCCACTCCTTGGATTCAGATGCCACCGCATCAGAGATACGCAAAAACCTGTCAGCATATCTGGCAAACTCACCCGGCGTGCTGGTTATACATTTGGCACGAACTGTAATATCAAGCCCTGTACGGGGCAGGAAATATGTAACACCCTCGTTCATCCCTGTATTGAAAGCTGTCACCTCGACTTGAGCCATCAAAGGCATGGCAATATACGCAAGCAATATGAATATAGATTTCCTCATACAACTATCTTTAGTGGTGCGAAGATAATAAATTGTTTTTATATCTATATTATAAATTAAAGATTGTTTAGATTTATATCATTCGAATAGAACTATTACGAATGTGTATTTTATTATACTTAAACAAGGAGACAAGAGGGAGAGCATAACAGAAATAGACATTATGCTATATGCTATACAATAAAAATCCCTTCAATTTCAAACAATCCCTAATGCTTGTTAAAAAAATAGAGAATAAAAATATCCATTTCGCACAATATTTCGGAACTTTATGCTACTTTTGTATTTTAGAAAGCATATAATTCATATATTGGCAAAATACTTCAAGTCACTAATATTCCATTTATGTCAACCATTAAGATCAATGATAAAGTTTTCAATATCTCCATTACCCATGAGATGATTCAAGAGGGAGTGAAGAGAGTTGCTGATGAAATAAATAAAGATTATAAAGGTCGTAAACCTTTGCTATTAGGAGTTCTAAACGGCTCCTTCATGTTCACTGCCGATTTGATGAAAAACCTTGATATCGAATGTGAGATATCTTTTGTAAAGTTCTCATCATACGAAGGCACCGACACTACAGGTAATGTCCGCCAGCTGATTGGACTTACCGAGTCGATAAAAGGACGTGATATCATCATTGTTGAGGACATCGTAGATACAGGTCTTACCATGCAGAAGATACTGGACATCCTTACTGTAGACGAGCCGCAGAGTATAGCCATTGCATCACTCATTCTTAAACCTGCGCGCTTGAAGGTTCCTGTATATGTAAAATACAGCGTATTTAACATTCCCGACAGATTTATTGTAGGATATGGACTAGATTACGATGGTTTAGGCCGTAACCTACCAAATATATACGAAGTTGTTGAATAATAAAAACAGATAAGACATGCTGAATATTGTAATTTTCGGTGCACCCGGCTCAGGCAAGGGTACACAAAGTGAGAAAATAGTAGAGAAGTATGGACTGGACCACATCTCCACCGGCGATGTGCTTCGTGCCGAGATTAAAGCCGACAGCGAACTTGGCCGTGCTGCCCAAGAGCTTATCGGCAACGGACAGCTTATTCCGGATGAACTGATGGTAAATATTCTGGCTGCGAAATTAGATGCTCTTACAGATAGCAAGGGTGTCATATTCGATGGCTTCCCAAGAACAATAGCACAAGCTGAAGCTCTGAAAAAGATGCTTAACGAGCGCGGACAGGATGTAACCGCAATGATTGAGCTTGATGTACCCGAGGAGGAACTCATGACACGCTTATTGCTTCGCGGACAGGCCTCAGGACGTGCCGATGACAACGAAGAGACAATAAAAAAACGTCTTGTCGTATACAACGAGCAGACCTCGCCCCTGAAAGAGTGGTACAAGAACGATGGTAAACACTGTTATATAAATGGTCTTGGTGAACTTGATCGTATATTCAATGACATTGTTGCAGCCATTGACAGCAAGATCTAATATATTAACAGAATAAAAAAGGAGAGGATGCTGTAACAAACTATGCATCCTCTCTGTTCATATTACAATATGGCAGAATCGAATTTCATAGACTATGTAAAGATAATATGCCGTTCGGGACGTGGTGGACGCGGAATGGCACACCTTCATCGTGCAAAATACCTCCCGAATGGAGGTCCTGACGGTGGTGACGGAGGAAAAGGAGGGGACATAATCTTACGTGGCAACCGCAACTACTGGACACTACTACACCTTAAATATCAACGTCATGTATTTGCCGGGAACGGACAAAATGGTGGAGTAAACCGCAGTACCGGTGCTGATGGAGAGAGCAAAATTATAGATGTTCCATGCGGCACTGTTGCATATAATGCCGAGACCGGAGAGTATCTATGCGATGTTACCGAAGACGGACAGAAGGTTATATTGCTGAAAGGAGGACGCGGCGGATTGGGAAATGTACACTTTGCCACCCCAACCAGACAGGCTCCACGTTTTGCACAACCGGGAGAGCCAATGCGCGAGCTCACTGTCACACTTGAGTTGAAGCTATTGGCCGATGTAGGTCTTGTGGGTTTCCCAAATGCAGGAAAGTCGACACTTCTGTCAAGTGTGTCAGCAGCCAAGCCAAAGATTGCAAATTATCCGTTTACGACATTGGAGCCTAATCTGGGAATAGTATCATACCGTGACGGTAAATCATTCGTAATGGCCGATATACCGGGAATAATAGAGGGGGCCAGCCAGGGACGCGGACTTGGGCTCAGATTCTTGCGTCACATTGAGCGCAACTCACTATTGTTATTTATGGTACCATGCGATACCGAGGATATAAATAAGGAGTACGAAATACTACTTAACGAGCTTGCCACTTTTAATCCTGAAATGCTGGATAAACAGAGGGTATTGGCAATAACAAAGAGCGACCTCATAGATGATGAGCTTAAGGAGATGCTATCCGAGAACCTACCCAAAGAGATTCCTCACATCTTTATATCATCGGCAACAGGAGAAGGAATACAGGATTTGAAAGATATATTGTGGCAACAGCTGAACAGCGAAGAGAATATGCTTGCTGCCGTCAAGCGTGAGGAACTGGTACATCGTAACTATGACAAGCGTATGCTTGCCAATGACTTTGCCGATTGGGAGGATGAGGGTTACGAACCCATTGATGAGTCGGACGAAGAGTTTTATTTTGAAGAAGATTGGGACGAAGAATAAGGATTTCATATCCCGTTGGTGTGGGTAGAGTATCTATTCCCCGATAAATCTTCTACCACTCCAACTATAACAGATAGTACGAATACGGGATGCCACGAAACAGGAATCCTCTTGCATCATATAATCGGGCATCGTATATTCAGCATGCAAGCTGTCACTGTCAGCTGACAGTGACAGCTTGACAAGATATATATCGGATATTGCAATTGCCTTATCTATTGAGTCTGATTCTATAAAGAATTCACGAATCTGCGGTTTATCAAAGAATCTATCCGATTGCAGACTTCTCCACCCTTTATCATAAAAACGAATATTACTGTTGCAAGCCTCTGCACATGCACTCGTAACAACACACAATATAGTGTCTCCGTTGAGAGTAGACAACATTTTCATCTGCATGGATGCACTGGCAGATGTCTTAAGTTCCAGAAAGTCGGGTTCCAGCTTTAGCAATTCACTCTTGCCGTCAAGTCTGTTAGTCACTATAGCACGCATGCCGGCCTCGTAAAAATCCACAAGATCAAGACGTGCATTCGTACTGAGCAATGGCAACATCGTGTCGGGCATCTCTACAAAATAATTCTTTATATTTTTCTGTGCTGAGATATTACCACATACAGAAAACAAAATAACGAAAACTATTATATGTCTTTTCATTTCGAACCAAGATATAAGAAGAATAGACCAATTAAAATCAATAACAAGTCGACAGCTTTACTCTTCAGATTCTTCTCATGGAGAAGCAATGCACCAAAAGCAAATGCAACGACAACACTACCACGCCTTATCATAGAAACGACAGCAATAAGAGACTCCTCCTGAGCAAGAGCCGAGAAATAACAAAAATCGGCAAATGCCAGAAAGATGGAAATAAGAGGAATACTCCAGCGCCATATAAAACGTCTGCTGCGCTGAACCGATGAAGAGAGATTCATAACAGTCACAATCAAGCCCATGAGCAAACACTGATAAAGATTAAACCAGGACTGGACAAACATAGGCTGCAAGGTGCGCATCAGATATTTATCATATAAGGCGCTTACAGCACCCAACAACGCAGCCATGATAACAAAGAATACCCAACGGTTATGAGCAAAGTTTATTCCTTCACGCTTACCACTACGACTCAACAGAAAGAAAGAGAACAATGCAATTATAACACCAATCCACTGAAACAGATTCAGTTGTTCACCAAAAATAAGCAAGGCACCCAACAGTACTATGACCGGACGAGTGGCCTGAATAGGTGAGACTATTGTAATAGGCAGATGTTTGATACCGATATAGCCGCACAGCCAGGAACCAAGAACAATGACAGCCTTAAGCACAAGCAGCATATGCGCCTCAGCACCCATAGATGGCACATACAATATCCCCTCAGCAATATATCCACTATGGGAGAGTAGTATAAAAGGAGAGAAAATAATTGTACTGAAAAGGGTATTCAGAAATAACACAGCAAGGACCGAGTTCTCTTTAAGAGAAACTTTCTTAAAGAAATCATAACAGCCTAATAGGACTGCCGACGCAAAAGCCAATACCACCCACATCATAGATATATATCATTGGGATATACAACATTACTAAGAAACAGAGCCTCGGCAACAGCCGAGTCGCCGGCAGCACAACGCTCTCTCTTCTCTATTACTGAACGGAATTCATCTATCGTCATCTTATGACGTCCCACCAACAACAATGTTCCTACAATGGCACGCACCATATTACGCAGGAAACGGTCGGCCTCTATTTCAAATACCCAACAAGAGTCATTCAACCTCCTCCATTCGGCATACACCACTTTACAATTATTGGTCTTCACATCGGTATGCAACTTGCTGAAACTTGTAAAATCGGTATACTCCATAAGCGTGGATGCAGCCCTGTTCATAGCCTCAAAGTCCAAATCAGCAGGAACACGACAAGAGTAACGCCTTGCAAACGGGCTTTTTAATGTAGTCACATAGTAACTATAGCGCCTTGAAATGGCATCGAAACGTGCATGGGCACCACTCCTTACGGCTCTTATATCGCTAACTGCAATATCGAAAGGGAGTATTCTGTTGAGCTTGTATTTGAGTTGTGCAACATCACATCCGTCGGGAAGGTCGGCATGTGCCACCATTCTTGCAGCATTTACACCGCTGTCGGTACGTCCCGCACCTACAAGAGGAATATCCACACGCAACAACGTTGCAAGAGCCTCTTCAAGCTTTTGCTGTACTGTCGGTGCATTAGGCTGTATCTGCCATCCGTGATATGCAGCCCCATCGTAGGAAAATATTATAAAATAACGTTGCATCAAATCTCGTTCTTCATATTAAATGTGTGGCAAGCTACCAAGCCTGCAGTCTCGGTCCTGAGACGTGAATTTCCCAGACTTACAGCCTTGAATCCATTATCCAAAGCCATACGTACCTCATCGGTACTAAAATCTCCTTCTGGGCCTATAAGTATTGTAACATCATTACCATGAGTGAGATTCTCTTTCAACAGCACTCTTTCATCATCGTAGCAATGTGCAATAAATTTGTCACCGATGACATTACTATTTATAAATTTAGAGAAGTCTACCATCTCATTCACAACCGTCTTATACCTCTTTAAAGATTGCTTCATTGCAGATACAACAATACGCTCTATACGCTCGGTCTTAATCACCTTACGTTCCGAGAAACGGCAATTGAGAAAAGTAATCTCATCGACACCTATCTCAACAGCCTTCTCAACCATCCACTCTATACGATCCATATTTTTCGTCGGAGCAATTGCTATATGAAGATGTCCGGCCCACCCTTTCTGCCCGGACAACACCTCTTTAGCCTCGACATAACAATGTTTACCTGATATAGACGATATAACAGCCTTATATAGGTTACCACGACCATCGGTTATATCTAATTCGTCACCCACGCCCAAACGTAACACTCGCAACGAATGTGCAGCCTCATCCTCGGGCAATTCCCATGTCTCTGCTATTTGTGGTGCATAGAATAGTGCCATAGTATATCTTTAATCTTTGTTTTCCCCTGTGTTCTCTTCTGTATTCTCTTCTGTCGGTGTGCAATCTGCAGCCCTAGAGTCAATCTCCTCTTTTATTTTCATGGCAAGCTCGTAATTTTCCTCTTTTATAGCCTTCTCAAGCACCGAACGTAATGTACCTATATCTGCAATCATTATAGGTATAGAGATAGCTCCTCCCCGAACATCATGAATGGATACACGTTCAAGCAACTCTCCATCTATATATATGGGCGCACCCATACGCTGCGCTACTGCTACGGCGTCCGAAGTACGGGCATCCACCTCGCACAACTCCTCGCCACGACGGAACAGCATGTTTGAATAGAATGTCCCATCATCTACCTTGTTTATTACCACACACTGCAATGTAGCCCCCAATGCATCCGCCATACTTTTAAAAAGGTCGTGTGTAAGCGGTCTCTTGGTATTCACGCCTTTCAGCGCCAATGCCACAGCCTGAGCCTCGGCATGCCCTATAGCAACCAATATCTTGCGATTGCCTTCCTTCTCCTTGAGAATCATTACATATGCTCTCTCATCAGAGGCTTTGCATAATATATCGGAAACAACAAGTTCTACCATTGTATTCAGCATTAATTTATCCGGCTTGTGCCTTCTCTTTAAACAACAATGCAAACAAAACACCTATACAGAATGCATATGCAGCAAAGATGTACCATGCAATACTCCACCCCTCGGGTGAAACTGCAAAATGATTGACAACCTCCTGTGCTGCGATAACACCTATAGAAGCACCAAGACCATTTGTCATAAGCATGAACAAACCCTGCGCACTAGAACGCAGATTCTCGGGGACCTCTTTATCAACAAACAGCGAACCTGAAATATTGAAAAAGTCAAAAGCTACACCATATACTATCATAGAGAGTATAAAGAGCCAAACACCGCTACCGGGGTTACCCATGCCAAAGAATGCAAAACGGAACACCCAGGCAAACATTGCGATGAGCATCACACGTTTTATACCAAAACGACCCAAAAAGAAAGGTATGAGCAATATACAGAGTGTTTCACTTATCTGAGATAGTGATATTATTATATTGGTATGTTCTACCGCAAAAGTTCCATCATATATAGGATTCTCGCTGAAACCTGCTATAAAGCTATTGGCATATCCATTGGAAACCTGCAAGGCACCACCTAGTAACATTGAAAATATAAAGAATATAGCCATTCTCCTTTGATTGAACAGTTTAAAGGCATCAAGGCCCAGAGCAGTTGCAATAGAGCGTTTTCCACCGGCTGCACTAACCGGACAATCAGGCATTGTCAAAGCGTACAGAGCAAGCACTGCTCCCCATACAGCAGATGTATAAAACTGATTACAGTTTGCCTGAAATCCCATGAGGTCGACCAGCCACATTGAGACTATAAATCCAATGGTTCCGAATACTCTTATAGGTGGAAACGATTTCACGGTATCAAGTCCGGCCTTCTCGAGAACAGTATATGATACAGAGTTTGAAAGAGCCAATGTCGGCATGTAGAATGCAACACTTGCTGTGTAAGACCAGAAAAGATGGCTAAAAGTAACATCACTACCCATTGATGTACCCATATAGGCTGTAAGAGCCATAAATGCAGCTGCTACCGCATGACAAAATGAGAGCAGACGTTGTGCAGGCACCCAGCGGTCGGCAATGATACCCATAAGCGCAGGCATAAAGATTGACACCACACCCTGTACCGCATAGAACCAACCTATACGTTCGCCCAATCCTGCGCCACCAAGATAACGGCCCATCGAGGTCAAATACGCTCCCCAGACTGCAAATTGCAGAAAACTCAAAAGCATGAGCCTGATTTTAATGTTTGAATTATTCATCTTAATATTTACTTTTATTATTATCGGAAAATAATGTTAGTAATAACCTGCGCCTGCACATGCGCATTTAAACGCTGTACCAATGAACGTCTGTTCATCATCAGCTCGTGACGCAAAACAGACGAAGTCAAAGTAACGTACAATATCTGATTCTTTATAGAGAGTTCCTTAGTATAAGACTGCACACCACTTCCAAGTACCTGAGACCATGCCTTAAGCAGGCGATACTCATTAAGAGGAGTCTCAAGCCCCTCTTCACGACAAGTCTCACGTACTAGTTCTGATATGGATTTAAGCCCGCCTCTTTTCATCTCTCCTTTATTAATGTTATATCACCTTTTGTCACCCCAAAGAGTTTATACTCCCCCTCGAGACACTCTAATATACCGTCTATATGTTCACGGTTCACATCGGTAATAAAAATCTGTCCGAATCTATCACCGGCAACAAGGCTGATAATCTTCTCTACCCTGCTTGAATCTAATTTGTCAAATATATCATCGAGCAACAACAGTGGAGTTTCTCCTCCCTTGCGACGCAGAAAATCGAACTGTGCCAACTTCAATGATACAAGATAACTCTTATTCTGCCCTTGCGAACCCTCCTTTTTTATAGGATAACCATCGAGTTGCATTATTAGTTCGTCACGATGTGCTCCTTTTGTTGTATGTCCCAAACGTCTGTCGTCTAAACGAGAGTTATACAACAATTGTGAAAGGTCTTTATCGGCAACATCGGAACGGTAACATAGCGACACTTTCTCTTCTCCACCTGTTATATATGAATGGAACTCTTCGAATATAGGAATCAACTCCTCCACAAAAGACTTACGACCTTCAAAAAGACGCTGTGCCTCGGCAACCATCATATCCTCTATCAATGATAGCATCTCGGAATCGGGCATTACCTCGGAACGCAACATTGCATTTCGCTGCTGAAGCGCTCTGTTGTAACGTATAAGTGCACTTAAGTACTCGCGATTATATTGAGAGATTACAACATCCATAAAACGACGACGCCCGTCGCTACCACCGGCAATAAGCTCATTATCGGCCGGGGAGACCATAACTAGCGGAATTGAACCTATATGATCGGAGAACCTATCATAACTCTTTTTATTCTTCTTTATCTGCTTTTTATCACCACGCTTCAGACCACAAGATATTTCGGCTGCTATACCTGAATCACTTAAATAGTTTCCTTGTATAAGAAAAAACGGATTATCATGTTTTATATTGGAACTGTCTACAGCACTGATGGCACTTTTACAGAATGAGAGATAGTATATAGCATCAAGCAGATTAGTTTTGCCCATTCCATTACAGCCAATAAAACAGTTAATCTTACCGGACAGTGAAAGAGAGACGTCGGCAAGATTTCTATAATTCAATACAGATATACTATCGAGTAACATTCAATATATATAAAAAATCATGCGAAGATACAATAAATAAACAGCTTTCAGCCACTAAAAACAAGATATTTTGATGCTTAGGACAAAAAAAGCAGCTATAATTTTCGAGCTACAAAAATTTTGATTACTTTCGCGCATATTTTGCAAACAAATATCCTGTAAATAATAAAACTATATAAAAATGAGCACAAAACAGACAGAGCAGGCACCCATTGCAGTAGATGAGGTGTTGGGCAAATCAGAGGCATATGTCCTCAAAAATAAAAACACTATTATTGGCACAGTAGCTGCCATCGTAATATTAATAGCAGGCTGTATCATTTACAACAACTATGTAGTTGAACCCGCTGAGCAAGAGGCTGCAGAGGCTCTCTTCCCTGCTCAGGCATTATTTGCAGCAGGCTCATTCCAGGAGGCTCTTGATGGTGATGGAGTAAATCTTGGTTTTGTAGCCATTGCAGACGAGTACAGCAGCACAACAAGCGGCAATTTGGCAAATGCATACGCAGGTCTTTCACTTGCACAGCTAGGTCGTTATGAGGAGGCTATCCCGTATCTTAAGAATTTTGACGGTGATGACCAGATGATTGCACCCGCAGTTCTTGGTGCACTTGGTAACTGCTATGCACAGACCGGTGATAACAATGCAGCCATAAACAATTTTACAAAAGCTGCATCAAAAGCCGACAACAACACCATAAGTGCTCACTACCTCATGCAGGCAGCATTGATGCACGAGCAGGCCGGCAACAATAGCAAGGCACTTGACCTTTACGAAGAGATTAAAGAGAAATATCCCGTATCGGCACAAGGTGTTGATATAGACAAATACATCAACCGCGTTAAGTAAAAAACCATTATAAAAAAGAGGCGGCTTTTAAAGGCCGCCTCTTTTTTATAACACCAAACCTATACAACCAACAAATATCTTTAAGCTATGGCAACCGAATTACACAACCTCTCAGAGTATGATCCCACAAAAGTTCCATCAGGAAAAGGAAAGAAAATAGGCATCGTATATGCCGAATGGAATTCAGATATCACATACGCATTACGCGACGGTGCAATAGCCACGCTTATCTCCAATGGTGTTAAGAGGGAGGAGATTACTATAAAAAGTGTCCCTGGCAGTTTTGAACTCATATATGGAGCATCACAAATGGTGAAGAGCAACAAATATGACAGTATAATAGCCATAGGATGCGTAATACGTGGGGACACTCCACACTTCGACTACATATGCGAAGGTGTTACAGCCGGTTTATCAAAGCTTAATGTAGAGTATAACACCCCGGTAATATTTGGATTGATTACAACCAACAACTTACAACAAGCACAAGAGCGCAGTGGAGGACGTCTTGGCAACAAAGGCGACGAATGTGCAGTTACAGCCCTACACATGATGTCCCAAGAGTGGTAAGCAATGAAACGTCTCTTGCTGTTCAACAGTTCCAACGACCTGGCACTAGCCTCTGGCATGCGGGAATATATAGCCCCAAAGAGTGTTGCCAGAATGGAGAAGGAACTCGCCTCATTACCTTTCTGGTGGAGTAATGATGGAGATGCTATCATTGTGGATAACAGCAAGGATGCATTGACCGCAAAGGCATTTTTCTCGGGACAAGGCAAAGAGATATTTTTCACATCCCCAGAAGAGGGGTATGATGCCTTGTGTAAACGAACTGGGAATATATACGAACCTTCTCCATGGGGATGGAGTAAGGCTGCCGCAGATACATATAAGAGATTCGGAGTACCACAGCATTTATTACCTAACGATAATCAGTTGGAGACAATGCGTCAGCTATCAAGCCGTGAGTTTGCAGCAAAATACATAAAGAGAGTGCTGAGCGAGGCTACAAAATCGGGATACGACAAGATAATGGTTGGGGAAAAGATGCGTTTCATCAAGTCACTATCGCAATTAAAAATAGAGGAACGTACAATATTCAAGTCACCCTGGTCGAGCAGTGGTCGCGGAGTATTCTCGGCTGACTCAATAAATGCCCCATCGATACACGAAAAACTGACAGGTTTCATAAAACGTCAAGGAGGCTTCATTGCCGACAAGCTATACAACAAACACCTAGATTTCGCACTGGAGTTTTACATAGCAGAGGACAAGAGTGTATCGTTTATAGGTTATTCTGTATTTATAGCCGGAGATAATGGATATTACGGACACAATCTGGTTGCCTCCCAAAAAGAGCTAAGAGAGATAATCATAGATAATGGGTGCAATCCGACACTACTCGATTGGCTTATAGAGAGCCATATCTCTCTTTTGAGAGAACAACTCTGTGACAAATACCAAGGCCCACTAGGTATAGATCTTCTTATTGCCGAGGAGGATGGCTCAATAAAGATTCACCCATGCATTGAGATTAACCTGAGAATGAATATGGGCATATTAGCTATAAACGCTTACGATAAAGGATGCAGCAACATAGCACTTGTTCCCGAGCAAACAAAGTGCTTTACGGCCAAGATAGAGGAGGGAAAGATGTTGATAGGATATAAGAAGTGCTGATTGAATAAACAAAAAAAAGCGTTCATTACTGAACGCTTTTTTGTTGTAAATCATTAATTAATTGGCATTCTCTACAGGAGCTGTCTCAACGGGAGCCTGCTGTGAGAAATCAGGAGCAACCTCCGGGTTCAACATATTTGTCTCAACAGCATTCTGCTGCAAAATGCTTTCATCAACAACAACAGTATCAGAGATGCTTATAGAAGCACAGATGCTTACTACAGCAATAAAAGCAGCAAGACTCCATGTTGCCTTCTCAAGGAAATCTGTAGTTTTTCTAACACCCATAATCTGGTTAGAAGATGCAAATCCCGAAGCCAAACCTCCACCTTTAGAGTTCTGAATAAGAACAATCAAACACATCAATATAGATGCCAATACAATTAGAATAACACAAAGTGTATACATTTCTTATAACTATTTTAATTTTTTATTATCCTATAAAACAAAAAAACATCACAAGACCTGCCAATCATTATATTATCAACTCTTTAGCATATAAAGAAAGAACTATTGGCCTTCTTTCAGCCTTTGATGTTTGACTATTTTTTCCAAAAATCTTATTTGGTCTGCAAAGTAACGGTTTTTATTCGGATATTCCAAACATAATCGCCTAATAATTTCAAGAGCTTTACTATATTTTCGTTGTTTAATGTAAATATTAGCAAGGGTTTCCGTAAAGAATGTGGTTTCTGATAGTTCTTCTTCCACCACATCTGCAGCATGTTGCTCATTATCGTTTTTCAGCTGTAGCGTAATCTTTTCATTCTCTCCAGATAGGAAATTATCTATAAGAGATTGTCCTCTCATCTTGGGAACATCAGGAGCTGCATCATTCTTCTTAGCTGTCAGATAAGTAGATACATAATCTACAGCTGCTGCACCTTCAGCCTCTAACGACAAACTATTCCGAGGCAAATTCTCAAGGAAAGCATCTATAAGACTCATTGTTCTGTCAACGGAAATATCATCACTCTTGTTGTCTATCTTAACAGAGATACCATACCCCTCCATTAGTTCGAACAACACCTTCCTGTTTTTCAGATAAAGTGCAGCCTTGCGCATCTCCTTACCGAAATCTATATCGTGCAGAAGATATAAGTTCTTGAGCATGAGCAGCCTTGCTGCATCAAAAAAGGGATACTTAGCCACAATCATCCTCAGTTTGTACAGCGACTCCCTGTCCAAACTATCGGGGTGGGCCATATACATCCTGAGACTCTCCATATGCTACCAGTTTGCCACAGCATTGTTAAATATAGACTCCACAATCTCCTTTATCATCTGGGTAACAAGTTCATCTTGCACCGACTCCAAAGATTGTGTAGCATCAAAATCACGTGTTGCCGAGAATTGGCGCTCAAAGTCCTCTTCATGGTTTGTATTGTTTGTAAAGCGTACGTTTACAGTTATCTTAAGCTGTACCATAGCCGAATATCCATCCGAAGATATTGACTTATTGAACTGGTCGTATGCCACTATCTCTCCGGCAAGTTGCAAATCTCCTCCACGCGGAACCTGCACAAGCTTAGTCTGCTGAATAAAGACATCGCTCAATGTCTCGTTAAGCATCGGCGCCATTGGTCCCCACTGATAAGCCGCACGATTCTGGAATGTTTCAAGAGATATTGTCTTCACCTTAGTATAGTCAATTGAAGCACCTGTAAGTTTATAACTGACCTTGCAGCCGGCAAAAGCCAACAACACAATGGGTAAAATCACTAAGATAGTCTGTTGTATTCTATTCGATACCATATTCACGTATTTTTCTATATAATGTACGTTCCGATATATTCAACTCTTTTGCCGCATCTCTTCTGCGTCCACGATGTCTGTCAAGAGCAGCAATTATAGCCTTTTTCTCCATTTCATCAAGTGAAAGAGTCTCTTCGACATACTCTTCGCCTACGAGTTCTTCCTCTACAACATTCTGCATAGGCGAACTTATATGGATTGTAGGATGATGCGGTGCATCATGTGTTGCATAATACTGAAGATTGTCATGTGTAGCGATAGGAGCACCCTCCATCAACGTCTTTACCTGATTTCGTAACTCGGTAATATCCCGGCGCATATCAAACAACACACTATAAAGTATCTCACGTTCACTCTCGAATGTTCTTCCTCCACCACCATGCGTCTTTGTTATTGCCGGCAAATTGGCTGTCTGTTGTGGAAGATACTCCTTAACGACAGAAGCCGTAATCTTTCTATTCAATTCGAGAATGGATATCTGCTCTGCCACATTTTTAAGCTGTCTTATATTACCCGGCCAGGAATATCCCAATAATGCCTCCTTAGCCGATTCATCGAGTTCTATTCGTGGAACATTATATTTTGCCGAGAAATCCATTACGAATTTTCTAAACAGCAGCAAAACATCCTCGCCACGTTTACGCAATGGAGGTACATTCACCGGAACAGTATTCAGACGATAAAACAGGTCCTCCCGGAAACGTCCATTGGCTATAGCCTCAGGCAGGTTTACATTCGTAGCACATACAATACGCACATCGGTCTTTTCCACCTTTGACGAACCTACACGAAGAAACTCACCATTCTCAAGAACTCGCAACAAACGCGCTTGGGTAGACATGGGCAACTCCCCTACCTCATCAAGGAAAATAGTACCTCCGTCTGCCTCACTGAAATATCCTTTACGTTCGCTCACTGCATCGGTAAAAGCACCTTTCACATGTCCGAAAAGTTCAGAATCTATTGTACCTTCAGGGATTGCTCCACAGTTTACAGCAAAATATTTGCCATGTTTTCTGGCACTGTTCGTATGTATGATTTGCGGAAAGAACTCCTTACCAACTCCGCTCTCTCCTGTAATGAGCACCGAGAGATCGGTTTTCGCTACCTGTACAGCTGTATCAATGGCACGCAACAGCGCAGGATCATTTCCTATTATCCCAAACTGTTGTTTTACCATCTGTATGTTATTCATCTCCATAGTAATTGCTCTTTAATGCATGATATGGCTTTAGAAAGGGAAAAGCAAAGGTAAAACAAAAATCATCACAATTGCCATGATTATCTGCAATGGTAGTCCCACCTTTACATAATCCATAAATGTATACTGACCGGCCGGCATCACCAACGCATTAGGCGGTGTCGAGAATGGCGAAGCAAAACACATGCTTGCCGCTACAGCTACAGCTATAAGGAAAGGTATTGGGCTCACACCTATAGCAACGGCACTGCTCATAGCAATGGGAGCCAACAATACCGCAGTAGCTGTATTGCTTATAAACATCGTCATCAATGAGGTTGTAAAATATATTCCGGCCATCAGCGCAATGGGGCCATAGCTACCCAATCCGCTTACCAACGTACTTGATATATACTCTGAAACTCCTGTCTTCTCCAACGCAGTGGACATTGGCATCATTGCAGCAATAAGCACAATACTCTCCCAATTTATGGTTTTGTATGCAGCCTCGACATTTCTGAAACAACCGGTCAACACCATCAAAAGTCCTGCTATCAAGACAGCTGTAACAGGAGCTACCGGTATAAAATCGAACACCATTGCAACAATCATGAGCAACATTATACCTGCTGCCAGCGGAGCCTTATAGTCAAGTGTAACCTTTGCAGCCTCCTCTAATGGACGGCCGACAACAATCCACTCATTAGTCTCTTTCTCCAACGCCGCTATATTATCCCATGTACCCTGAACCAACAACAAGTCGTCACTACCTATTCGTTCCTCGGCAAGTCCCTGAAGAATATATTTGTTCTTTCGGCATATACCCAACACATTAACATTAAAACGCGAACGGAACTCCGACTCCTTAATTTTTTTATTAATGAGAGTTGACGAGGGCATAAGCACTATCTCGGCAACACCTATGTCATAAAAGTCAAGCGAAAGTGTCTTGCCTTGTTCCTCCGATAAATAGTGCAGGTTATACTCTTGCGCAAAAGCATGTACACTCTCGCGATTTCCTGTAAGAAAAAGAATATCCTCACTATTGAGTACTGTATCCGACTCAGCTGCAAGTTGTATTACCTTTTTCAGGAGTCTGTTCTGTGCACGCTCCACCCTGCGCACCTCAATTATATTTATTCCATATTTGCTGCGGGCATTGAGTTCTACAATCATCTTTCCAAGCAGAGTTGAGTTGTCACAAACCTGCAAACGATGCAGACTGCTAGAGATTCCATACTCTTTAACCAACGTCTTGAGAGATTTTCCGGCACTTGCACTCTCACCGCTTAATGTTCCCTGTTTCGACAAAAACCATTTAGTAAGAGGTAAAAGTACCAAGGTTCCTACAGCCACACAAACAAGTCCTACAGGAGTGAAAGAGAAGAACGACAATCCCTCATGCCCTGCTTGTAGAAGAGTATTGTTTACAACAAGGTTAGGCGGTGTTCCGATAAGAGTCATCATACCTCCCATACTACTTGCAAAGGCCAACGGCATAAGCAATCTCGAAGGATTCATCTTCATGCTCATAGCCATACTTACTACAATAGGCAACAGCAAAGCGACAGTTCCGGTATTACTTACAAATGCACCGATACCCGATGTAACAAGCATAACCAGTAAAAAAAGTCTGGTCTCACTATTTCCTGCAAGTTTCATCAACTTCGAGCTTATCATCTTGGCCAATCCGGTTTGAAAAATTGCTCCACCCACAACAAAAAGGCCAATCATCATTATTACAACATTATTCGAAAAACCGGCCAACGCCTCTTCGGGAGTAAGTATCTGAAATATTAGAAGTGCCGCCAAAGCACACAATGCAACAATATCTGAACGTACCTTTCCATTAACGAAAAAGAGTACAGATAACAACAATATGGTTAAGGTTATATACATACCAATATTATTATTTTTGATTAAAAATATTTGATATTCGAAGTGCAAAAATAAGAAAAAATTGCACCAAATCAAAGCCTGACAAGCAATGAACTATCAGTATTTTTCTTACCTTTGCAATAATTTAACAAAAAGATACCCAGAACCATCTCAAACACCGCTTTACCATTAAGAGACTAAGAAACATATCACTTGTTTTATTGATAGTTGCTACTGCAATATTCTCGCTATCTATATTACTTAGGACCGATGTTGCCAGACAGCGGCTTGGCGACTATATAACCTCTTTAACACAATATCATAATATACCACTTACAGTTGGTTCTGTAGACATCGGACTATTCAACAAACTGGAAATAGAGGATATTCTACTGAATGACCTAAACAATGATACAATATGCTCTATAGAGAGAGTGACAATCTATATCTCTCCTATAGACCTTTTGAAAGGCAAAATAGGTATAGACAACATAACGATTGCAAAACCTAGAATAAATATATACCGCAACAACCCCGATGAAACCATAAACGCACAGTTTATAATAGATTTATTGGCAGGTAATGATACGGTTTCCTCTACCACAATTCCGACATTAAGAGCTAACCATCTGAGAATATACGATGGCGAGTTCCGTTACAGAGTGCTATCACAACCCGGTATAGATAGTACCAGATTTAACTCAACAGACATATGCGTATCCGACATCGAGACTTCGCTTTCTATAAAAGAGATATCGCCGTACAGAATAGATGTACACCTCAGACGCCTATACGGTAAGGAGAAATCGGGACTCGAACTCAAGAATTTTTTTGCACGTATTAAAGGCAATAAGGATGGCGTATCTATACAAGGAGCCAAGATTACTCTTCCAAACGGGCATATCGACTCCCATGCAATAATAGCAAAGATATCGGGCAAGGGGCCGACCGAGAACAACATGGTATTGAATGGAGAAATAAGCAGCGATAATTTCCATATCTCCGACCTTGCCCCTCTGATGCCCGAACTTACAAATATAACGCCATCACTACATTTCAGAATACCATTCAATGCAACAAGCAAAAATATAGAACTACAAGGAGTTGAAATAAAGACAAACGACAATGCCTTATTCCTCGAAAGTAATATTGCCATAAAGAACGATTCTTGTGGGAACAGATATCATCTGAAAGTGACAAACAGCGCACTTACACCAGAAGGGCTTGGTTTAATCTATTCCATCGCGGGGGGCAAAGGAGCACCCGGGTTTCTGAACAAACTTGGAGAAGTTACAACAACAGCAGAAGCTATTGTTGAGAATGGGATAATTGAGAGCAACGTATCGGTAGAGAGCGACTGCGGAATCCTTCATGCGCGCATCTCTCCAAGCAGCACGGGTGGTTATCACGGCAACATCAATGGTGAAAATATAAAAATTGGAGCAATCACTAACGGTAAGGAAACAGACTGCTGCGATATTAACGCAACATACAGCTACACATATACCGATTCCACAAACTACAATGGTCAAATAAATACAACTGTTTCTTCTCTTTGTTATAACGGATACAACTATACACCTATAAAGATTATAGGTAAGATTACACCGGAAGTATTGAGCACCAATATTATAAGTAACGATAAGAACCTGGCTGCAAATCTAAATCTGGGAATCAAGAAAGATGGTAAAAAAAAGAAACTCAATTTAAGCCTTAACGTCGACTCAATAATACCACACAACTTAAACTTTACAAACAGATTAAAAGAGAGCAACATATCTTTTAAAATAGAGGCTACAGCATCGGGTGAGAACCTTGACAATGCGACAATGAGAGCCAACATATACGATTTCAGACTGCGTACACCTCAGCAGTATTGGAAAATACGTCATATGCATATAGCCGACAACTCTATCGACAAGAAAAGAAACCTCATAGTAAACTCGGATATAATAAATGGTTATCTTACAGGATACTACGAACGCAACACACTTGGAAACAGTTTCAAGAACATATTAAGGAGATACATTCCGTCGTTAATAGGGGATAATGATATTAAAGAGGGGGACAACAATTTTGTATTTGGAGTTACAATAAAAAACAGTGATATACTGGAAAAGCTATTCGACCTGCCTATAAGCATATCCGAGATGTCAAGCATAAGCGGAACCTGTGACGAACAGAACAGACATTTCGAACTGAGAGCTGATTTCAATAATACAGCTATTGCAGGACGTAACTATCGCAACATTTTATTGGAAACAAAAACAGAAGAGAAGAGACTCACATTGCAAACCGTAATGCAACGCCCGTCAAGAGCTAACACTCCCGAAGAGTTCGATTACAGCAACAAAGAGAATGACATTACAATAAAACTGCAATGCAATGTAGCAGACGATAAACTCAGCAATAATCTTGAATGGAGCAATATCACAGCACCGGTAAACAGAGGAAACATAAACCTTGATATTGAGTTCGAACATACAAAGGAGGAGAGTATGCTGGTAAATGCTATATTCAAACCCGGCACAATAATACATAACGACAGTATATGGTTCCTGAGACGAGGCTCTATCAGCGGAGTTGGCAACAGCTATGCCATAAAGGATTTGTCATTGTATGGCGACAACAGACATATAACCATAAACGGTATATTGGGTGAAAGAGAAGAGGACAAACTAAATATCGACCTTAAAAACATCGTCCTTGAAGAGGTGTTCGACCTTGTAAATTTTCACTCGGTAGAGTTCGGTGGAACCGCTACCGGTGGCATAAACATCTGCTCTTTGTTTGGTAATCCCCAAATAGATGCAACTCTGAATGTAGATAGATTCAAATTCGAAGGAGGTCTAATGGGCGATCTTGCCGTTAGAGGTGATTGGGAAAAGGAGAACAAAGCCATACGCATAAAAGGTGAGATAAAGGATGAAGGCAATAATAGTATCATAAACGGTATTGTGTCACCAGCCAACGACACAATAAATCTACAGATAGACACCAATGGCGCTCGTATTGAATTTCTAAACAATATGATTAGCAGTATTGTAAGCGATGTCAACAGCAGAGTTTATGGGGATATTGCAGTACGCGGTAAGCTAAGCGATATAAACCTTTACGGTGCGCTTGCCGCAAGAGGCAGCATGCGTCTGCGCACAACAAATGTCACATACAACATGAGTGGTGACACAATTCGTCTGACACATAACAGAATAGGTTTTGACAATATACACATACGCGACAATGATGGAAACAGCGGCATTGTTAACGGCGCTGTAAGCCACAACAGCCTAAAAAATTTCACATGCCATTTCAACATAGACGCAAATAATCTGCTTGCCTATCACAGCAACAGTTTTGGCGACGACGGATTCTATGGCACCGCATATATTACAGGAAATGCCGATTTCAGTTCGGATGATAATGGTATACGCCTAAGAGCAGAAGTGGAGACCGGAAAGAACTCCATATTTGTATACAATGCAGCCGGCCCTGCAGGAGCCACAGATAACAAATTTGTAACATTCATAGACAGCAAATCCAATAAAGATAAGAGTTGGGAGTTAAACATACACTCCACCGAGAATGAGAACAGCATACTTAGCAGACTCAATCTCGACTTCATGATATCCGTAACACCCGATCTTCATCTGCGTGTATATACAAACACAATAACAAACGATTATATAGATATTTACGGTACCGGGCCAATCAATGCGATATACGACGAAAAAGAGGGTTTCAGTATGAAAGGTCACCTCGACTTAAACAGAGGGACATACAAGTTCACCATGCAGGATATCTTCCCGAAAGAGTTTACGATACGTTCGGGCACACTTAATTTTAATGGTGACCCATTCCTTGCCGATTTGAATCTGAATACATCTTATGTGGTTCCCTCGGCTTCACTTACAGATCTCGATTTAAGTATAGAGCGTCGTAAGAACGTAAAGGTAAACTGTCTTATGGACATTACAGGTACATTACAAAGCCCCAACCTCACATTCGGCCTTGAGTTGCCCGATGGCAACGAAGAGGAGCGCGAACTTCTCGCAAGTGCCACTAGTACACCCGAGCAGACCAACATGCAGTTCATATACCTTGTAGGAATAGGCAAGTTCTACACATATAGGTACAACAACCAAGATTCAGAGAGTCAATCTTCAACAATGATGGAGTCTTTGATTTCAAGTACAATATCGGGACAGCTAAACAATATGCTGTCACAGATTATAGATAGCAACTGGGACCTCACTGGCAACTTTGCCACCAGCGAAAAAGGATGGAACAGTATGGAAGTAGAAGGGATGCTTTCCGGACGTCTGCTCGATAACAGATTACTCATAAATGGAAATTTTGGATATCGTGAAAATCCACTTGCCAATAAGAACTTCATAGGAGATTTCGAAGTACAGTGGCTGCTGAACAAAAGCGGCAACGTAAGCCTTAAAGCATACAGTAAGGTAAACGACCGATATTTCTCCAAGACAACATTAACCACACAAGGAGCCGGTATAATGCTACGTCACGACTTCAACAGCTGGCTGTTCTGGAAAAGAAAAGAGAAGAAAAACAAAGAGGAACAAAAATAAAATATATTCATATGAGAAATTTCACATGCGTAAATGATATAGGCAACCTTAAAAGTGCAGTAGAAGAAGCCTTTGAGATAAAAGCTGAACGATACAAATACTGCGAGCTGGGCAAGAACAAGACCCTTATGATGGTCTTCTTCAATTCAAGTCTCAGAACACGCCTAAGCACACAAAAAGCAGCCCTGAACCTTGGCATGAACGTCATTGTCCTTGACATCAATCAAGGTGCCTGGAAACTAGAAACCCAACGTGGAGTAATCATGGACGGAGACCGTCCCGAACACATTTTGGAGGCAATACCTGTAATGGGCAGCTACTGCGATGTAATAGGTGTACGCTCGTTTGCTCGTTTCGAGAGCAGGGAAGAGGACTACAACGAAGTAATACTCAACCAGTTCATAAAATACTCGGGACGTCCGGTATTCTCAATGGAAGCAGCCACACGTCATCCCCTGCAGAGCTTTGCCGACATTATAACAATAGAGGAACATAAGAAAAAAGAGCGTCCCAAAGTAGTCATGACATGGGCACCTCACCCTAAAGCATTGCCTCAGGCTGTCCCGAACTCATTTGCCGAATGGATGAATGCCACCGACTATGAGTTTGTTATAACCCACCCCAAAGGTTACGAGTTAGACCCATCATTTGTAGGCAATGCGAAGGTTGAGTACGACCAGATGAAAGCATTTGAAGGCGCCGATTTCGTATACGCAAAGAACTGGGCAGCGTACAGCGGTGACAATTATGGGAAAATACTATGCAACGATCGCAGCTGGACAGTCAGCAACCGTCAGATGGCAGTAACAGACAATGCCCATTTTATGCATTGCCTGCCGGTACGCAGAAATATGATTGTAACGGACGATGTAATAGAGAGTCCGCGTTCACTTGTGATTCCCGAAGCTGCCAACCGTGAGATTTCAGCTACAGTGGTACTGAAAAGAATCTTGATGGATTTATAGATCCATCAAGATTCTTTTATAATCACACCTCTTAAGACAATTGAATAAGCATCCGCTAGGAGAGCAAGGCGACATAGGTTCAGAAGAATTATCGTGAAAAAGATTTATCATCACCCCAACATTCCTTCATCCATGACTTTATTTTTTGTTCTGAAGAGTTCTCTTGCGGAATCCAAAAGCTGAAATCCAAACCGTCTGATGGCAAAAACTGTTGTTTAACAAAATGACCGGGATAATCGTGTGAGTATTTATAACCATCTGAATAACCCAAATCCTTCATGAGTTTTGTAGGCGCATTCCTAAGATGCAATGGAACAGGAAGATTTCCGGTTTCACGAACCTTCTCCAAAGCACTATTAATACCCATATATGCCGAATTACTCTTAGGAGAGGTTGCCAGATATACAGTAGCCTGAGCAAGAGGGATACGTCCCTCGGGCCATCCGATTTTCATCACAGCATCGAAAGCCGCATTTGCCAACAACAACGCATTTGGATTGGCAAGACCAACATCTTCTGATGCAGATATTATCAATCTGCGTGCTATGAAAGCCGGATCCTCGCCACCCTCTATCATCCTGGCAAGCCAATATAGAGCTGCATCGGGATCACTACCGCGTATCGATTTTATAAAAGCCGATATAATATCGTAATGCATCTCACCATCCTTATCGTATGCTGCCGGATTCTGCTGAAGACGCCCCACAACCTTAGCATCCGTTACAACAACCGGAGAATCGGGATCGGCCTCCACCACAAGTTCCAGAATATTCAGCAGTTTACGCGCATCACCACCACTATAACGCAAAATGGCATCGGTCTCCTTTAGTTGAACACCTCGCCGCTTAAGTTCGTCATCAACCTCGATAGCTCTATTCAAGAGAGAGAGAAGATCCTCTTTCTCTAGCGAATTCAACACATACAGCTGGCAGCGGGAAAGCAATGGGCGTATAACCTCGAAAGAAGGATTCTCTGTTGTAGCACCTATAAGAGTAACCAATCCCGTTTCAACAGCACTCAACAAGGAATCTTGTTGCGACTTATTAAAACGATGAATCTCATCTATAAAAAGTATTGCACCACCATTTGAGAAAAGAGGTGATGATTTTGCCTTTTCAATAACCTCTCGTACCTCTTTCACTCCCGACGATACTGCATTCAGTGTATAAAAGGGACGATTCAGCTTCGCTGCAATTATTCTAGCTATGGTAGTCTTTCCTGTGCCGGGAGGCCCCCATAGAATAAATGACAACAACCTGCCCGAATCAATCATGCGGCGAAGGACAGCTCCTTCGCCTACAAGATGTTGTTGTCCGACATACCCTTCAAAATCATTAGGGCGCAGACGTTCGGCCAATGGTCGTGACATAATTACAGAATCAGCTAAGTCCTACAATCTCGCCGTTAACACAGTCTATGTGGTTAGCCTGAGGAACCTTGGGCAATCCTGGCATACGCATAATATTACCGGCAATTGCGACAATCATCTCGGAACCGGCATTCAGCACCACGTCACGTATATGCAAATCGAAACCACTCACTGCACCATACTGTTTGTCGTCACCTGAGAACGAATATTGTGTTTTGGCAATACATACGGGGAACGATTCCATTCCATGTTTTTCGGCAAGTTTTATACGGTCTAGAGCCGGCTTTGCAAATGATACGGTTCCAGCATGGTAAATCTTTTTTGCTACCTTCTCAATCTTTGTACATATACTATCCTCATCGTCATACACAAATCTAAGAGGTTTCTGAGAAGGCGACTTCTCAATGGTATCTACAACTACATTAGCCATCTCTACAGCACCCTCGCCACCCAATGCAAAGGCATTGTTGATTACAAAAGGAGCATGTAGTTCATTCTCGCAATGTTCGCGAAGAAGAGCCATCTCCTCATCGGTATCCGTTGCAAAACGGTTGAAGACAACGATTACAGTCTGTCCGAATGAACGCAGATTCTCGACATGTCGGTCAAGATTTGCCAATCCGCAACGCAGACCATCCATATCGGGCTCCTTTATCTTATCAAGAGAGACTCCTCCGTGCATCTTCAATCCCTGAGCAGTCGCCACGATTACAGTCGCATCAGGCTGCAAACCACTCTTACGACATAAGATATCATAGAACTTCTCAGCACCAAGATCGGCACCGAAGCCAGCCTCGGTAATGGTATATTCACTATGGGTAAGAGCCATCTTTGTAGCGAGAACCGAGTTACATCCATGTGCGATATTGGCAAATGGACCACCATGAACAATTGCAGGAGTATTCTCGGTTGTCTGCACAAGGTTAGGTTTGATGGCATCACGTAACAAGACTACGATAGAACCGGCTACGCCAAGGTCCTTTACTGTAAAAGGCTCACCATCGTATGTATAACCCAATAGGATATTTTCAATTCTGCGGCGCAAGTCGGTTTCATCTGTTGCAAGACATAATATAGCCATAAGCTCCGATGCTGGAGTGATATCAAAACCTGCCTGTTGTGTCAATCCGTTTGTAGAGGGGCCAAGGCCTGTCACAATTGAACGTAAAGAACGGTCATTGACATCCAGAACACGACGCCACAGAATCTCTTTTAAACCGAATCCCTCTTTAGCATGCTGATAAAGATAGTTATCGAGCAATGCCGATATCATATTATGAGCCGAAGTTATCGCATGGAAATCGCCTGTAAAATGAAGATTTATCCTATCCATAGGCAATACTTGGGCATAACCACCACCGGCTGCACCACCTTTCATTCCAAAGCATGGTCCCAATGAAGGCTCGCGCAAAGCCACAACAGCACATTTTCCTATTTTATTCAGTCCTAATGCCAGACCAATAGATACTGTAGTCTTTCCAATTCCGGCCTTTGTAGCTGTGATAGCTGTAACCAAAATCAGTTTACCTTTCTGTTCACCAATGAGGTTCAATGGCAACTTAGCAATATATTTGCCATAATGTTCAAGATCGTTGGCATCAATACCTATCTTGGCTGCAACGTTCTCTATACGCTCTAGCTTAGTTTCTTGAGCAATTTCAATATCACTCTTCATATATTATATTGTTTTGTGGTTTATAAATCATCTTCGTCTTGCGAAGATAGTAAAATATCTCATACTATTCAACAATAAGTAGATTTTAATAAAGCTTTTGTAGTCTATTTCCATTCGTTTCAAAGAGATTATTTAGGAATTTTCATTATCTTTGCGATAACCAAACCATCCGCTGAATGTTATCCATCCTGATACCTACAAAAGACTACGACTGTCACCGGCTAATCAAAGAACTCCATAGACAAGGGCAGGCACTCGACATACCATTCGAGATATTAGTAGGGGAAGACGGAACATCTGCAGCAAACTTAAATCTCAACAACACATCCGACAATCTGCCAAACTACAGACGCATAGTAAAAACACACAACATTGGACGTGCAAAAATGCGCAACCTCCTTGCGTTAGAATCACGTTACAGCAATCTTATATTCATTGATAGTGATGCCATAGTAGAAAAGAGTGATTTTCTCGCAATCTATACAGAGGCATTAAAGAGTTACAGTGTCGTTTGTGGTGGTTTATACCATGCAGATAAATGCCCCAACAACAATTGTTCACTCCGCTACAGATACGAAAAAGAAACCGACAAAAAACGCGATGCTTTGACAAGAAGCAAGGCTCCCTATGACAGATTCTCCACATTCAACTTTGCAATAAAAAAAGATATTTTTGTTGCAATTTTATTTGACGATTCAATTACCCGATACGGCCATGAAGACACACTCTTTGGCAAGGAACTTGAGAAACGTGGTATAAAGATAAAACACATAGAGAACAGATTGTTGCATAACGGCCTTGAAGACAATGCCACCTTTCTTGCAAAAACAGAGCAGGCTTTATTCAACCTTAAAGAAATGAAAGATAAGATAGGAGAGACACCATTACTCATAGCAGTACACAAGCTACAAAAGTTTCATTTGGAGGGACTATTCATGGCTTTCTGGAAACGCTGTAAAGGTATTCTAAAGAAGAATCTCCTTGGTAATAAGCCATCACTGAAGATATTTAATATATACAAGCTTGGTTACTACATATCACTTCAGAATAGAATCTGAAGTCTATTTTTACAGTTTTTCCGAACTATATCGATTTAAACGTCAGAAAATCCCTCTTTTTACCGAAAAATGAGTTATTTTTGTAGTTTAAAATCTTACAGCCACATAAACATGCGAATATAAACATAAAACCATATAGCAATGAGCGAGATTAACGAGACTGAAAAAAGCGAAAAAAAGAGCCTCAGTTTTATTGAACAGATTATAGTAAATGACCTTGAGGAGGGTAAGAACGGCGGACGCATACAGACGCGTTTTCCGCCCGAGCCCAACGGGTACCTGCACATAGGACACGCGAAAGCCATACACATGGACTTCGGTATGGCACAGAAATATAACGGTATTTGCAACCTGCGTTTTGACGATACCAACCCAAGCAAGGAGGAGACTGAATATGTAGAGTCCATAATGGAGGATATCAAGTGGCTTGGTTTCCAATGGGAGAACGTATATTATGCATCGGATTATTTCCAGCAGTTGTGGGACTTTGCCGTAAAACTCATAAAAGAGGGTAAGGCATATATAGACGAGCAGACCTCCGAACAGATTGCACAGCAGAAAGGAACACCTACACAGCCCGGAACAGACAGCCCCTATCGTAACCGTCCAATAGAAGAGAGTCTCGAACTATTCTACAAGATGAACAGTGGCGAGATACCCGAAGGAGCTATGGTACTCCGTGCAAAAATAGACATGGGACACTCAAATATGCATTTCCGCGACCCAATCATTTATCGTGTAGTAATGACACCTCACCACCGTACAGGCAGCACATGGAAAGCATATCCCATGTATGATTTTGCACACGGCCAAAGCGATTTCTTCGAAGGTGTAACACACTCGCTCTGCACATTGGAATTTGTGCCTCACCGTCCTCTATACGATCTTTTTGTCGATTGGGTAAAGAATGGTGAAGAACTTGACGACAACCGCCCCAGACAGTATGAGTTCAATAAACTGAATTTGAGTTACACATTGATGAGCAAACGCAACCTACTCACTTTGGTAAAAGAGAAACTTGTACGTGGTTGGGACGACCCACGTATGCCTACACTATGCGGTATACGTCGTCGCGGATACTCTCCTCAATCAATCAGCAACTTCATAGACAAGATTGGTTACACAAAGTACGATGCTCTTAACGATATATCATTGCTGGAGTCGGCAGTACGCGAAGACCTCAACAGCCGCGCCACACGTGTATCGGCAGTCATAAACCCTGTAAAACTTATAGTAACCAATTACCCCGAAGGTCAGACCGAGGAACTATATGCCATAAACAACCCCGAAGCTCCGGAAAGCGGAATGCATACAATAGAGTTCAGTCGCGAGTTGTGGATAGAACGTGACGACTTTATGGAGGATGCTCCCAAGAGTTTCTACCGACTCACCCCCGGACGTGAGGTACGTCTGAAGAATGCATACATAGTATTATGCACCGGTTGCAACAAGGACGCAGAAGGCAACGTAACTGAGGTTTTGTGCGAGTATATTCCCGAAACAAAAACCGGAGAGAAAGAGGCAAACCGTAAAGTAAAGAGCACACTGCATTGGGTAAGCTGCAAACATAGTGTAAAAGCAGAAGTACGTCTTTACGACCGTCTATGGAAAGTTGAAAACCCACGCGACGAGCTTGCAGCAATACGTGAAGAAAAACAATGCGATGCCTTGACAGCCATGAAAGAGATTATAAATCCCGATTCATTGAACATACTCACCAACTGTTATGTTGAGAAATTTGCAACAGAACTTGCACCATTCGAATATCTGCAGTTCCAGCGCATTGGATACTTTAACGTAGACCCCGACTCCAAGCCCGGTGCTCCCGTATTCAACCGCACAGTATCACTCAAAGATACATGGAGCAAGATAAAAGGCAAATAAAATAATTTATTTGAATGAATAACGATAAGGATTTCTTTGAAACTCCCGAGTTTCGAATGGTAATAAAGAGATATGAGCAGATGAAAGCAGAAAACATCTGCTCATATTTTGACACAGGCGAACTGGCAGACATCCTCTCATACTACCTGAGACAAGGTTGCACAAAAGAAGCAAAAGAGGTATTTGAAACAGCCGTACGCCTACACCGACGTACCCCCGAAACACTTAAAATGAAGGCACGCATAGAGTTAGCAGAGGGTATGCCCTCAGAGGCACTTAGGACAGTCGAGGAGATTGGAGGCTCTAACGACACCGATCTCCAGTTGCTTAAGGCAGATATTCTATTATCGTTAAAAGACTATAAAGCAGCTCGTTATGTTGCACGTACTATACTACAGCAATGCAATATAACAGACGAAATCGCATACGACGCATTGGAAATCATGCTCGACTGCGGTTTTGCACAAGAGGTACTTGATATAACAGAAAAGGGATTGCAATATTTTCCAAGCAACAGAAATCTGTTGGAAATATTTGCAGAGGCGCTTATAGAAATACAGAAGACCGACAAGGCCATAGAGGTATACAACCTGCTTCTTGATGAGAATCCCTACTCTTCATTCTACTGGGAGCAATTGGGACACATCTATTACATGATTGAACGATACGGCAAGGCACTCGAATGTTTCGAATATGAACTTACCATAGATGACAATATAGAGTATGCCCGCATGATGCAGGCATACTGCTACTTCAAGCTAGGCAATTACAACGAATGTATTGCGATTTTCCACTCACTCACATCAAAATACCCAGACAGTATAATGCCTCTCTTCTATATAGCCCTCTCACACTCACACAATGGAGAATGCAATATTGCAATGGAGATATATCGCAGAATACTTGAAATAAACAAAGAAAAAGAGAGGAATGGTATTGAATCTGCATTGACGCTTATAAACATGGCTATAATATACGACAATGCAGACAGGGAAAAAGATGCAGACCAATGTATGGAAGTGGCCATGCAACATATTACCAAAGCATCAGACAGCAAACAGTTGCTACTATGCCACAAAAAAGATTTTTATGAACTACGCGATAAAGAGAACATGACCTTCCGCGACATGAACACAACCGAAACAAAGGAGTGGGAACTCTACGAACTATTCTACTCGCTCTCTTTATCCCTCATAAAAGAGAAAAAATATCGCTTGGCACTATACCCATTATATATAGCTCGAGACTCAGCACCCGATACATCTGACATAGATGCATGCATTGCATACATACTCTATATACACAATGGCGACAAAATAGAGATAAGCAATATGATAAGAAGTGCAATAGAAGGCAAGAGTAACACTCTTTTTGAACTCTTCGGCATCAGATACGATGCCAATATGGGAGTTCAACAATTTATAAAGGAGATAAGCAACCGATAACTGCTACTTATCGGTAAACTCTTTTATTCTGCCCTCTTCACTCATACGGCACACCAACAAATCGCCATCGTGCTCTGCAACAATGCAATCGTTCATTCCAATAAGCACAACCCTTCTGTTTTGAGCTGTGTGAACAATACAGTTGCTTGACTCACACAACTCCACATTATTCCCTATTACAGCGTTACCGCTAAGGTCATGCGGTGTTCTGTCATACAATGAGTGCCAAGTACCCAAGTCGCTCCATCCGAAATTTGCAGGAAAGACAAATACCTCCTCGGCACGTTCAAGAATAGCATAGTCGACAGAAATATTACGACACTCAGGAAACTTATCATCTATTGCCGACTGCTCAGCATCGGTATACATAAGAGGCAACATAGACTCGAAGAGATTGGCAATTGGCGCCTGATATACTCTGAAAGCATTTACTATTGTCTGAACATTCCATATAAATATACCCGAATTCCAATAAAAATTATTACGGGCAATATATGCCTTGGCCACATCCAGCTCGGGCTTTTCTTTAAATGAATCGACTCTGAATACTTCTTTGTTGGCTAACGAAGAGGTACCAAGTACAGCTTCTATATAACCATAACCGGTCTCGGGACGTGTGGGCTTTATACCAAGAGTCAGTATCGCATCTGAATCTGCCACAAATTTCAGAGATGATTCTATCACACGACGAAACTCAACCACATCGTGTACAAAATGATCGCTTGGCGTCACCACCATATTTGCATTAGGGTCCCTCTTCTTTATTTTCCATGCTGCATACGCAATACATGGTGCTGTGTTGCGGCGGCAAGGTTCAAGAAGGATGTTTTCATTCGGAACTTCAGGCAGCTGTTCTTTAACCATATCTGCATACTTTGCAGATGTAACCACCCAGACATTTTCCATTGGGAACATGTCGCCAAAACGGTCTAAGGTCAACTGCAACAAAGACTTTCCACACCCTAACACGTCAATAAATTGTTTAGGGCAGTCAGTTGTACTTATAGGCCAAAAGCGACTGCCAATACCGCCTGCCATTATTACAATATGGTTCGAACTCTTCATAAACTAATCAATTCTCTTGAAAAACATTTAAGCAATAAATTTGTTTATAGATTATAAAAACAAAAACATGCCATTGTACAATAATTATGCGAAATTAATAAAAAAGAGAATTATAACAACAATTTATAACGAAATAATTAGAATACAAAGAGAGTGTGACAAAGAAAATGTATATAAGAAAATAATAGGGTTGCACGTGAAAATAGGGAAATGTGTTAATATATGTTAAACAATGGGGGGGGTAATTTCGTTGACTACATAATAATTATATTTGCAATAATTAACAAATAGACACTGTCTGCTAAAATATATCGGTACTGATATCACCAGATAAGATTTGCAAAACAAAGCATAAAAAGATATGATTTGAAATCAAAAAAAACATTGCATTATAAAACTAAAAGATTAACTTTGCATAAATATAAATATCCAAATGGCAGAAAGCCTTACAAATACAGATGAGACAAAGCATTGGTACGTCATGAGGGTCACCTACCAAAGAGAACTCTCGGCAAAAAAGAAACTCGATACAATAGGTGTTGAGAGCTTTGTACCGATGAAGAGTGTAAAGAGGCTTATGGCTAATGGAAAAACCACAAACAAAGAGGAATCGGCACTGCATAACTACATATTTGTACACAGCAGTAATGAGAAGATAGACGAGATAAAGCAGAATTATATACCTTGGCTCAGATATGCAATGAGCCATACCTCGGAAGGCAATGTTATAAAAATGATTGTACCAGATAAACAGATGTACGATTTTATAGCCATTGCAGGGAATGACAATGAGAAGATCACATATCTCAGCCATGACGAGGTAGCGCTTGCAGCCGGGGACTGCGTACGTATAATAAACGGTCCTTTCAAAGGTGTAGAGGGTAAGTTTATAAAGGTAAAGAAGCAAAGGGGAAGATGTGTAGTTGTGAGAATTGACGGAATAACAGCTGTTGCAACAGCAACAATTCCAGCACGATTTGTAGAAAAAATATTATAAGAACTTATTAAGTAGTTTAAACACAATTTAAATTATAAGATATGATTTCTATTGAAAATGTTATCTATCCGCTTTTAGTAGCGTTTTTTGCCACTCTTTGGATTCACCCAAGAATCCTGGAAATTGCAATTATGAAAAACATTGTAGACAACCCGGATGCCCGCAAACTACAACGCAGACCGGTACCTGTCATCGGAGGTATAGCTGTGTTCTTCGGACTAATCCTTGGTTTGAGCATCTCGCAAGTTATAACAACCAACAACATATTTATATATGCTGCTGTGATGTGCGCAATGCTCTATTTGGGCACTATCGACGATATTCTTAATCTCACTCCCCGCCTACGTTTCATTATAGAAATAGCCATAGTAATACTGCTCATGGCAGTATCGGGTGATAGCATTAATAATTTTCATGGATTGTGGGGAATAGAATCTATCCCGGCATGGGTAGCATACCCATTGACCATTGTTGCAAGTGTAGGAATAATAAATGCCATAAATCTTATAGACGGAGTGAACGGTCTGTCAACCGGATACTGCATAATGAGTTCCTCAATTCTTGCAATACATTTCTACTCATCGGGGAACCTTCCTATGACTATTATTTCTGTATCTGCAGTAGGTGCCATTCTCCCTTTCTTCCTGCACAATGTTTTTGGTGAGCGCACAAGAATGTTTATCGGCGATGGAGGAGCATTGGTAATGGGTATCCTCATGTCTATTTTCATGATGAATATCCTCAGTTCAGGCTCTCATAGTTCTACACTCAGAATCTCGGACATGGGTCTTATTCCTTTCTGTCTTGCAATAATGGCAATTCCCGTATTTGACACACTGCGTGTAATGAGCAGACGTATGCTGAAAGGACACTCTCCATTCAAGGCCGACAAGACTCACCTTCATCACCTGTTCATAGATTTAGGTTTCTCACATGTAGGTACAACATGTTCAATACTAACCCTGAATGCTTTGACTATCGGAGCGTGGTACCTATCTTACAAGCTTGGTGCCCCCATTGACGTTCAGCTATATATCGTATTGGCATTAGGTATCCTATTTACATTTGTATTCTACAAGTATATGCGCATACAGATTGCCAAGAAATCAAAGGTATACCTTGCTATAAACAAGATTGCTACAACCACTCACTTGGAAGACAAAAGTTTCTGGAAAGCAATAAGAACATTTATAGATAAGATATAATTGAGCAAAAATATAGAAACGATATGGGCTGCGTCAAAACGCAGCCCATATCGTTTCTATATATATACAACGCACTATAGCAGTACAAAATATATATCTACTTAACAACAAGCGCGCCTACAAGCTTATCATATCTAGCTCCAAATTCACGATGATACACCTTTACAAGATATTCATTTGAGGTGTTATAGAAATCCCCCTCAGAAAACTCAGTGACAGCAACAGTTTTATTATCCGGCAACCAAACATAATTGTAGTTATAGACCCCGAACTTCATCAACTGTACACACCTATACACTCCATCCTCATAATCATATACCATTTTATTGGAATCGAAAAAGTTATTACCCCAAAAATCTCCTAAAAGATAATAACTTCCTCCCGAACGATAAGGAGCATCGAAAGTGAAATGCACAAAAGCATAATCGGCTTCAATTTCACTACCCAGGCCTTCGTTTGTATTTATATAGAACCGACCATTCTCGTCCCTCACATTACTGTACGACTTTAAAGGAGAATCGGTATACAAGTATACATCATAATTGTCACCCGTAAACAATACATTATCGACACCCATTCCCGGAGAATATGGATCAGTTATCTCAAAACGACGATACTCATTCCCTGCATTAAATATAAGTGGCTTATGATGGACATACTCTATTCTGTCAGCAGTTATATAAGTGGGGGCAGCACAAACAACAGCATTATCCCTGCGGTGGTTCTGAGAGACTGAAACTTTCAAATCACTCCCGGGAGATGAAACATTATAGCCACTATAATCTACTATAATATCCAACTGCTGATGCATACGGTTATAGTCAATATCAGTATCACCACTCACCTCTACACCCAAACGCACCTTATGTTCAACGACAAGAAAACCAAAGATAGCTACAGGAGTCTCATCATCACTCTCATCATCATATACCTCTACCTTATAATTACCAGAAACCTTCAATTCCTGCTCCTCATTAGGGATAGAGAAAGAATAGTTTGTATACGATTGTATTGTATTTTCGCTATACCGTACATTCTCTATTGCCAAATCATTGAAACCAGAGAGATAATCAATAGGCAACAACTCCGACTGTGACCAATCGAAGTTGCAATGTACAATCCTATAGGTATATCTGCTGTATGTGTGAGACATCTCGTCAAATGAGAATGTAACAACATCATCACTCCCAAGCATTATAACGGCAGGAGCATCCCAAACATCATTCACCTCCATCCTCAAAGAGCGTATGTCCGATGTATTTGACTCCACAAATTGAGCAAACATAGATATCGGACAGAAAAATAGCAAAAACAATAATCTTCTCATAATGACATATTCTGTGGCGAAGTTAACCAAATAAACGGAATTTGTATATATCTTTACAAAAGTTAATGTTTTACATATGAGAAAAGTTAATAAAATTCACATCAAAAGATATATTGTTGCAACAGCAATGCTATTGGCTACTTTCTTGACAATAGAAGCACAGAAGATATATACTATTCGGGACAGCATTATAATAAATGAGATTATTAAAAGTGCGAATAATAATAAGCAGGAAAACAGAATACTGTTTATTGCATCGCAATTCATGGGAGCCCCTTACGTTGCATCCACACTTGATCTGTTTGCAAACAAAGAACCACTTGTCATTGACGCACAAAGGCTCGACTGTACAACATTTGTTGAAGTGGTTACAGCCATTGCCATAACATACGATAACTTTACCGGATTCTGCAACAATCTGGAACGTATACGATATCGCAATGGGGTAAGAAACGGATATGAAAGTCGACTGCATTACATATCCCAATGGGTGTGCGATAGCGCTAAAGAGAATATACTGGAAGAGGTTATCACAAGAGAACACACCGCTATACAGAAACTAAGATTGGATTATATGAGTACTCATCCCGAAAACTATCTGCAGTTGAAAGAGAACCCTGAGTTAACACAAAAGATAGCATATTACGAAAAACCGTTTCACAATATAGAGGTCAAATATATCCCCAAAGAGAAACTAAATAAGAGGCGAAGCGAACTTGATATTAACAACGGCGATATAATAGCTATCGTAACATCAATAAATGGACTTGATGTCACCCATTTAGGATTTGCCAAGTGGATAGGCAACAACCTGCACATGTTGCATGCATCGAGCAACAAGGGTAAAGTAATCCTAGATGACCTGACGTTGTACGATTACATGAGTAACAAGAAAAGAAATCTTGGCATAAGAGTGATAAGATTCAAGAACCTTTGATAGAGATCAAAAAAACTTTTAAACTTACCTGAGCAAGAAAGTATCTATTTCAACTCCTTTTCGAGTATCTACCAAAGAAGAGTAACAATATTATTGTAGTCATAATTTCGGCCAAAGGCATAGCCATCCATATCCCCTCCACACCCAGCAAACGTGGCAATAAAAGAAAACTTGGGACAAGCAAAATAAGCCCACGCAGGAAAACAAGAAATGTAGCGCGTTTTATCCTTTCTACACTCTGATAGTAACCTATAAAAGCTACATTCAGTATAAAGAATACTATTCCAATTGCAAAGTATGGAAAGCCATCAATGGCTATTTGCCCAGCCTCACTGGATTTATCGACAAACAATGCAACCAACTTATCCGGAACAACCATAAACAGCATTGTAACAATCAGTCCTATCACTGTTGAAGTAACAAGAAGCAATTTACGTGTTTCTTCAATCTCCTTCCAACGTGATATTCCATAGTTATAACTTATTATCGCTGTGCCGACTGAGCCACAGCATTGCCCACCATAAAAAAGAATGGTGTGTAGTAGCATGCTATACCGAATGCCCCCACACCATGACCTACAAATATGCCATCTATGGCAGTCACCGCACATATTGAGATAGCGCCCCATAATGTAGGAATAAGCAGTTTCTTGAATAACACAGAAACACTCTCATTATCAAAATCTATTGAATCCCTTTTCATTTCATTCGCCCTCATAAAATAATGCCGGACAAATGATTGGTCTCTCCCAGCCATTTTTCCGGCATCTTAACTGTATAGTTGTAATACCTTTCGATTAGGATTACATAAATCTCTGTCCCTTATTTAATATCTATGACAGTTCTCTATTCCATTTCCAGCAAACGATATACAACAATTATTGCAACTGACCATTATTGGCTGCATTAATCATTGCTTCGCTGGCATACATGTAAACCTCTACACGACGATTCTGTGCGCGACCCTCGGCTGTAGAGTTATCGGCAATAGGTTCTTTAGAACCAAAGCCCTCGACATTCTTAATTTGCGCATCAGACACACCCAAAGACTTTAGGTATGTTGAAACCGAGTTGGCACGATTCAAAGATAGAGGATCATTAATGGCATCACTACCGGTTGAGTCGGTGTGACCATATATAACAACATCCGCATCGCTATAGGTTTTAAGCACCTCGGCAAAGTCCTCTAGATTCTTCTTTGCAGTAGCACTCAAATCGTACTTATTTGTATCAAACAATACACCTGAGTCGAATGTAACCTTGACCGCTGTAAGATTATTAGCATCAGTAATTGTCTCTACTGTTGCATTCTGTACAGCAGCAGCAGCCTCGGCAGCTTTATCCATTCTGTTACCAATGGCAACACCGGTTCCTGCTCCTACGGCAGTACCAATAGCAGCACCTATAAGCATACCCTTACCCTTGTCACTCTTGCCCGATACCAGGTGACCGATAATAGCGCCTATTGCTGCACCACCGCCGCCACCGATAACACCTCCTTTTGTTGTGTTATTCATTGTACCACAACTGCTCATAAGCAAAGATACACATAAAAGAAGAGTGAAGATTTTAAAAAAATTAGTTCTCATAATTTGTTTATAAAAGTTCAAAAAAGTTTCTTAAATGTCGGATTTATTACACATAAAAACCGACAATATTGGGCCATATTCATACTACGATATATGAGTTCAGACCATATATATAAAGACAAAGTTACACAAAAACGCTGGAATAATCAACCGAAATCGGAATAATAGTGCATCTTGCACTGATAATAAACGCATTACGCTGAAAATCTCGGAAATACGGGAAATGGCAATTTAGCAAAGAAACGCAAGGTAATGAAATAGAACGGTTGCCTAATCG
>JAFWBM010000033.1 GCA_017507105.1 Bacteroidaceae bacterium
ATGTCGTTCCAAATCACAAAGCGATTGAAGTCGAAAATGCTGATAATAGACTCCTCAATAACATCCCACTTATCTTGCTCCATAACAGCCTTGCGAACTGCGGCAAGGATATACTTGATATCAAGCCCTTTTTCGTTCTGAATGGCGGCGGTAACATCGGGAATCTCTATACTGTAATTCTGCTTCAGGAACTCAAAAAGCGTTTCATTGAGCAAAGGATCCTCGCCACGACTCACCATATAGTAGCCCTTATTCGCCGATTTACGCTCCAATCGTATCGGGTAAAGGACAATAGGGGCAAAATGTGGGTAGCTCTTTCCTGGCTCAAACCACTTTAGGAAACCAAGAGCGATACATAGCGTATTGGCTCCGCTCTCCTCAATAGAGAGACGAGCCGAACGATATAGGCTTGTCAGGGTTTTGGTAAGAGCTTTTGGGTCTTGGTACGACCTCAATGTGTCCTTCTCCAACTCCTTACGTAACAAATCCATTATGGAGTCATTGAGATTGATTCGTTCACCCAAATCTTTGCTATCAGCAGCAGTCTCCCAATCATCGGGGCGGTCAACAATAAGTATCTCTCGATTTTTGTAGAGCAGTTGCACCATCTCCGTAAGAGATGAGACCATAAAGCGGAGCGTATTCTTGGAGAATCGTATGTTAAGCAGATTGTTGCGTGTACTCAAGTCAAGCAGTCTGTGCTCCCACAAATCAAAGCGACTAAACTCATGCTCATCTTTCTTGAAAGTGAAAGTCTCGCTTACGCCCTCTGGGGAAGAGTGTCTGCGCTCATCTGGCTCCGGGTTTATAACCTCATACTCGTTACCATTGTATATTCGTTGAGGGATAGGCTGAACACCTGCCAATCTGGCGCGGGCAACATCAAGCACAAAAGAGAACTTCTCTACATTCTTGATGTTATCATTTGCAACGCTGATGGCTTGTTCAAATGGAACTTTATTGCCCTCATTTGCACAGGTTGTCTCTACCAGGAGAATCTCATTGATCCCCTCGGCTGTGCGCTTTGTGATTACAGATGGGTCATCATTGACACTATCTGCAAACATGTCATTTACAAGCCAGCATCCAGGGAAGGCGTGGTCATCCTGCAATATCAATAGTGGGTGCATACCTATTGCTTCAAGACACGAACACATCAGCAATGCCATATCCAAACAGCAGCCTCTTTTGCCTCTGTCTTCACTCAACAACTCCTCGCAAGTACGAATCTTTTGCCCGTGTTTTGCAAGAGTGGCTGTAGGATAACAATATGTGATATTCTGCTCCGAGATAGCCTCGTACAACGCACCTATAATCATCTTTGGTCTATTGGGTACATCGTGAGTATATGCGCTTAACGAGCTGCTACCTGTCCACTTGTTAAGCAATTCCGAAGCTCGCTTAATTATCGGGTCAAGGGCAATATGGCGAGGAGTGACAAACGCCGCCAAATACTGCGACATAAACGAATTACCCCAATATTGGCAGTAGTCAAGCACCTCTAAATCCTTCTTTGCTTCGGCAAGAACCTCTCCATCCTTTGATAAAACTTGAACAGTGGTGGTTGCCTTAATCTTTTCAGTAAGATTGCAAAGATACGATGTGTTTATCGAAGGATGAATGTCGGGTTTCTTCCAACTCTCGTGAGCTGGCAGACTGACAATATGCTCTACCACAGTATCAGCAAATTCAGGATCAAATGTTATTTTGACCTTCAACCCTTCATAATTATTGGGAGTATTATTTCTTACGGTAATGCTACTAATGATAGCAACATTATTTACAGCCAAGGCAAAACTTGCCAATGGAATCTGCTTGATACTGACGGTTAGCATGTCGTTGTTGTTATATAAGCTCAATTTAACTTACGGCCTATTAATTTCTATTTCTTTACCTGCTTTAGATACAGTGGCCGAATGTTCACCATAACTATATAGGTCATCGTAAATTAAATCTA
>JAFWBM010000034.1 GCA_017507105.1 Bacteroidaceae bacterium
GTTCAGATAATTGACGACCAGACTGGTCGCACATTGGCTGCAGCATCTTCGCTTGGTCTTGAGGCAATGCCCAAGAAGGAGCAGGCTGCTAAGGTTGGTGAGATGATCGCTAAGAAGGCACAAGAGGCAGGTATCACTACCGTTGTCTTCGACCGTAACGGTTATCTCTATCATGGTAGAGTGAAAGAAGTAGCTGATGCTGCACGTAATGGTGGTCTCAAATTCTAAATGGATATGGCAGTTAATAATAGAGTAAAAGTCGCAAACGACGTAGAATTGAAAGACAGGTTGGTTGCTATCAACCGTGTAACTAAGGTTACAAAGGGTGGCCGTACATTCAGTTTCTCAGCTATTGTAGTAGTTGGTAACGAGAACGGTATCATCGGTTACGGACTTGGTAAGGCAAGTGAGGTAACTGCTGCTATCTCCAAAGGTATTGAGGCTGCTAAGAAGAATTTGGTTCGTGTACCTGTTCTCAAGGGAACAGTTCCCCACGAGCAGTCGGCTCATTTCGGCGGTGCTGAGGTTTTCATCAAGCCCGCTTCGCATGGTACCGGAGTAGTTGCCGGTGGTGCAATGCGTGCCGTACTTGAGAGTGTTGGTATAACTGACGTTTTGGCCAAGTCAAAGGGCTCTTCAAACCCCCACAACCTGGTAAAGGCTACAATCGCAGCCCTGAGCGAGATGCGTGATGCACGTACTGTTGCTCAGAACAGAGGAATTAGTTTGAGTAAAGTATTTAACGGATAAGGAGGAAATTATGGCTACTATCAAGATTAAACAAGTAAGAAGTCGTATCGGTGCCCCTAAGACTCAGAAGCTTACACTTGACGCTCTTGGTCTTACAAAATTGAACAAGATTGTTGAGCACACCGACAATGCCTCTATTCGTGGTATGATTAGAAAAGTTCAGCATTTGGTTGGCATTGTTGAAGAGTAATTAATTTTTAAAAGAATTGGCTATGAAATTAAATAATCTGAAGCCTGCCGAGGGTGCAGTCAAGGCACGCAAAAGAATTGGACGTGGAACCGGTTCGGGTAGAGGTGGTACCTCAACTCGCGGTCACAAAGGTGCCAAGTCTCGTTCGGGCTACAAGAAGAAGATTGGTTTCGAAGGTGGTCAGATGCCTTTGCAGCGCCGTGTTCCCAAGTACGGTTTCAAGAACATCAACCGTGTAGAGTACAAGGCTATTAACCTTTCAACCTTGCAGACACTTGCCGAGAGCAAGTCAATAGACACTGTAAATATAGCAACTTTGGTTGCTGCAGGTTTTGTATCGGACAAGCAGCTTGTTAAGATTCTTGCAAACGGAACTTTGACAGCTAAGTTGACAGTTGAGGCTCATGCTTTCTCAGCAAAGGCTGTTGAGGCAATTGAGGCTGTAGGTGGAACAGTTGTAAAGCTTTAAGAAATGGCAAATAAAGTATCAAACCTCAAATTCGTCCAGACTATTAAGAATATCTGGAAGATAGAAGACCTAAGAGTACGTATAGGTATTACAATACTTTTCGTGGCTTTGTATAGGTTGGGTTCGTATATTGTTCTGCCAGGTATCAATCCTGAAATGTTGACACGCCTGCATGAACAGACGAGCGGTGGTTTGATGTCTCTGCTTGATATGTTCTCGGGTGGTGCATTCTCGAATGCATCAATCTTCGCTTTGGGTATCATGCCTTATATCTCAGCCTCAATTGTAATTCAATTGTTGGCTATCGCGGTACCTTATTTCCAGAAACTTCAGCGTGAGGGTGAGAGTGGACGCAGAAAGATTAACCAGTACACACGTTATTTGACAGTACTTATTCTTTTGGTTCAAGGTCCTTCATATCTGTTGAATCTGCGTTATACAGCTGGTGCTGCATTAGGCGGTGGTCTTGATTGGAATCTGTTTATGATTACCTCTACTATAATCCTTGCTGCAGGTAGTATGTTCATCCTTTGGTTGGGTGAGCGTATTACTGACAAGGGTATAGGCAACGGTGTATCACTTATCATTATGATAGGTATCATCGCACGTTTGCCCCAGGCTTTCACACAGGAGTTCGTCTCTCGTATGTCTGCCGCTACAGGTGGTGGTATAATCATGTTCCTGCTCGAGTTGGTATTCCTTCTAGCTGTAATTTGTGGCGGTGTGGCACTTTTGCAGGGAACACGTCGTGTCCCCGTACAATATGCCAAACAGTCGGCAGGCGGTGCATCATACAGTGGTGCGCGTCAGTACCTCCCCTTGAAGGTAAATGCGGCTAATGTGATGCCTATTATCTTTGCGCAGGCTATTCTGTTCATCCCTCTTGCTTTCGTTAGCTATGGAGGTCCCGAGGCAGAGCATTCGTGGTTCGTACGTAATATGATGGATCACACAGGCTGGTTGTATAACCTTATTTTTGCAACTCTCATTATTGTATTTACATATTTCTATACTGCTATCACAATCAATCCGGTTCAGATGGCAGAGGATATGAAACGCAATAATGGATTTGTACCGGGTGTAAAACCAGGCAAACCCACTGCAGAATATATTGATACGATTATGTCACGTATAACCCTTCCCGGTTCGCTTTTCTTGGCAATTATTGCAGTACTTCCTGCTTTTGCCGGTGTATTTGGCGTACAGCAAGAGTTTGCATCGTTCTTCGGAGGTACTTCTCTTTTGATTCTTGTAGGTGTAGTGCTTGACACTCTCCAGCAGATCGAGAGTTACCTGCTTATGAGACACTACGATGGACTTTTGAGTTCGGGACGTATTAAGGGACGTGTAGGTTAATTTGTAGAGCTAAGAAATGATATTTCTTAAGACATCAGACGAAATAGAACTACTTCGGCAGGCGAATCTGCTTGTTGGCAAGACACTTGCCGAAGTAGCTAAATTGATAGAACCGGGTGTAACAACCCGTCAGCTTGATAAGGTTGCCGAGGAGTTCATCCGTGATAATGGTGCAATACCAACATTCAAAGGTTATCCTAACTATGAAGGTATACCGTTTCCGGGTTCAATATGTGCATCTGTAAATGATGTTGTAGTGCATGGAATCCCTAACGACACTCCTCTTAAAGAGGGTGATATCGTCTCTGTTGATTGTGGTACACTTCTGAATGGCTTTTGTGGGGACTCTTGCTATACATTCTGTGTAGGCGAGGTTGACGATGCGACAAAGAAATTGTTGCAAATCACAAAAGAGTCGTTGTACAAAGGTATTGAACAGGCTACTCATGGAAAGCGCTTGGGTGATATAGGCAATGCCATTCAGACACATTGCGAGTCTAATGGATTTGGCGTAGTGCGTGAGTTTGTAGGTCATGGTATTGGCCGCAACATGCATGAGGCACCCGAGGTTCCTAACTATGGTCGCAGAGGTAACGGATTACAGCTGCGTCAAGGTATGTGTATAGCGATTGAGCCAATGATTACGCTTGGCAAGAGACAAATCTTTATGGAGCGTGATGGTTGGACAGTGCGCACCCGTGATAGGAAGAATGCAGCTCACTTCGAACATACTATAGCTGTTGGAAAAAACGGAGCCGACATTCTATCCTCATTCGAGTTTGTTGAAGAGGTCTTAAGAAGTAAAGGATATTGATATGGCTAAACAAAATGCAATAGAGCAAGATGGTACAATTGTAGAGGCTTTGTCCAATGCAATGTTCCGAGTTGAATTACAAAACGGTCACGAAGTGATTGCGCATATCTCTGGTAAAATGAGAATGCATTATATAAAGATTCTACCCGGTGACAAAGTAAGAATTGAGATGTCGCCCTACGACCTTACCAAAGGAAGAATCGTATTCCGATATAAATAAAAAAACAATATATTATGAAAGTTAAAGCATCTATTAAGAAACGCACTCCGGACTGCAAGATCGTTCGTCGTAACGGTCGCTTGTACTTGATTAACAAGAAGAACCCCAAGTTCAAGTTGCGCCAGGGTTAATTAAGTGGTAAATTAATAATTTATATAGTATATGGCTATAAGAATAGTTGGTGTAGATATTCCTCAGAATAAAAGAGGAGAGATTGCGTTGACATACATCTATGGTATTGGACGCAGCAGTGCAGCCAAGATCCTCGACAAGGCAGGTGTAGATCGTAACATCAAGGTTCAGGATTGGACCGATGATATGGCAGCTGCAGTTCGTGAGATAATCGGTGCAGAGTACAAGGTAGAGGGTGATCTTCGTTCCGAGATTCAGCTTAACATCAAGCGATTGATGGATATAGGTTGCTATCGTGGAATCCGTCATCGTAACGGTCTTCCCGTTCGTGGTCAGAGCACAAAGAACAACGCTCGTACTCGCAAGGGCCGTAAGAAAACGGTTGCTAACAAGAAAAAAGCTACAAAATAATAGGTAAGTAATATGGCAAAGAAAACAGTTGCAACAAAAAAGAGAAATGTAAAGGTTGGAGCTAACGGACAGCTTCATGTACATTCGTCATTTAATAATATCATTGTTTGCCTTGCTAACGACGAGGGTCAGGTAATCTCTTGGTCGTCTGCTGGTAAGATGGGCTTCAGAGGTTCTAAGAAGAACACTCCTTATGCAGCTCAGATGGCAGCAGAGGCTTGCTCAAAGATCGCTTACGATCTTGGCTTGCGTAAGGTGAAGGCTTACGTTAAGGGTCCAGGAAATGGTCGTGAGTCGGCTATCCGCACAGTACACGGTGCAGGTATCGAGGTTACTGAGATTATAGACGTAACACCGCTGCCCCACAACGGTTGCCGTCCTCCGAAGAGAAGAAGAGTATAATGTTTATAACTAAAGAAATTAGAAATGGCAAGATATATTGGACCTAAAAGTAAGATTGCACGTAAGTTTGGTGAGCCCATCTTTGGCCCCGATAAAGTGCTTTCAAAGAAGAACTACGCTCCCGGTATGCACGGTAACAACCGTCGTCGTAAGTCTTCGGAGTATGGTATAATGTTAGCTGAGAAGCAGAAGGCAAAATATACATACGGTGTTCTTGAGAGACAGTTCCGTAACATGTTTGAGAAGGCTGATTCTGCTCCCGGTATCACTGGTGAGGTTCTCCTTCAGTCTTTGGAGTCTCGTCTCGACAACATTGTTTATCGTCTTGGTATCGCTCCCACTCGTGCTGCTGCACGTCAGTTGGTTAGCCACTGCCACATTGTTGTAGACGGTAAGGTATGTAATGTACCATCACGCAACATCAAGCCCGGCCAGGTAATCGGTGTACGTGAGCGCTCAAAGTCACTCGAGGTTGTTCAGAACTCATTGGCAGGTGTAAACCACAGCAAGTACTCATGGCTTGAGTGGGATGAGTCTGCAATGGCAGGTAAGTTTATGAACGTTCCCGAGCGTGCCGAGATACCCGAGAATATCAAGGAGCAGTTAATCGTTGAGTTGTATAGCAAATAATAGATTATAATGGCGATATTAACATTTCAAAAACCTGATAAAGTTGTAATGTTGGAGTCTGACGACTTCTTCGGAAAGTTCGAATTTCGTCCTCTTGAGCCCGGATTTGCAACGACTGTGGGTAATGCGCTTCGTCGCATCCTGCTCTCGTCGCTCGAGGGTTTCGCAATCTGCACTATTAAGATTGAAGGTGTTGAGCACGAGTTTGCAACAGTTCCCGGCGTAAAGGAGGATGTTACCAACATTATTTTGAACCTGAAGAAGGTAAGATTCAAGAGAATCGTTGAAGAGTTCGAAACCGAGAAAGTCTCAATTAATGTAGAGAACACAGAGTTGTTCACTGCAGGAGATATAGGTAAGTATTTGACCGGATTTGAAGTGTTAAATCCCGAGTTAGTCATTTGCCATCTCGATTCATCGGCTAAAATGCAGATTGAAATCAACATCAACAAGGGTCGTGGTTATGTGCCCGCTGATGAGAACCGTGAGCTCTGCACTGAGCCCACAATGATTCCAATCGACTCGATATACACTCCTATTCGTAACGTTAAGTACCAGCGTGAGCCCTTCCGCGTAGAGCAGAAGACCGACTACGATAAGTTGGTAATTGAGGTTACAACCGATGGTTCCATACACCCGAAAGAGGCACTTAAAGAGGCTGCTAAGATACTTATATATCACTTCATGCTCTTCTCAGACGAGAAGATAGCCATAGAGTCAAGCGACATCGATGGTAACGAAGAGTTTGATGAGGAGGTATTGCACATGCGCCAGTTGCTCAAGAGCAAGTTGGTAGACCTCAACCTCTCAGTCCGCGCCCTCAATTGCTTGAAGGCTGCAGATGTTGAGACACTTGGTCAGCTCGTGCAGTATAACAAAACAGATCTTCTTAAGTTCCGTAATTTCGGTAAGAAATCGCTCACTGAGCTTGATGATTTGCTCGAGAGTCTGAATCTTTCGTTTGGAACTGATATTTCAAAATACAAATTAGATAAAGAATAATTATGAGACATAAAAAATCTTTCAACCATTTGGGTCGTACTGCATCTCACAGAAAGGCTATGCTTTCTAACATGGCAGTTTCTTTGATCATGCACAAAAGAATCACTACGACTCTAGCAAAGGCTAAGGAACTCAAGAAGTTTGTTGAGCCTTTGATAACAAAGTCAAAAGACGATACAACAAACTCTCGTCGTGTAGTTTTCAGCTACCTCCAGAGCAAGGAGGCTGTTACAGAACTCTTCAAGGAGATTTCTGTAAAGGTTGCCGAGCGTCCCGGTGGTTACACACGCATCATCAAACTTGGTACACGTCCCGGTGATGCTGCTGAAATGTGCTTTATTGAGCTTGTAGACTACAACGAGAACATGGCTAAGACTTCTGCTAAGAAGACACGCCGTCGCCGTTCTGCGAAGAAGGCTGATGCTCCTGTTGCAGAGGCAGCAGTTGCAACTGAAGAGGCTACACCAACAGCTGAATAATTACTTACTATTTAATAAGTGCGAGGGTGCCGTGAGGTTACCCTCGCTTTTTTTATTTCATCACTGCAGTCTGTTATAATTAATCGACTGCAGTGAATTTTTATTAAATTAGAGTACTTGTAAGCAATTTTTTAGCGATGAATGTTAAAAAGATAAATTTATATCCTAAATTTGCCTTTTTAAAAGAATACTGTAAAAAAGCTATACACTATGCAAAAGAAATATAAGTGTGGCACATTATGTGTGCAGGGTGGGTGGACACCCAAGAAGGGTGAGCCTCGTGTCTTACCGATATATCAGAGTACAACATTTAAGTATGATACAAGTGAGCAGATGGCACGTCTCTTCGACTTGGAAGATTCCGGATATTTCTATTCTCGTTTGCAGAATCCCACTGTAGATGCTGTAGGTGCTAAGATTGCCGCACTTGAGGGTGGAGTCGGTGCTGTGATGACAGCATCGGGACAGGCTGCAAATTTTTATGCAATATTCAATATATGTCAGGCCGGCGATCATTTTGTCTCTGCAACCACAATATATGGTGGAACTTATAATCTCTTCACTGTTACATTGAAAAAGCTTGGAATAGATGTAACTCTTGTCGACCCCGATGCATCGGTAGAGGATATAGAGAAGGCTTTTCGTCCCAATACTAAAGCGCTATTCGGAGAGACAATATCAAATCCCAGCGTTAATGTTCTGGATATTGAGAAGTTTGCAGATATAGCTCATAGGCATGGAGTACCTCTTATTATAGATAATACGTTTGCTACGCCTGTGAACTGTCGACCTTTTGAGTGGGGAGCCGATATTGTTACACACTCTACAACAAAGTATATGGACGGTCATGCAGTGGCTGTGGGCGGCGCTGTTGTTGATAGCGGTAATTTTGATTGGGAGGCTCACCACGATAAGTTTACAGGCCTAACAGAACCCGATGAGTCATATCATGGTCTTACATATACAAAAGCTTTCGGAAAGGCTGCATATATAACAAAAATGGTTGCTCAGCTTATGCGTGACTTAGGTTCGATAATGTCTCCCGAGAACGCATTTCTTCTGAATTTAGGTCTTGAGACACTTCATCTTCGCATGCCTCGTCACTGCCAGAATGCACAGATGGTGGCCGAGTATCTTAAGGCTCACCCGAAGGTTGAATGGGTCAACTATTGTGGTTTGCCCGACAGCAAGTATAATGCACTTGCACAGAAATATTTGCCTAATGGTGCATGTGGTGTGATGGCTTTCGGTATAAAAGGAACTAAGGAAGATGCTATACGTTTTATGGATAGCCTGGAGTTTGTTGCAATTGTTACTCATGTGGCTGATGCCCGTTCGTGCATATTGCATCCGGCCAGTCACACTCATCGCCAGTTATCCGATGAGCAGCTCATTGAGGCAGGAGTGGCTCCCGACCTGATGCGTCTCTCTGTAGGTATAGAGGATGCCGAGGATATAATTGCAGACTTGGCTCAGGCCTTAGAAAAGATATAATCATTGAGACTGTTAGAGTATAACATTGGAGAGGGCGTACGTGCCTTTTCCACTAAAAGAGATGGCGGCATAGGCTCTGGAACCTATGCCGGCTTTAATATTACGCATTACTGTGGCGATGATGAGCAGGCTGTAGCGCATGCTCGCGCGCTTTTATGTCAGGAACTTAATATCGATATATCTAGGCTTTTTCTGCCACGACAGACGCATGGTAGCGAGGTGTTGCGTATAGACAATGATTTTCTCTCATCAGATATAGAACTGCAAGATGAGTTGCTCTATGGGAAAGATGCTGTTATAACGGATGTTCCCGGCCTTTGTATCGGAGTGTCAACTGCCGACTGTGTGCCTATATTGCTCTACGATTCTTTAAAACGTGTTGTGGCGGCTGTTCATGCAGGATGGAGAGGAACACTCTCCAGAATTGTAGAAAAGTGCTTAGAAACGATGATAGAGTGCTATGGCAGCTCTCCGTCAGATATCAAGGCAATCATTGGTCCTTCAATTTCGCTTCAAGCTTTTGAAGTTGGTGAAGAGGTTTATGATGCTTTTGCCAAGGATACATTTCCTATGCAACAGATAGCATGCAGAATGGACGATAAATGGCATATAGATTTATGGGAGGCTAACCGCTTGCAGTTGCTTGGTTGTGGTATTGCAGACAATTCCGTTGTAATCTGTGGAATATGTACCTATACCCAATATGCTGAGTTCTTTTCCGCACGTCGTCTGGGGATAGAGTCGGGAAGAATCTTTAATGGGATAATACTTGAATAAGAAATAGACTGCAATCCTTGCAGTCTATTTCTTATTCAAGTATTATCGTCTATTTAAACGGTGCATTTATTTTCCTAGGAGCTTCTTGAAGTAACCTGAAAGCGTACCCTTATTTTGTGAATTTGGGCTAGATGAATCGTTGTATACTCTCTTTTCCGAGGGACACGCGGCTGCACATTCTATAGCCTTTATGTCAGACTCAGTAGCGTTTCTGAAGTTCTTGAATTTTGCAGGGTAGACAAACACTGTAAGTGTAGGTGTCTGGTATTTGGTAAATTCGTAAATGAAGTGTGTCATATAAAAAAATATGGATACCCCAAAAGGTATCCATATTTTGTCTCTATTTATTATGTTGTTATACCAATTTGTCGATACTTGTGTAGATGAAGCTGCAAACTCCCAATAGAACTACACCAATCAGACATAATACAAGACTTATACGTGAGTAAGGATCACATTTTATCTCAGGTATGGGCGCTTCGTTAGGCTTTATATACATAGCCTTCACAATCAGCAGGTAGTAGTATAGAGAAATAACAGTGTTTATCAAAGCAATAAATACAAGTACCCAGAATCCGGCATCAAAAGCACTCATAAAGATAAAGAATTTACTGAAGAATCCTGCAAAAGGAGGAATACCTGCCAATGAGAAGAGAGCCAATGTCATGAGTAACGACAACTTGGGATTGGTCTTGTAGAGTCCGTTGCAGTGTGTACGTGTCAACTCTACATTCTCATTGTGGTGCTCTAGTGTCTCTATAATGCCGAATACGGCAAGGTTGGCAACAATATATACCAGGATATAATATACCATTGAGGTCATTCCCGATGCTGTACCGCTTATTACTGCGAGCATTATATATCCTGCTTGTGATATACTGCTGAATGCCATGAAACGTTTAAGGTTGTTTTGCTTTATGGCAAATAGGTTGGCAATTGTGATGCTGGCAACAGTCATTATGTAGAGCATCATCTGCCACTCCTTAGTCATGGGAGCAAAAACCTTAGTAAGTATTATAAACATTGTAAATACAGCTGCGCCTTTAGAGATTACAGACAGGTATGCTGTAACTACGGTGGGGGCACCTTGGTAGCTGTCGGCTGTCCATAGATGGAATGGAACAAGGGATATTTTAAATCCTAATCCTGCAGTGAACATAACCATTGCGAATACCTGCATTGCACTACCATCTATCTTTGCTACCATATCGTCGAAGTAGAGAGTGCCTGTAGTACCATATAGGAACGATATTCCGTATAGCATTACTGCCGATGCAAACATTGAACTTAATATATATTTTATTCCGGCCTCTGCCGAGTGGTGACGGTACTTGTCGAAAGCTACAAGACATGCCAATGGTAATGATGCAAGCTCCATTCCAATGAAGAAGAGCAGGAAGTGGCGTGCGCTCATCATGAAGTACATACCTACAAGTGTGCTAAGCAGTAGAATGAAAAATTCACCCTGCTTGTAGTACGAGTGTGTGTTGCGTAGCCATTTGTGCGATTGCAATATAACAAGCAAACTACCGAATGTAAGCATGGCTTTCATGAATGATGTAATGCTGTTGTTGTGATACATGCCACCGAAGAGGGTCTGTTCCCCATCGCAGCAGCTAAGGCATACGGCAATCTGTGCCAGCATAAGGAGCGAAGTCATTATGTGGAATATGCGACGTCTGTGCCCTGTCGCAACAAGGTCGAAAATAAATATCAGAACGAAAACTGCCAACAGGCTTATTTCGGGTAGCATCGAGAAGAATTCAAGATAATTCATATTTCTTTATATTGAATTGTTTGTGTATTATATTTCTTGCCTTATGGCATGAGGTTTGCTATAATGTCGCTCACTCCGTTGTTTATAAGGTCACTTACCCATAAAGGTGCAATTCCGAGCGCAGCAATACATGCAACAAGGCATATTACGGTAAAACGCTCGTCCCAGCTGGCATCGCTAAGTCTCTTATGCTCCTCGTTTATAGGTTCACCATACAGTATCTTGCCTACTACACGCAAGATATATACTGCTGTAATGACTATACTTGTGCATGCTATTATGGTTACAACACGGTGGAATGTATCGTCAACCATGAATGAGCCTACAAATATTGTCATCTCAGCAATGAAACCACTGAATCCGGGCAGACCCAGATTGGCAAGTCCTGCTATGACGTAACCAACAGCAAGGAATGGCATAATCTTCATTAATCCTTGTAACTCGCGTATGTCGCGAGTGTGTGTACGTCCGTATATCATACCTATCAGTGCAAAGAAGAGTGCTGTCATAAGACCATGTGACAACATCTGCAGGATGGCACCTGTACACGAGGTTTGTGTCATCATGAGCAGTGCAAAGAGAACAAGACCACAGTGGCTTACCGACGAGTAGGCGTTGATATATTTAAGGTCGGTCTGGCTTATTGCACTCAGTGCGCCATATACAACGCTTATGGTTGTAAGTATTATGAATATCCATGCAAGGTCATTGGCTGCTTGTGGCATAAGATACATTGCAATGCGGAAACAGCCATATCCTCCAAGTTTCATCAAAACACCGGCATGAAGCATAGAAACCGATGTAGGTGCACTTGCGTGACCATCGGGGCTCCAAGTGTGGAATGGGAACAATGCTCCCAATACTCCGAAACCAACAAAAGTCATGGGGAAGAATATATACTGCAGATTGGTGTCGATATTGTTCATTGCAGCAATCTCATGGATATTCATTGTTGTGGCACCACTGCCGAAATATATTCCCAATATACCCATGAGAAGGAATGCCGATCCACCCATGAGCATGAGTGTAAGTTTCATTGCAGAATATTCTTTCTTTCCACTGCCCCATACTCCGATGAGCAGATACATGGGTATGAGCGCTGTTTCGTAGAACATGAACATTGCGAACATGTCGGTGGTAATGAAGAAACCGTATACACCCAGCGAAAGTAGCATATACCATAAGAAGAACTCTTTGGGCTGTGGTTTGATGTTCCATGATGCAAAGGTTCCTGTAAATACGATTATTGATGATAACAGAATCATAACTACCGAGATTCCGTCAACACCGATAGAGTAGTTTATGTTCAGTGCAGGATACCAGCACCATGAGTCTGTGTACAACTGCGCAGCCGAAACACCGGCACTACGCTGTGCTATAAAATCAACGGTAAGATATACCGACAAGGCCAGCAGCATTGTAGAGCCGACTACCATTACTGTACGTATCTGTTTGATGTTACGGCTCAACCATAAAGCCAGAAGCATCACTAAGGGAATTAATACAAATAGATTCAGGATATTCATTGTTCTATTCTTATTCTGGTGTTGGAGATATTATGCAAAAACTATCAATGCTGTAAGTATGACAAGTGCTCCGCCAAGGAACCACATACTGTAGCTCTGTACGTTGCCACTCTGAATGGGACGTACTACGTCACCTATCTTTTGTGTCACTGTTGCCAACATATCCATTGTTCCATCAATTATATGTCTGTCGAACCATGCAATAGGACGGCTTATGCAGTTGAATATTATTCTCTTGGTAACGAACAGCCATAACTCATCCATATAGAACCTGTGGTATGCAGCCTCTATGATGTTGCTCATGTTGTGGTTGATGGCATTTGTTATAGGACTATTACCCTTGATGTACATTATGGTTGCCATAAATATACCGGATATAGCGAGTACCACACTTATAGTGGCAACATTCCAGTCAAGATGTATGTCGTATAAATGTCCGTTGCTGCTTACAAAATGTCCGAAAGGAATAAAACCTGCAAATAGGGTAATAACAGCGAGTATAATGAGCGGAATTGTCATTGTTGCAGGCGCCTCATGGGGCTTATGGGGTTTTTTATCCAATGTTCCGGCATTGTATTGTGACAACTGCTCTTCGTAATGGCTCTTGCCCCAAAATATTAGGTAATATAGACGGAACATATAGAATGCTGTGAGTGCAGCAACTATACTCATGAATATTCCCATCATGGTGGAGTAGCTATAGCATGCAACCAGTATCTCGTCCTTACTGAAGAAACCACTGAAAGGAGGTATTCCTGCTATGGCAAGACATGCAATAAGGAATGTTATATGTGTTATAGGCATATACTTACGCAATCCTCCCATATGGCATTTCTCATTACTATGAACGGCATGAATTATGGCTCCTGCACCAAGGAACAGCAAACCTTTGAACATTGCATGTGTGAAAAGGTGGAACATTGATGCCATATAGCCCAGACCTCCTTCGTGGGGGTCGGTTGATGTGCATACACCTAAAGCGACCATCATGAATGCAATCTGTGATATTGTCGAGAATGCGAGTACGCGTTTTATATCTGTCTGCACGCATGCTACTATTGCGGCATATAGTGCTGTGAAAGCTCCTACATATGCTATTATGTGCAGTGTCTCAGGTGCAAAGTCAATGAATATAGGGAACATTCTTGCTACAAGATAAACACCTGCAACCACCATTGTAGCTGCGTGGATAAGTGCTGATACCGGTGTCGGGCCCTCCATCGCATCGGGCAGCCATATATGAAGGGGGAACATGGCACTCTTACCTGCTCCACCGACAAACATGAGTCCAAGAGCTATGGGGATAACCGCACCTGCAGATATGAGTACCGCCTCGCCGGGAGTGAATGAGTATGTGCCAGTGTAGAAACCATACAGTAAGATTCCTATCAAGAAGAACAGGTCGGCAAAACGTGTGACTATAAATGCTTTTTTAGATGCAGCAATAGCTGCGGGTTTTGTGTAGTAGAAACCAATTAGCAGATATGAGGATACTCCCACTAGTTCCCAAAATACATACATCTGGAATATATTGGTTGCTACAACCAATCCCAACATAGAGAAGGTGAATAGTGAGAGATATGCGTAGTAGCGCTGGAAACCCTTTTCGCCTTTCATGTAGCCTAGTGAATAGATATGTACCATAAGGCTTACGGTAGATATCACTATAAGCATCATAACAGAGATGGGATCGAGCATGATACCCATGTCAATGCTTAATGTTTCACCAAGGGGCAACCATTTGATGTTGTAGGGAGTAATGGTTTGGTATATACCATCCATGTTGCGCCCGGCACCGAAATATATGGCAGCTGTCGCATATGATAACAATGTTACACCTGCAAGAGTAATACTTCCAAGCAGACCGGCAACCTTATGCGACATCTTCATCCCGCACAACCCCAAAACAACGAAACAGATAAGGGGAAGAGCCAATATAAGTATTGTGAAATCTAGTTGTTCCATCTGTATCAATGTTTAAGTTCTATCATATTCTTAATATGTATCGATTTTGCGTTGCGGAATACATTTATTATTATAGCAATGGCAACGGCTGTTTCTGCTGCAGCTATTCCAATTCCGAACATGGTAAAGAAGAAACCTTCGAGATGTTCGGGGTGGCAATATGCGTTGAATACCGCAAAGTTTATATCAACAGCATTCAGCATCAGTTCGGTGCTGATGAGCAGCGAGATAAGGTTACGTCGTGTAAAGAAACCGAATACTCCGATAAAGAAGAGTACGGTTGCAAGAACCAGATAAAATTCAGCAGGTACTATCATAGTGGTATTATTTTTTACGTGCGATCATAATGGCGCCCACCATACAGGCAAGCAACAGTATACTCAGTACCTCGAACGAGAGTACGTAATTGTGTTTCGCTGTTCCCATAAGTGCATTACCAAGTGTCTTCATGGTGACACCGTCAACAGTGAACTTATCGGTGACGAAATTGGTATTTGTTATAAGATATAGGGCAATACACATACCCGACATCGATGTCAGGATGCCGGCAAAATATCGGCGTTTCGAGGTGTGCGTGATATCTATGGTTCCCTTTCCTATAAGAAGGGCTGCAAAGATAAACAGGACGACAATACCGCCTGCATATACTATTATCTGTACTGCACCCAGGAAAGTGTAGTGTACCATGAAGTATAGACCTGCCGTACCGAAAAGTACAAAAAGCAGATAGGTCACAGCACGCATTATTCTGCTGGTTGTTACTGCTGCAAAAGCTGTTGTTATCATCAGCAGCGACAGTCCTGTGAATATCAGTAGGTTGGTTGAAAGTTCCATATCTGTTATTTGTTTAGCTTAATGATAAGTTTCTTACGATCAAAGACTGCATTCTCGAAATGATTATTGAAGGCAATAGCATCTTTGGGGCAAACATTTACACATATCTGGCAATACATGCAGCAGCCCAAGTCGTAGATGTATTCGTCAAGAACCTTCTTACTCTTGCCTGTCTCCTCATCTGTTACCATCTTGGTCTTGATGGTGATGGTTCCGTTTGGACAGTTGTTGGCACACAGACCGCACGCTATACATTTATTGTTCCCATTCTCGTCGAGAGGCATATAAAGCATTGCGCGATGTCTGTCCGATATCTTTTGTGTCTTTCTGTTCTCGGGGTATTGCTCTGTCACCTTGCGTGTGAAAAACTCCTTAAGAGTGGTCTTGAGACCTGTGAGCAACGATTTTATGGTGCAGAGTACTCTTCCTATGTATGTTTTGTTGAATTCCATACCTATCTTGTTTTTCTTACTTTTTTATTAGAATGTCCATCCCATTACAACACATATTGTCATTATCAATAGGTTTACAAGTCCAATTGGCAACAGATATTTCCATTCCAATGAGACAACCTGGTCGATACGCATACGTGGGAATGTCCAACGTACCCACATTAGCAACCAGATAACAAAGAATGTCTTGCCTAGGAACCAGATGCTGCCCGGAATGTAATTCATTATATCGTTGAACATGTCGAAACCGGCAATGTGAAGTGGAGCCCATCCACCGAAAAATAGTGTTGAGGCTATTCCTGCTACAATAAAAAGATTCATGAATTCTGCTACATAGAAGAATCCGAAGTGCATTCCGGAATATTCGGTATGGAAACCGGCTGTTAACTCCGACTCAGCCTCGGGGAGGTCGAATGGTGCGCGGTTTGTCTCGGCATTTCCTGCTATGAGATATATTATGAATGCAATGAATGCAGGTATATGTCCCTTGAATATAAACCATCCGTCGCGTTGTGCTTCCACCAGCTCGCTGATTTGCATTGTGCCGCTGAGAACCACAATTACCAGGATGCACAGACCTATAGAGAGCTCGTAACTGATCATCTGTGCGCCGCTTCGTACTGCTCCAATCATTGAGTATTTGTTGTTGCTACTCCATCCTGCAAGCAGAATTCCTAGCACTCCGAAAGATGATGCTGCCATTATGAAGAATACTCCTATGTTGAAGTCAAGCACCTGAAGTCCGTCGGCAAAAGGCAGACAGCTGAAAGTTAGCACCGAACTCATCACTACGAGATATGGTGCAAGGTTATATAGCACTTTGTCGGAACGGTCGATGCTTATAATCTCTTTTATAAGCATCTTGAATACATCGGCAAATACTTGTAGAAGTCCCCAAGGACCTACGCGCATCGGACCTAAACGACATTGGAATGCTGCACATACCTTACGCTCCATGAATATCATAACTATTGCGAAAGCAACGTATGCAAGCACAGCGCATAATGCAACCAATATACATTCTGTAACTATTGCTGCCTGTGCCGGCATTATAGAGTGCAAATATTGGTCTATAGCTGTTGTTATAGTATTGAAATCTAACATATCTGTTCTTTTTATCGGTCAATGTCGGGAATAACGTAGTCAAGTGTCGCACCTATTGCGATAAGGTCGGCAACCTTGGCTCCTTTCAGAATCTTATGCATGGCAGCTACCAGTGGCAGACCCATTGGACGGAATTTTATACGGTACGGAGATTTGTCGCCATGGCTCTCGATGAATACACCGAATTCACCACGTGAACCCTCTACTGATGCACTATAGCGTCCCTCGGGTATACGTATGATAGGCTTGGTTTTAACTTTGTAGTCGCCATCGGGGATATTGTCAATCAACTGCTCTATTATATGTATCGATTCCATTATCTCATCGAGACGTACAAGATAACGGTCGTAACAATCGCCGTTTGTATATAGAATCTCCTTGAAGTCAACCTTGTCATACAAAGCATAGGGATGGCGCTTGCGCACATCGCAGGCCCAGCCTGCAGCACGTCCGGTACCTCCTGTGCAACCGTATGATATAGCATCTTCACGTGATATTTTTCCTACACCTATCATACGCTTGCGTGTGATAGTATTGTATGTAAATACATCGTTGTACTCTTTGATTTTCTCCTTCTGATATTTGCAATACTCTTTTACCTTATTTGCAAAATCGGGAGTAATGTCGGCCTGTACACCTCCTATAATATTATAGTTCTGTATAAGGCGTCCGCCTGTAACCTCCTCGAAAATATCGAGTATCTTTTCGCGGTCACGGAAACCATATATAAAAGTGGTAATGGCTCCAAGGTCCATTGCTGCACACGATAGGAAGAGCAGGTGCGAGTCTATGCGCTGCAACTCATCCATTATTGTACGTATGTATTGTGTACGGTCTGTAATGTCGAGCCCTATAGCTTTCTCTATACACATACACAATGCATGGCGATTCTGGTGTGCGCTAAGGTAGTCGAGACGGTCTGTGAAAGCCAATATCTGTGGATAGGTGAGTTTCTCGCTCAGTTTCTCTATACCTCGGTGTATGTATCCGCAGTGAACGTCTATCTTTCTTATCTCCTCGCCATCAAGTGCCAAACGGAAACGAAGCACTCCATGTGTTGCAGGGTGTTGAGGTCCGATGTTTATGATATATTGATCGCCGAAAATTTTGTTTGTCTGCTTTACAAATAGTTCACGTGCTGCATCCTCCTCTATCTCGGACTGACGCTGCAGGTCCTCGGGTACCTCGCTCTCCATTCTTATGGGGTTTATAGCCTCGCTCTCGTCATAGTCTTTGCGCAGAGGGTATCCTATCCAGTCGTTTCTGAGGTAGAGACGACGCATGTCGGGGTGTCCGGTGAATACTATTCCAAAGAAATCATAAACTTCGCGCTCATAAAATTCGGCAACACTCCACAGGTCACATACAGATGGAATCTGTGGTTTCTCACGATCTGTACAGCGCACTGCTATCTGAATATTCTCATGTGTGGAACTGTTCTCGAGGGCATATATGGCTCCAAGCCCCTCTTCGCCCCAGTCCATACCTATAATATCGCGTAAAAAGTCCATGCCGTTACGATGCAACTCTTCCATGCGTGGACGCAGTATTTCTAATTCTATGAATTCGGGACTCATTTCTCTTCGGTATTTTCGTTTTGTGAAACAGGAACATTGGTAACTATTATCGGATCCGAAGGCATATTGCTACGGCTATATTTGCGATTCTTGTCACCAAAGAAATTCTCTACTTTTACTTTGCGTTGCAGCTGCATCATTCCATACAGCATTGCCTCGGGACGTGGAGGGCATCCGGGAATATATACATCAACAGGTATAATTTTGTCTACACCGTTTAATACGTGATACGAGCCTTTGAACGGGCCTCCGCTTATAGCGCAACCTCCAACGGCTACAACATATTTAGGCTCGGCCATCTGGTCGTAGAGACGTTTCAGTACAGGTGCCATCTTATGTGTGATTGTTCCGGCAACCATTATAAGGTCGGCTTGTCGGGGCGAATTTCGTGTCACTTCAAATCCGAAACGTGCAAAATCGTAACGTGCTGCACCCACAGCCATGAACTCAATACCGCAACAGCTGGTTGCAAAGGTAAGCGACCACAAAGAGTTGCTGCGTCCCCAATTGATGAGGTCATCCAATTTACCCACAACAACATTAGTGCGCTCTTTGTTAAGCTCATTTATCAGAGCTTCGAGGGTCTCGTTATCTTTAAACTCCTCGTAAGGGATAGATTTAATAACAGGCTTTTTCATTTCCATTCAAGTGCTTTTTTACGCCATGCATAAGCAAGACCTAATACTAAGATGAAAAGGAAGAACAATACTCCCAACAAGGCATTCATGCCAAGCTCCTGAACAATGGTTGCCCAAGGAAACAGGAATACAGTTTCAATATCGAACATTAAAAAGAGTATGGCAAACAGGTAGTAACCGGCTCTAAAGTGAACCCAAGTCTCTCCTTGTGACGGAATACCGCACTCGTATGCCTCTCCTTTCTGCTTGTTGTGTGTGCGTGGCGAGATTAGTCGTGCAACTAACATTCCTGCGAATACCAATAGCAACGATGCCACAATCATTGTAAACAGTAGAACGAAATTCATATCTTAATTTGTATATATTTTTTACTTGACAGTATTTCCCTTAAATTATAACTTCGCAAATGTAGTAAAAATAAGTTTTGGGGTGGATGCTTTTTTTGTGCTAAAAATTAAAAAAAATTATAGTACGCAGTCGAGAATCATCATTGTTGCAAATCCTATAGCGAATCCTATAGTTCCTACATTGCTATGTTTACCCGATTGAGAGGAGGGTATAAGTTCCTCTATAATTACATATAACATTGCGCCAGCTGCGAATGAGAGCAGCAGTGGCATTGTGGTGGTGCTACTGCCTAAGAATAAAAGTGTGGCAATTGCGGCCAATGGTTCTACAAGTCCTGATAGTGCCCCCATGAGAAAGGCTCTCTTGCGACTCTTGCCCTCGGTGCGTAGTGGTATCGAGATTATCGCTCCTTCGGGTATATTCTGTATTGCCATTCCGATGGAGAGTGCAAGTGCTGCAGCATAGGACATTGATTCGTCTCCACCTGCAACGCCGGCAAAGACGGCGCCTATTGCCATTCCTTCGGGGATGTTATGCAGTGCTACAGCCATCATCAGTTTTATCGAGCGGGGTAGGGAGGAGTGTATACCCTCGGGATTGTTGTTGTCTATATGTTGATGTGGTACGAATGAGTCGAGTATAAAGAGAAATCCCATACCCAATATGAAACCCGACAAGATCGGTAACAGACCTCCCAATCCGCTGCCGCTCTGTTCCATTGCCGGTTGCAATAACGACCAAAAACATGCAGCCATCATTATTCCCGAAGCGAATCCCAACATCATCTTCTGTGTCTTGTCGCCAATCTTGTCACGTATTAGAAAAACGGTGGCGGCACCGATGGTGGTACCTATGAGGGGGATGCTGAAACCAATAATTATGCTATCCATGATTGAACTAATAATTGTAAATACAATGCAAAAGTAAGAAAAATTGTATCACGCACCTCTCACTTTGCCTCTTATTATTAGAAATAATAACCTTATTTAATAAAAGCATATATAAAGTTTCCTGAATCTCGTTTTTTTGTTATACCTTCGCAGTTAAATGCGAGAATGTCGCAATGGGAACATATGATTAGGAATAATTAATATAATACTTTATGATTTATTTTTTCAGGACAGATGGCAATTCGATTATTGCAACCGAGCTTTGCCACACTTTGAATGAGCAAGAGATAGAGAAATTCTGCTGGCTTTATGGTGGAGCTTCGCTTCTGAATGGTGATACCGTAGAGGGATATTTTGTAGGTCCTCGTCGCGAAATGGTAACCCCTTGGAGTACCAATGCAGTTGAGATCACACAGAATATGGGTATTGAAGGTGTCTCACGTATAGAAGAGTATTTCGTGGTAAAGGGTGAAGATGCAGAGTATGATCCTATGTTGCAGCGCATGTATAAAGGACTCGATCAGGATATCTTCAGAATAAATATATCCCCTAAACCCATAGAATTCATAGAGGATCTCGATAACTATAACGAGGCCGAAGGATTGGCATTATCCAAAGAGGAAATAGATTATCTGCATCGCGTAGAGGATGAACTTGGACGTAAACTCACTGATAGCGAGGTGTTTGGATTTGCGCAGATAAATTCGGAACACTGCCGTCATAAGATCTTCGGTGGAACTTTTATTATAGACGGCGAAGAGATGCCTTCCTCTCTTTTCGCAATGATTAAACGTACTACAAACGAGAATCCCAACAAGATAATTTCGGCTTATAAGGATAACGTGGCATTTGCGCAGGGACCAATCGTAGAACAGTTTGCACCTGCCGACCACTCAATGCCCGACTATTTTGTAATAAAGGATATAGAAACTGTGATATCACTCAAGGCCGAGACTCACAACTTCCCCACTACAGTTGAGCCATTCAATGGAGCGTCAACCGGAACTGGAGGTGAGATACGTGACCGTATGGGTGGAGGTAAAGGTTCATGGCCCATTGCAGGTACAGCTGTATATATGACTTCTTATCCACGTACTTATGATGACCGCAAGTGGGAGGAGTTGCTTCCCGTGCGCAAATGGTTGTACCAGACCCCCGAGCAGATTCTTATAAAGGCATCTAACGGTGCTTCGGATTTTGGAAACAAATTTGGTCAACCGCTTATATGTGGTTCTGTTCTTACATTTGAGCATGCTGAGAATAACGAGGTATACGGATACGATAAGGTTATCATGCTTGCAGGAGGTGTAGGTTACGGAACACGCCGCGACTGTCTTAAGGGTGCCCCTGAGAAGGGTAACAAGGTTGTGGTAATGGGTGGTGACAACTATCGTATAGGTCTTGGTGGTGGCTCTGTCTCTTCTGTAGATACAGGCCGATACTCTTCGGGTATAGAACTTAATGCAGTACAGCGTGCAAATGCCGAGATGCAGAAACGTGCATATAATGTTGTACGTGCCTTGTGCGAGGATGAGACTAATCCTGTTGTCTCTATCCACGATCATGGTTCGGCTGGTCATGTTAACTGCCTCTCCGAACTTGTAGAGGAGTGTGGCGGTCTTATTGAGATGGATAAACTGCCTGTAGGAGACAAGACTTTGTCGGCGAAAGAGATTATCGCCAATGAGTCTCAGGAGCGTATGGGACTTCTGATAAAAGAGGATGCCATAGAGTACGTACGTAAGGTTGCCGAGCGTGAGCGGGCGCCGTTGTATGTCGTAGGAGAGACTACCGGTGATGCCCGTTTTGCTTTTGAGCAGGCCGATGGAGTACGTCCATTCGATCTTTCTGTAAGCCAGATGTTCGGTTCCTCTCCCAAAACATATATGGTTGACAAGACAGTAGAACGTAAATATAAGGATGCACAGTACGACTGTAATAATATAGAGGAGTATCTTACTAATGTATTGCGTCTTGAGGCTGTTGCCTGCAAAGACTGGCTCACTAACAAGGTAGACCGTTCGGTGACAGGAAAGATTGCGCGTCAGCAGTGCCAGGGTGAGATACAGTTGCCGTTGAGCGATTGCGGTGTTGTTACTCTAGACTATCGTGGCAATAAGGGTATTGCAACTTCTATAGGACATGCTCCCCAGGCTGGTCTTGCCGATGCCGGTAAGGGCTCAGTTCTTGCAGTTGCCGAGGCTCTCACAAATATAGTTCTTGCACCGCTGTCAGATGGTATAAAGACTGTTTCGCTCAGTGCCAACTGGATGTGGCCCTGCCGCTCACAAGAGGGTGAAGATGCACGTCTCTATCGTGGTGTTGAGGCTCTCTCTGATTTCTGTTGCGATCTTCAGATTAATGTGCCTACAGGTAAGGACTCTCTATCTATGACACAGAAATACCCCGATGGCTCTAAGGTTATCAGTCCGGGAACTGTTATAGTTTCTGCAGGCGGTGAGGTGTCTGATGTACGTAAGGTGGTATCTCCTGTAATGGTAAATGAACCCAAAAGTTCATTCTATCATATTGATTTCAGTTTCGATAATCTCCGTCTTGGCGGTTCGGCTTTTGCTCAGACACTCAATTGTGTAGGTAGCGATGTTCCTTCGGTTCAGAATCCCGAATATTTTGCTGAGGCATTCGATGCTGTTCAGGCATTGGTTAAAGAGAACCTTCTGCTTGCAGGACACGACGTATCTGCCGGAGGTCTCATTACTACATTGCTCGAGATGTGTTTTGCAAATGTAGATGGGGGTATGGAGATTGACTTGAACAATATTGCCGAGAAGGATATTGTTAAACTGCTATTTGCCGAGAATCCGGCACTTGTTATTCAGGTAGCCGATAAGGATAAATGCCGTATGCAGCAGATTCTCGATGATGCCGGTATCTGTTTTGTCAAGATAGGTACTCCGTCAAAGAAACGTCATATAGCGGTTTCAAAGGATAACCGTACACGCCTCTTCGATATCGACCACTATCGTGATGTGTGGTTCGATAGTTCATATCTCATGGACCGCAAACAGAGTTTCAATGGTTGTGCTGATGAGCGTTTGCGCAACTATAAGGTACAGCCTTTGCGTTTCCGCCTTCCCTCCAAGTTTACAGGAATGTTGGATAGCTATGGCATGTCGGCCGACCGTCGTGAAAAGTCGGGTGTACGAGCGGCCATCATTCGTGAGAAGGGTACCAACGGTGAACGTGAGATGGCATATGCAATGCACCTTGCCGGTTTTGATGTAAAGGATGTTACAATGACCGACCTTATCAGTGGACGCGAGACGCTCGAGGAGGTTAATTTTATTGTATTCTGTGGTGGATTCTCCAATTCCGATGTACTTGGTTCCGCTAAGGGATGGGCAGGAGGATTCTTGTATAATCCTAAGGCAAAGGCCGCTTTGGATAGTTTCTATCAGCGTGAGGATACACTTTCATTGGGTATATGCAATGGTTGCCAGCTTATGATGGAGCTTAACCTTATTAACCCCGAACATGAGAAACGTGGATACATGCGTCATAATAACTCTCACAAGTTCGAGTCATCATTTGTGGGTGTAAATATCCCCGAGAATAATAGTGTCCTTTTCGGCTCACTCTCTAACAGCCGCTTGGGTGTATGGGTTGCACATGGCGAGGGTAAGTTCGAACTTCCTTACGAGGCCGGGTGTTATAATATTGTGGCACAATACTCTTACGAGGGATATCCTGCCAACCCCAACGGCTCGTCATACAACGTGGCTGCGCTAGCAAGCGCTAACGGACGTCATGTAGCAATGATGCCTCACCCCGAGCGTGCGATATTCCCCTGGCAGTGTGCGCATTATCCGCAGAATCATTTGGCAGATGATGTTACACCCTGGATTGAGATATTCCGCAATGCCTATAATTGGGTAGTAGAGAAAACCAGATAATCTTCTTTGTGTAACGGAGCCGGGCTCTTAGCTATAGCTCCGTTTAAAGAATCATCCGGAGATAATGGTATAATCAGAGAGGGTCGTTAACCCTCTTTGATTATATTTATAAATAGAACTTATAATTGACATCAACCGTAATGTTGTTTAATCTGTTTATCGTCTTTTTCAAGATAGGGCTTTTTACCATCGGTGGGGGATATGCAATGATACCCCTCATTGAGAAAGATGTCGTTGAGCGCAATCGGTGGGTTACAAAAGAGGAGTTTCTTGACCTATTGGCGGTGGCGCAGTCGGCTCCGGGTGTATTTGCTGTGAATATCTCTATATTCATAGGATATAAGTTGCGCAGTGTGAAAGGTGCAGTAGTGGCTGCGGTAGGTAATGTGTTGCCATCCATAATTATAATATTGGCAATAGCGGTCTTTTTTAATAGCTTTAGCGATAACGATATTGTGAATAATGTATTCAAAGGGCTACGTCCCGCTGTTGTCGCTCTTATTGCAGCTCCTGTATTTTCCGTTGCCAAGAGTGCCCGTATAGGATGGACCAATGTATGGATTCCGATTCTATCGGCTATACTGATAGTGACATTCGGTGTATCACCTGTATATATAATAATGATTGCAGCAGTTGCAGGAGTGCTGTGGGGCGAGTTGAAAGGAGGTAAACAATGATATTCCTAGAACTTTTCTATACATTCTTCAAGATAGGACTTTTTGGTTTTGGCGGAGGGTATGGTATGTTGTCTCTTATCCAAGGCGAGGTTGTTACACAGCATGGATGGATGAGTATGCAGGAGTTTACCGATATAGTGGCAGTGAGTCAGATGACTCCCGGCCCCATAGGTATAAACTCGGCAACCTATGTGGGTTACACCTCTGTTATAAATTCAGGAGGTACACATCTTATGGCAATTTTGGGTTCGCTCACTGCATCTTTTGCTGTTATGTTGCCATCGTTTATACTTATGCTTATCATAAGCAGATGGTTGATGCGGTATAGCAAACATCCACGTGTTGAGATACTCTTCGCACTGTTGCGACCAACAGTTGTGGGACTTATTGCCTCGGCAGCTCTGCTGCTTATGAATAATGCCAACTTTGGCTCCTTTACCTCTTCACCATTACAATTCTGTATAAGTGTGGCTCTCTTTATATTTGCATTTGTTGCATTGCGTTTCTTCAAGTGGAGCCCTATTCTTATTCTCGTTATATGTGGTCTGTCCGGTGGAATTTGCTATGGAATTATATAGTAGCAGCTTAACTCCTCAACTTATCCACACGAATCTTGTGATAATTTCATCTTAAGATATTTACCGGTATAGGATGCTTCGCATGCGGCAACCTCTTCAGGGGTGCCTGCTGCAACAAGGTACCCTCCATTTTCTCCTCCTTCAGGTCCCAGGTCTATAAGGTAATCGGCACATTTTATTACATCCATGTTGTGCTCGATTATTACAAGTGTATGTCCTCGGCTAAGCAGACGGCGGAAACTATCAAGCAGTTTCTTTATATCGTGGAAATGTAGTCCGGTGGTGGGTTCGTCAAAAATAAACATTGTGGGCTTGTCGCTTTGCTGGCTCAGGTAGTAGGCCAGTTTTACACGCTGGTTCTCGCCTCCCGACAATGTTGAGGAGGATTGCCCCAGTTTTATATATGCAAGGCCTACATCTTGAAGGGGTTGCAGGTTATTAGCTATACGCTGTTGCCCATGCTCCTGAAAAAAGTTTATTGCATCGCCGACAGTCATTTCAAGAATGTCATATATACTCTTTTCGTGGAACTTTACCTCGAGAATCTCTTTTTTGAATCGTCTGCCCTTGCATGCTTCACATTCGAGCTGTAGGTCGGCCATGAACTGCATAGAGACTGTAATTACTCCTTCTCCTTTACACTCCTCGCAACGTCCTCCATCCGAATTGAAAGAGAAATGACCGGCGCCATAATTCATCTGTTTAGCCAAGGGCTGTTGGGCAAACAGATGGCGTATCTCGTCATATACTTTTAGATATGTGACCGGATTCGAGCGCGATGATTTTCCTATGGGGTTTTGGTCTATAAATTCTACCTTTGCAATGCTTTTAATGGCTCCCTCTATGCAGTCGTGCTGTCCCGGTGCTTCGCCTGTCTCACCTAGGTGACGTTTTATTGAACGGTATAGTATGTCGCGCACCAGAGTCGATTTTCCCGAACCGCTCACTCCGCTTACTACAGTCATCAGGTTTAGTGGTATGTTAATATCTATTCCTTTGAGATTGTTCTCGCGTGCACCTTTTATTGTTATGTAATTGTTGCTTGTGCGACGGTGTTCGGGCAATGGTATAATCTCTGTTCCGGTCAGGTATCTCACAGTATAACTGTTGTTGTCGCTCTCCATCCTCTGTAATACCTCGTTGCTGCCACTGAATACAATGTTGCCACCATAGGAGCCGGCTCTAGGACCGACGTCAATTATGTAGTCGGCAGCGCGTATTATATCTTCGTCGTGCTCAACGACAACGACAGTGTTGCCCAAATCACGCAGACGATACAGTACATTTATAAGTCTTTCAGTGTCGCGGCTGTGCAATCCAATGCTCGGCTCGTCCAATATGTATAGTGAGCCTACAAGGTTGCTGCCCAATGATGTTACAAGATTTATTCGTTGGCTTTCTCCTCCCGAGAGTGTGTTGCTAAGACGGTTCATGGTAAGATAACCCAGACCTACATCCATGAGACATTCTATTCTGTTTCTTATCTCTATTAATATGCGCTTGGCTACTGCTGTGTCGTGTTCGTCTAACTTAAGATTATCGAAAAACTCTTTAAGACGTACTACAGGCATCTCTACCAACTCGGTTATGCTTTTACCACCTATTTTTACGTAGCTTGCCTCTTTCTTGAGTCGAGTGCCGTGACAAGTCGGACATATAGGCTTTCCTCGGTAACGGGCTAGCATCACACGATACTGTATCTTGTATTGATTTTCGCGCACCATCTTGAAGAAATTATCTATACAGATACCTTCTCCATACTCTTCGATGAATGGACCGCTGTGCCACAGATACTCTTTTTGCTCTTGTGTAAGGTTGTAGTAAGGTTCGAAAATTGGGAAATCATCCTTGGGAGCACGAAGACAGAATTCGTTTTTCCATTGTCCCATCTTTTCGCCTCGCCAACAGAAGACGGCACCGTCGTATATGCTAAGCGACTTATTCGGAATAACGAGGTTTTCATCAATGCCTACTATGCGCCCGAATCCTTCGCAATCGGGGCATGCTCCAATAGGGGAATTGAATGAGAACATCTGCTCGGTGGGCTCTTCGAATGTCATTCCGTCAGCCTCAAAACGTATACTGAAAATGTGAGGTGTCTCTTCGTCTGTGAAATGCATCATGCAGCATCCGTCGCCTTCATAGAACGCTGTCTCAGCCGAGTCGAGCAGGCGGCTTATAGTCTCGGGTGAATCAGATACTGTTAAACGGTCAATAAGCAGACATGGTTTGTCGCTTTTATTGGGTGTGTATTCCTCTATACGTTTGATATCGCCTTCAAGCCATATACGTGTGAATCCTTGTTGGAGATATATAGACAACTGTTCTTTCAGATTACGCCCCTCCTGTTTTTTTATAGGAGCGAGTAAGGTGAAACGTGTACCAATGGCTCTACTTCTCATGCACTCTACAAGGTCTTCGGGACGGTTCTTCTTTACAAGGTTCCCGCTTATTGGAGAGTATGTTTTCCCTATTCGGGCATATAGCAGTTTAAAATATTCGTAAATTTCGGTGCTTGTGCCTACTGTAGAACGTGGGTTGCGGTTATTCACTTTCTGTTCAATGGCAATAGCAGGAGGAATGCCCTTAATGAAATCACATTCGGGCTTGTTCATCTGCCCCAGGAATTGTCGTGCATATGACGAGAGAGACTCTACATAACGGCGTTGCCCCTCGGCGTATAATGTGTCGAATGCAAGGGATGACTTGCCCGAGCCTGAAAGTCCGGTGATTACTACAAATTGTCCCCTCGGAATGTCAATATCCACATTCTTAAGGTTATTGACTCTTGCTCCACGTATAATAATGCAATCTTTTTCCTCCATCTGTCGCACACAATTTAATCTCGCGAAAATACACAAAAATCTTCTATCTTCTAATATATATGGTACCGGAAAAATCACTAACTTCGCAAAAGATTAATTAAATATAACTATACAATGAAAAATATATATCGTAATATTTTCTTCCTGTTTCTTATATTATGTTCAGTATCGCTCTATTCAAACGAGAAGAGTTATCCTAAGCGTGAGTTTCGAGGTGCTTGGATTCAGGCTGTAAACGGACAGTTCCTGAATATGGACGAGAATAAGATGAAAAATCACCTTGTTTCCATGCTTGATGACTTGAAGAGAGCTAATGTGAATGCCATAATATTTCAGGTACGTGTAGAAGGAGATGCCCTATATGAGTCTACGTACGAGCCTTGGAGCCGATACATTACCGGAGTGCAAGGAGTATCGCCCGGTTGGGACCCCCTTGCATTTATGGTTGAGGAGTCACATAAACGTAATATGGAACTGCATGCATGGATAAACCCCTATCGTGCGCGTACAAAAGGTACTGTAAAGCTTGCATCTTCTCACCAGAGTATGTTACATCCCGAACGTTTTGTTTCATATGAGGGTATGCTCTATTTCAATCCTGCGTTAAAAGAGAATCGTGACCATATATGTATGATTGTACGTGATATTGTTTCACGATATGATGTTGACGGTTTACATATAGATGATTATTTTTATCCATATCCGGTAAAGGGTAAAGAGTTTGATGATTCTGAGAGTTTTAAGCGTAGCAGGGCTGCTGACAGGGGTGATTGGAGAAGAGAGAATGTTAACAAACTTATCTTGCAACTGCACGAGACTGTGCGCCAGACAAAGCCCTGGGTAAAGTTCGGAGTATCTCCTTTCGGTATTTATCGTAATATGTCGGATAGAGTACCGTATGGCAGCAATACAAAAGGATTGCAAAGCTATGACGAACTATATGCCGATGTGTTACATTGGATAAATGAGGGATGGGTCGATTATTGTATCCCTCAGATTTATTGGGAGATAGGGCATAAAGCTGCCGATTATGAGACTCTTGTGCATTGGTGGGCAAAACATGCTTCCAAGCGTCCGTTGTATATAGGCCAGGATGTAAACCGCACAGTGCGTGCTGCCGACCCTGATGATGCATCACGTCATCAACAGATAGCCAAAATGCAGATTCAACGTAGCGAGGAGGCTGTCAAAGGCTCATGTCTGTGGGATGCGGCATCGGCTGCTCGTAATGTTGGTCACTATAGAGATGTGTTGCAAAGATATTATCATTCTTATCCGGCTCTTGTGCCCGAGATGCCTTTCATAGATAAGAAAGCACCCAAAAAGGTAAAAGGAGTAAGGATAATTGATACAGATGATGGAAAGGTGCTGGTATGGCAACCGCGCAAAGATAAAAAGAACGATCCGATGAATAAACCATGGCGCTATGTAGTGTATTGTTTCCCGAAAGGGGAAAAAATAGACCTTGATAAAACCGGCAATATAGTGGCTATAACCTCTTCGGTATATTATCCATTGACTTCTGATGAGAAAGGCAAGCGTACATATGTTGTAACTGTTCTAGACCGTATGCAGAACGAGTCGAAAGGTGTAAAATGCAAAGCAAAATGATATTATGGAGAATATGATAGATATATATGAGCTTACCTATTGTGATGAGAATATGGTGGGCGCAATAAGGAAGTTATTGTTGCAGTTATCTACGTCTTGCGTAGAGTTTGATATAAACATGTTGCGATATATTGTGGAGTCCAAGAACAGTACCCTCTATATAGCTGAATATGAAGGTAAGGTATGCGGAATGTTGACATTGGCTCATTATAAAGCTCCGACAGGTACAAAGCTATGGATAGAGGATGTTGTTGTGGATGAGGCCGTGCGCGGAAAATCTATAGGTCGCAGACTGGTATTGAATGCTATAGAACGTGCCAAGGAGATTGGCGGTACACTAATGTTGACCTCAAGACCTTCACGTGTGGCAGCTAACGCTCTTTATCGTTCTATTGGTTTCGAACAGAGAGAGACAAACGTTTATAAAATAAAGTTATGAAGATGATAAGAATATTATTTGATAAGATAGTCCGGTTTTATCTGCTTGTGGCTCTTGTGCTTGTTGCATGCAGCAATGATAATGGTACTGAGTTAACAGATGATAATACCCCTCAAGTTGATGATGTATTTTATAATATAGAGTCGGATGAAGTGATTACAGCAATGCAAGTTGCAGAATCACTATTTGCCGATGGTGGAATTGCGTCGGGCGAGAATATGGAGACGTTGCGTAATATGGTGTATAATAATATTAAACAGCGTACCGAGGCTTTACAGAATAATCTGGGTGTTGACTCCCTGCAACTAGCCTATCGTAAGGTCACGTATACATATAACAGTACAGATTTTCTTGGTTCATCGGTGGTACTCTCTGCTGTTGTCTATTGGAACGGTTATCTGTCTGATGGTTGGCATGATATTGCCCCAGAGAATATTTCTCTTTTGGAGCACTATACAATAACATCGGATGCAGAGTCTCCTTCCGGTAGTCTTTCTATTGAGGCTGCTTTTCTTGGTAATTCTTTGGTGGTGTTACCCGATTATCAAGGTTATGGACATTCAAAAGAGATGTTACATCCCTATCTGAATCACGATGTGCATGTCGTGAACTCAATGGATGCATTGAAGGCGGCGTATGCTCTTCATAAGAATGAAAGTGATGGGATGAAAGACAATGAGTGGCAACTTGTTGTTATTGGAGCATCGCAGGGTGCTGCCAATGCTCTTGCTGTACATAAATATTTCGATACCCATCCGCAGGTAGCCAAAGAATGGCATTTTGCATATTCCAATTGTGCGGCAGGTCCTTATGACCCGGCTTTGACTTTTAGGACATACTTACAATGGGGCGAGTTGAGCTATCCTGTGGTAATTCCTCTTGTCCTTAAATCTATGTTAGCTTCATATCCTAAAGAACTCATTGCATGGGACGAGGAAAATTTTTATTCTGAAAAGTTCTTGGATATCAAACCGCAGATAGATACTATGCTTGCAAGTAAAGAGTATACAGCAGATGAGATAAATAGTGTTATTTTTGAGAATTTTTCCGTTACCGATGGTAAGGTAAAGATAAGCGATATGATGTCGGCCGACGTGATGAATCCCGATTCGGAGATGATGAGAGCTCTTCTCGCTTGTTTGGAAAAGAATAACCTCACAAAAAACTGGACACCTCTCCATCCTATAAAGTTATATCATAGCAAGGGTGATGATGTCGTACCGTATGAGAATTCCGAAGCGCTATATTCTGCTTTTGGTGGTAATATGGTTACTCTCTTCAAGAGTTCTGATACCGATGGACACTCTTTGTCTTGCGCTAAATGGATGTTGACTCTATTTATGAGCGGAATATAAGAGGTGGTTTAGCTCCTTGCTGAAAATGATTTAATACTATTAGGAATTTAATACAATTATTTCTTTTAGTTTTATAGAGAGTGTCAGTAGTGCACGGCGTTTCAGCATTGCGATTGTGTTCTGTACCCTCACCGGAGGGAGTGATTTCCACTCTCTGTTTTGTGTTTTTACATAGGGCCAAATCTCATCGGCTGCTTCAATGGTACTCTTTTTGTCAATTACCAAGCAGCGTAGTATGATGCGGTCTCGTTTATTGAGTTGATTAAAGGCTTGCCATACAAATGAATTTTTATCCTCTTCAACAGTGGTGATGGCGTCTAATTCTTTAATAATGTCGGGACTATCTATATGATATGTTTTATGTCGTTCTTTCGCTTTCTTCAGAGCCATAAAATGGTTAACGGCACAACGTGCCAGATAACTATATAGAGATGCCCCATTCTTTTGTTTGAATAGCCTGATGACGTGCCAATCATTATCAGATAGGAACTCATACAGAGTCCCTATCAATGATTCCGGTCTTTGATTATCCAGCAGTGTGAAAGCAATATAATTGATAAAGGCTGCACATTTTATGTTGAAGAAATAATCAATGGCCTTTTCGTCGGGTGGAATAGATGTTAACCTATCAATCCATTCATTATCGCTGAGTGTAGCAAACCTCTCTACTCTCTTTAACATTATATTAATTGTTAAAGTTAAAGATGTATTCGCTGTATCCGGGAGATTCTGCTGAGTATATCAAGGAGTTTGCACCGGACATTATGTGGTAACTGCGCTGTACCGACTGTATGTCATATCTTTTGCCATTTATACTCTCATATCCGTTGTATTCCTCAAATTCGAGTAGATATGGAGTACTCTTTCCAAGGTATCCCATTGCATCGTATATCTGAGGCTTGTTGCCATATACAAATGCTAACGGGTTAAACTCATAGTAAGATGCAAGTGTTCGGTTGTCGTAACGATATTCGTATGTATCATGGGTCAAGTCGCTGTTGTTCTTGCTCTGGTTGTGAATTGTAACAACAGCTAACATATTGTTATTCCACTTATAGGTGTATGTGGTTTCGTTGTTGCTGTCAGTATATGTGGAACTTGTACATAGGTCGTTTGAGTAGTTGAAAGTCTGTCTGCTTGATAGGGTCGTTACTGTCTCTCCATTTGTTGTACGCCATCCTTTTGTATCTATTGATTCTATGTGGTTGTTGTTGAATCTTGCATCCTCTGTAATGGTATCGGTATATACAAGTATGTCTGCAAGTCTTTTACTTGTGTAACTTGAATATGATTTTGTTTCGATACAACGGTTCCCTTTATAGTCGGTGTAATAGCGGAGGTTTCCTACTTTAGTCTCTTCAATGTCTATGTTTGTACCACTTACGCTATGGGTGTATGTGTATCTCTTTATTGTATTATCGCTGTTGTACTCAAATACCCAGTTCTTTTCTGTTATGGCTCCGTTATCGTTAACACTGCGGAATGATAGTCGTGCAGGGTAGAACGGCTGTTTGGTTTGCTCTTTGAATGGGTCATAAACGCTGCTATCGCTGCTGCATGATACTGATACTAAAACTACTATTATAGTAATAAATATTGATGTCAGGTTTTTCATATTATTGGAATTATTAAATGTGAATGTTTTGCGAATTTATAATAAAAAATCAATTCTGTTTTATCATTTAACTGTTTTTATAATTCTACTGATTAGTGTAAAAGTCTAATGCCTCTATTATGTCTTGTTTCTTGAGTGTTCTCTCTTCTATTGTACAATTTGCATTATATAGTTCTATATTAATAAGCCTCTCTTCGGGTATGGATGAGAGTATCGAGCTATATATCTTGCAGTCGAAAATAGGTAATTCCACCTCTTGGCGTATGTTGGTGTTGAATGTACGCATCTTCATAACAGGAAAACCGCATCTGAAGTGTGATATATATAGCGAGCAAATTGTTGAGACTGCATATATGGCTTCATGATGTTGTTCGGGGAACTGTTCCTTCAGGGCAATATAAAATATATCAATGATGTTAGCTCTCTTATTCTCTCCTATAACTTTATTCAATATTATATCTGTCCGCATTTTATACAATTTCTATTATATAAATTTTTGTTTGCAAAGATACTCTTTTAATTCATGAAAGTAAACATAGATATGATAAACTGTTGCGATTTATTTTGTAATGCTTGTTTTGTTCATATTAGCCATAGTCGGATATAAAAAACTTTTAAATAAAATTGTTTTAATTAACCTTTAACATCCTCTATACATTAAACTAATTTTGTAATTTTAAGTCAAAAGATATAGTAACTTTAGATATTTGGAGAATATAGATATGAAAAGATATACAATTGCTCTTGTCTCAATGCTGTTGTGCCTTTGTGCTGTTGCTCAGAATACAAAAGATGGTTATGTTGTGGGGCGAGTATATAGTAGTAGTGAGAATCAACCTATGCAGAATGCTACATTGCAGCTGTACAGTTTGCCAGATACTGTATATGTAGCTGGTACAGCAAGTGACAAGGATGGAGAATTTAGGTTGAAAGCAACTAAAGGTAATTATCTGTTGCGTATATCTTATGTAGGTTTTATGTCACAAGATAGGAGTATATCTTTGCAGAGTGGAGCAACAGTTGATCTCGGACGTTTGAATCTTAGTGATGATGCCATTGCGCTTAGGGGTGCAGTGGTTACATCCGAGGCTACTCCTATCACGATGGTCGAAGATACAACTGTATATAATACGTCGGCTTTTCGTGTCCCTCCCGGCTCTATGCTCGAGGAACTTATAAAGAAGTATCCAGGTGCCCAGATTGCCGAGGATGGTACAATTACAATAAACGGTAAGACTGTGAATCGTATTCTTATGAAAGGCAAAGATTTTTATGGTACCGATAAGGATCTGGCTCTTAAGAATGTTCCTGCCGATCTTGTCGATAAGGTAAAGTTCTACGACAAACAGAGTGATTATTCGCGCATAACAGGGATTGATGATGGTGAGGAGGAAACGGTACTTGATCTGCAGATGAAAAAAGGTGCCGACCAGGGTTTCTTTGGAAATATAGATGCAGCATATGGAACCCGTGAACGTTATTCTTTTAAAAATATGTCAAATCTTTTCTCTTCGGAATCGCAGTTGTCTCTCTTATTGTCGGCAAATAATATAAACAATAGAGGGTTCTCGGGTCGTGGTGGTGGAGGGCTTACATCGCATAAAGATGCGGCTTTTAACTTTGCAATGGAAAAGGGGAATGTTGAGCTAGGTGGAAATGTGCGTTATCGCCACAGCGATTCAGATAATTTATCATTTACTTCCGCAGAGTATTTCATGACTCAAGGTCGTAGTAATCAATTCTCGAATAGCAGGAACAAGGGATTAGGACGCTCGTCGAGGGTGAATGCAGACTTCCGTCTTGAGTGGAAACCCGATACCCTTACAAATATAATTTTCCGGCCTTCGTTCTCTTTCAGTGAGTCGGATAATTGGTCGAGGGCTCTTTCTGCAACATTTGACAGTGATCCATTTGCTTTGCTCGACTATCCGAGTGACAGTTTCGGATATGTATATGGGGAGTTGGAGGAGATAGCTGTTAACAGCAGCAATAACGAGAGCCTCTCCTATGCGCAGAACAAGAACTTTAATGCCTCTCTTCAGGTTAATCGTCGTTTGGGTAAGCCGGGACGTAATATAACTTTAAGAGGAGATTTTAAGTATGGAGAGAGTTGGAATAGGAGTGCCTCGAACAGTAGCGCGCGTTACTATGCAGATGAGTTAGATGACAGAGGATATAACTATAAACGTTATTCTACAACACCTGGAGAGAGTTGGAGCTATAACACACGAGTCAGCTACACAGAGCCTTTGACCTCTAAACTTTTCTTGCAGGTAAGCTATCGTTTTGATCATAGTTATAATAGCAGTGACCGAAGTACATATCGTTTCGACTCTGTATCTAATGATATGTATAGGCTGTTGGCTGGATATAATTACGATTTCCCGTCATTGCCGCAGGATTACGAGTTATACATAGATGATGATTTGAGCAAACATTCGGTGTATCGTAATATAAAACATGATGTGCAATTGATGTTACGCTATGTGACCCAAAAGGTAAACCTAAGCGCCGGTGTTACATGGATGCCACAGTCTTCACGTATGTCTTATCGATATCATGGTATAGATACTGTTTTAAAACGTTCTGTATATAATATAGCTCCTAATCTGCGTCTTCGTTACAAGTGGAACAAGACAACAACTCTTAATGTAATGTATAGGGGAACTACCTCTATGCCATCCATGACAAATCTTCTTGATATAACGGATGACAGCAATCCTTTGGATATAACAAAGGGTAATCCGGGCTTGAAACCATCTTTTAACAATAGATTGATGGCATTCTTTAATACAAGTAATCCGGAAACACAGACTGCCATTACAGCCAATTTGATGTTCAATACCATATTCAACAGCATAACAAATAAGGTTACTTATATAGAGGAGACCGGTGCGCGAATCACACAACCTGTTAATATCAACGGCAATTGGGGTACGTCCGGAGGTTTTAACTACAACTCGGCTCTGCCGCAAAACAAGAGGTTTACATATAGCACATCTACTAACCTCTCGTTTCAGCATCAGGAATCATACATAAGTTTACAAAGGAACAGCAACAGTGAACGTAACAGTATAGAGACAATAAATGCAGGCGAGAGATTGAAATTTGGATATCGGAATGATATTGTAGATGTGACAATTGACGGAGCTCTGAACTACTCACATTCCGAGAGTAAACTACAGCCGGATACCAGGTTGGATACTTGGAACTTTTCATATGGTCCGAGTGGTAATGTGAGGTTACCATGGCATAACCTTACTTTGTCGACAAACTTATCGATGAGTAGTCGCAGAGGATTCGATGATCCACAATTTAATACAAATGAGTTACTGTGGAATGCACAGTTGTCGGCAAGTTTTCTTAAAGGTAATTCTTTGACCGTAAGTCTGCAATTATATGATATATTGCATGAACAAAGCAACATTAGCCGTAGTATAAGTGCAATAATGCGTAGCGATTCGCAAAGCAATGCTATATACCAATATGGACTTATACATGTCATATATAAGATTAATTCAATGGGGGGCAGTGAAATGCGCAAAAAGGGCATGCAAGGTCCAAAAGGCAGACCGTCGGGTGGCTTCGGTGGTGGTACAAGAGGTATGTATAGAATGTATTGATATTTGTTAAAGGGGAAAGCGAATGTTGCTTTTCCCTTTTTTATTGGTTATATTCGCAGGTGTTTTGTTTGTGCTGGCATATGGATTATGGCTCATTCTTTACTCTGCTCTATTGGCTTAATGCTTTGATTGCTGTTTGGATAACAGTACGCGTCGTGCTGGATAATCGTAATCCTATTGTCACGTTTGCATGGATTTTCGTCTTGCTTTTTCTTCCCTATATAGGTTTGTTACTCTATTTCTTCTTCGGTAGGGATGCACGTAAACGTGAATATATAAAAAAACGCTTCAGGGAACAGATTGGTCAGAAAGTCATGTTCAATTATGCAAGTAATCTAAAGTCTAAAATGCCGGATTCATACTCTTCTCTAATCTCTTATCTTGAGAGAAGTGCAAAATCCTATCCCATGCATGGATGTGGAGTCTCACTAATGCCTGCAACATCTGACTTCGTGGATGAACTGCTGCTTGAAATAGCAAAAGCTGAAGAGCATATTCATATGCAATTCTATATTTTCGAGGACGATGAATTGGGTACGAGGGTACGTGATGCTCTTATAGAACGTGCAAGGAGTGGTGTTGAAGTGCGTCTGCTTTATGATAGTGTGGGATGCTGGTCTGTAAAAAAGAGTTTCTATGATGAAATACGGAGGGCTGGTGGCTATGTAGAGTCGTTCCTGAAAGTACGTTTCCCTTTGTTTACAAATAAGGTCAATTATCGTAATCATCGCAAGGCTGTCATTATAGATGGCAGGTTGGCTTTTATAGGTGGATGCAATATTGCCAACCGTTATATAGAAGGTTTTAACAGAGGTGTATGGCGTGATACAATGATTGCAATTCGTGGCAGTGGGGTACGTGCTGTGCAGGCAATGTTTCTTATGGATTGGCTCTTTGCAAATGGTTCGATGGTGAGTGGTGACCGTTATTTCCCTGTTTCGGAATGTAGTGGTAGTGATATTGTTCAGCTTGTTGTCTCCAATCCTGTAGATCTGTGGCGGTATATACCTGATGCTCTTGTTAGAACACTCTATACAGCCAAGAGTTATGTCTATTTGCAGACTCCATATTTTATGCCTACGGAAACACTGCTTAAAGCTATGCAGCATGTCGCCTTGTCGGGAGTGGATGTTCGCCTTATGGTGCCGTTACATTCCGATAATACTATTGTCGAGTTGGCCTCATATTCCTATTTGGGTACTCTTCTTGCTGCTGGTGTCAAGGTTTATCTGTTTGAGAAAGGATTTTTGCATGCTAAAACTATTGTTTCGGATGACGCTCTCAGTATTGTAGGTTCTGCCAATCTTGATTTTCGTAGTTTTGAGTACAATTTTGAGCTCTCCTCATATGTGTATAGCGACTCCTTTGCTGCCGAGATGAAAGCGCAATTTTGCAGGGATATGCAGTGCTGCCGACAACTTACACTTCGTGAATATGAATCAAGAGGCTTGTCTCTTCGTCTCAGACAGTCTATAGCCAGGCTTTTTTCGCCTATTCTATAGTCTTATCGGTATTCTCCTGTTTTTCATTCGGGTGAGCGAAGAAACTGAAATTTACACTGCCGTACGCAATGTGCCTGAAAAAGCATGGATGGTTGCTGAAGTCGTTATCTTTTCCATGCTCAAATATGAAAATGCCATTAGGGGCAAGCATCGTACTACTCATTACAAGGTCGGGTATATTGGCAAGTTCTTTAAGTGCATAGGGTGGGTCGGCAAATATAAGGTCATAGGTCGAGTTGCATCTACGTATAAAGCGGAATGTGTCGTCCCTTATAATATTCCAGTTCTTATCACCTAATGCAGACGCACATTTTTTTAGGTATGAGAAGTGCTGGCTGTCAAGCTCAACCGAAGTGACCTGCCCACAACCGCGTGACAGCAGTTCCAAACTGATACTTCCTGTTCCAGAGAAGAGGTCTAGTGCTTTTATATTGTCAAAATCTAGATAATTCAACAATATATTGAACAAGTTTTCTTTGGCAAAGTCTGTGGTTGGTCTTGCCTTGAAACTGCGTGGAATATCAAAATGTCGTCCTTTGTATTTTCCGCTTATTATTCGCATAGGAGTAGTGCTTGAAGGTCAAATGGTATTTTGCTTATTCTGTTCAGCAGGTGTGGGCGGAACAGTTCGTTAGGGTTAATACGTCTTGTCTTGCGTATAAACAGCTTAAGTATAGGTGATAACTCCTCAACACCTTTATCTCCACAGATATATAGACAATTCTCCTCTTGTAGCAGTTCTTGTTCCTTCCATATGCTGAGTGTATAGAAGGCGTGGTCGTGTGCATCGTCCGACTTAAAGCAGTTTACAAGTTTAAGTCGTCCATCTGTTATGGATAGCAGTAAGAGGGTTTTGTGGTTATAGTATGCAAACATATAACGACTCTCGTCTATTGAGTGCTTTTCAAGGAATCCAAGAATGATACTTGGCGGTGTATAGAATGTAATGTTACCAAGTTTGCATAGGCGATCGAAAAGTATGTTTTCAATGCTGAACAACAGTGTTATTCCCTGTGCAGGAAGCCTGTTTGCTATTATTCTTTCAGTTGCTGTTGTCTGTGGAAAGCATGAACGGAACAACGAATCATATGCCTCTTTGTCATCATACTCTTCGGGGATGGCTGTGAACTTGTCACTATCTATAATAATACGTACATCCTCATAATCTCCCTCGTCTGTGAATGGAACCTCCTTTAGAGCCTCGTCTAAATTTGCAGCAAGTGTTATTCTGTCATTTACCTCATAAAAATAGTACTGCAGGCTGTCGGGTATAGTTGCCGTATAGCTGCAAAAACAAAATCCATTCGTACTTATACGAATGGATAATGTTTTATTTTTTTGTAGCAAGGTTTTATCCATGCAAGAATATTATTCCCAGTTACCTGCGTTGTTGTTGGGCTGCTCTACATCACCAACTTTCAAACCGCAGAAACGACCAATCTTCTTCTGTGCGCTGATGAGGTTCTTCATCTCCTGATCGTTAATACCGGTGAGATATGTCTCGTACAATGTACTTGCCTCAAACAACCACTGTACAGTACCTGACTTAGTTGTATCGCTGCTTGTAGCCAAGCTGAACTGTGCGCCTTTACCGAAAGGTACATATCTCAAAGAATCTGCTACATATCCCTTGCCGAATACAGTGTCAATAAGAGCAATCCATGTTGTATCACGACGGAAATCACGGAGACCTTCTTTATCTACGTCTGCCCATTTGTTGGTCTTCTTGGCCTTTGCAATCATGTCAAGAGCTTTCTGCTCGGTAAGACCACGCTCCAACTGCTCGTCATTTAACTCGCCAACCTTAAGAACGATAGGCATCTGTGCAGTCTTTATGTAATTGATAAGGGTATCGAAACTGTTTGTGTATGCACCGTTATGACTGTTACGATACTCCATTTGTGCTGTACGAATCTCAATAAGACGTTGGATAATCGCCTTTTCACGTGCACTACGTTTCTCTGAAAACTCGATTGGGTCCATAATACTGCGGACACAGATGAAAGCTAATCCTGCAATTGCTACAATGAGCAAAAGGTTTAATGCTAATTTCTTCATAAGGTTATGTTTTTTTTATTTTAAAATTCGTGTTCTATGCCTGATTTTACTTACCTTCGTATAAGTAAAGATGTTGCAAAAATAAAATAAAAAAACGGATTTTTGTTTTTCTATACAATTTTTATTGTGAAAAAGTGATAAATAATTATTTAATATCGCAAATTAAATCAAATTTTCCTTTTCAGCCAACCATTCAGCAGAATAATTCAATAGAAAAATTGTCTTATTTCTTGTTGAAGAGTGACAGCCGTAAACTTTTTATGCTGTGTGGGTATGCCGGAACAGGAAAGACAACACTTGTCTCTGCATTGGTAAAGACACTCTCGCAACTTGAACGTAAGTGTGTTTTGTTGGCTCCTACCGGAAGGGCTGCAAAAGTGTTTTCCTTATATTCGGGCATGAGTGCCTATACCATTCACAAGTGTATCTACCGTCAGAAATCCATAGTCGAGAATTCTGTATTTACCCTTAATGAGAACCGTATGCGGAATACTCTCTTTATTGTGGATGAGGCCTCCATGATCTCAAACTCAGGCTATTCGGGTTTTGGATCGGGAGCGCTGCTTGATGACCTTGTTGAATTCGTCTATTCGGGCGATGGATGCTCTCTGTTGCTTCTAGGTGATACTGCACAGCTACCTCCGGTTGGGGAGTTAATCTCTCCGGCTTTATCTGTTCAGTATCTTTCTTCCATGATACTTAATGTTGAGCATATGGAACTAACTCAGGTGATGCGCCAGGTAGATGGGTCTGGTATCCTATATAATGCAACAATGTTACGTCATATAATTGCAGAGGGCGTCGAAGGGGTCTTCCCACAGATAAGATTGAAGGGATTTCCAGATGTATGTCGGGTTTCGGGAGAGGAACTGATAGAAGCTATAGAAGGGTGTTATAGCGAAGTGGGTATAGATGATACAATTATACTATGCCGTTCGAACAAACGTGCCAATATATATAATGAAGGTATACGCCGCAGAATACTATATCGTGAAGACGAACTTAACCGGGACGATCTGCTGATGGTTGTTAAAAATAACTATTATTGGCGTGAAGAGTTGGGCAAGGAGGATAAGAGGCTACTTGAGAAACTTGATTTTGTGGCAAATGGAGATGTTGCACAAGTCATACGTGTGGGTAGGGTTGAGGAGGTATATGGTTTTAGATTTGCAGATGTAACACTCTCCTTTGTCGATTATGAGGATTGTGAGATGGATGTAAAAATAATGCTCGATACTCTGACAAGTGAGTCTCCATCGCTTACACGTGATGAAAACGAACGTCTTTTTTCTGCAGTATGGGACGACTATCCCGAGATTCGTTCTAAGCGAAAGAGAATGGGGGAAATACGAAAGAATCCATATTATAATGCTATGCAGGTAAAATATGGGTATGCTGTAACCTGCCATAAGGCACAAGGAGGCCAATGGAAAAGAGTCTTTATTGATCAGGGGTATCTTTCTGAGGAAATGCTCGGGGCGGATTACTATCGTTGGCTTTATACTGCCTTTACACGTGCCGGGGAGAAATTGTATCTTGTTAATTGGAGCGATAAACAGACTGTTTAGTTCTTACCGTGAGGTGTCAATAAATAGGCATGAGCTCAATTGAGCTCATGCCTATTTATTGAATGAGTTTAGTTGCTCTGTTTATCCCTCGATAATCTCAAAAACCTTGTCTATGGCAGCCCTAATTCCCTCAGGGTTCTTGCCGCCTGCCTGTGCAAAGTGGGCCTGTCCGCCACCTCCGCCTTGCATCAGCTTAGCTGCCTGGCCGACAATCTTGCCTGCATTTATACCTTGCTCAACAAGGTCGGCTGTTGCAGAGATAGTAAGTTGTGGCTTGTCATTATGTATGCTGCCTATCACAATAAGCAGATTCTCGGGTTGCTCGGCGCGCAACATGAATACAATGTCTTTGACAGTTGCTGCCGAAAGTGGCAAGATTGCACTGATGTAGCGCATGCCCTTCTTCTCTTTTATCTCAGTAAGTAACTTTTCCTTGGCTGTAGCTGCTTTCTCACGTGCATACTCTTCTATCTCTTTCTTGAGCTCTGCATTCTCTGCTATAGATTTTATAATGGTTGCTTTTAGGTTAGGAACATTGTTGAATAGAGCATGTATCTCTTTCATAAGTTCCTGTGCCTTGCTCAGATGGTTCTCCAACGCCTCACCGGTGATCGCTTCTATACGACGGACACCGGCTGCAACAGAACTCTCGCTTACAATCTTTACCATTCCTATTTCGCCGGTAGCTGCAGCGTGTGTTCCTCCACAGAACTCTATAGATGAGTCAAATTGTACGACACGTACGTGGTCGCCATATTTCTCGCCGAATAGTGCAATTGCACCAAGTTGCTTGGCCTCTTCTATAGGTATGTTGCGGTGGTCGGTCAGCGGTATGTTACGGCGTATGCGTGCATTTACAATACGCTCAACCTTTGCAATCTCTTCGTCTGTTACCTTCTGGAAGTGCGAGAAGTCGAAACGTATTGCATCGGGTGTTACCAATGAACCTTTCTGCTCAACATGTGTACCTAAGACTTCGCGTAGTGCTTGGTCCAGCAGGTGAGTACAAGAGTGGTTGGCAGCGCATGCTGAACGTTTCTTTGTATCTACCTGTGCCAGGAATGTGGCTGTCGGATCTGAAGGCAGTTTCTTTGTTATATGTATTGGAAGATTGTTCTCTTTCTTGGTATCAATAACCTCTATCTTCTCTTCGCCGCAAACAAGAACTCCGGTGTCACCAACCTGACCTCCGCTCTCTGCATAGAAAGGAGTATCTTTAAGTACAATATGATATAGGATTTGGTTCTTCTGCTTTGTCTGACGATATTTGAGAATTGTTGTATTGTACTCTGTGTTATCATATCCTACAAATGTCGAATCGCCTTCATTTACTGTTATCCAATCGCCGTTCTCTACAGCAGCTGCAGTGCGTGCGCGTGTCTTCTGTTTTAGCATCTCTTCGTCGAATTGAGCCATGTTTACAGTCAACTCGTTCTCACGCAGGATAAGTTGTGTAAGGTCGATAGGGAAACCGTATGTGTCGTACAATGTGAATGCCTCTGTGCCGCTTATCTCTTTCTTGTCGGCACTCTTTGCAACCGATATAATCTTGTCGAGCATCTGCATGCCGGTTGCAAGAGTACGGAGGAAAGACTCCTCCTCTTCTTTTATAACCTTTGTGATAAGCTCTTGTTGCTGCTTTAGTTCGGGATACGCATCGCCCATATTCTCGATAAGCGTGGGAACCAATTTGTACATGAACGCCTGCTTTTGCTCAAGGAATGTGTATCCGTAGCGTACAGCACGACGCAATATTCGGCGTATTACATAGCCTGCCTTTGCATTTGAAGGTAACTGTCCGTCTGTTATAGAGAATGCAATGGTTCTTATGTGGTCGGCAATTACACGCATAGCAATGTCTGTCTGTGCATCGTTGCCATATTTCTTGCCAGAGATTTCTCCTATAGTCTTTATGATAGGTTGGAATACGTCGGTATCATAGTTCGATTGTTTGCCTTGGAGTGCCATACATAGACGCTCGAAACCCATTCCTGTGTCGATAACCTTTGCGGGAAGTTCCTCGAGATGACCGTCGGCCATGCGGTTGTACTGCATGAATACAAGGTTCCATATCTCTATCACCTGTGGATGCGAACCGTTTACAAGATTGCGACCGGGGATGGCTGCACGCTCCTCGTCACTGCGAAGGTCTATGTGTATTTCGCTACATGGACCGCAAGGGCCTGTGTCGCCCATTTCCCAGAAGTTGTCTTTAAGGTTGCCGTTTAAGATTCTCTCTGCAGGCAGATGTTTCTCCCATATAGCCGCAGCTTCGTTGTCGCGTTCAAGACCCTCGCTGGCAGCTCCTTCGAATACAGTAGCATAAAGACGATTCGGATCGAGCTTTACAACCTCTGTTAGGTATTCCCATGCCCAATCTATTGCCTCTTGTTTGAAGTAGTCGCCAAATGACCAGTTGCCGAGCATCTCGAACATTGTATGGTGATATGTATCGTGTCCAACCTCTTCAAGGTCGTTGTGCTTGCCACTTACACGCAGACACTTCTGAGAATCTGCAACCCTTTTGCTTTTCGCAGGGCTGTTTCCCAATATGATATCTTTAAACTGGTTCATTCCGGCATTGGTAAACATTAGCGTAGGGTCGTCCTTGACAACCATTGGTGCCGAGGGTACAATAAGGTGTCCCTTCTCTTCGAAGAATCTTTTAAAAGATTCTCTAATCTCTTTTGATGTGAGCATATATTCTTTGTTTTTTTATTTTATTTGTAAATAAATATTTATAATTTTACTGTAAATATTAATATCTGTTACAGTATAGCCGCTTTTATTCGTTTCAACTTGCAAAGATAGCTTACTTTTGTTATTTTTGCAACAAGTTCATAAATATATATTTATGCTTTAAATACCGAACACTATGCGCAAAGTCTATTATGTATTCAATCCGACAACCAGAACTTATGACAGGGTATATCCTAACCTTGCCCAACGGTTCCTTACGATTTTGAGGCGCATATTGCTCTTTATTATTTTTGGAGGTTTGTCATTCCTGATGTTCTATATACTTATTGAGACACCATCCATGAAAGATGTGCAGGATGAGAATTCAAAATTGCTTGCTCAGTATCATATTCTTTCGCAGCGTCTCGATGAGGCAATGGAGGTACTTGAGGATGTGCAGCAGCGTGATGATAATCTCTATCGTGTCATTCTGAATACCGAACCGGTTTCCAAAGTGGCACGTAGTGCCGGATATGGTGGAACAAACCGATATGATGAACTTATGGATATGAGTAATTCCGATCTGGTAGTCCTCACTACTCAGAAAATGGATATGCTTGCCAAGCAATTGTATGTACAGATAAATTCATTTGATGAGCTTGTGCGAATGAGTAATGAACAAGAGGATTATCTTCGACATCTTCCGGCAATACAGCCAATATCCAACCGCGACCTTAAACGTACTGCGTCGGGTTATGGTTATAGGATTGATCCTATTTATAAGGTACGTAAATACCATCGTGGTATGGATTTCTCATGCGATAAGCGCACACCTGTATATGCTACTGCAGATGGTGTCGTAGAGAGTGCCAAATGGCAACAAGGATATGGTTATACTATTGTTATAGATCATGGCTATGGCTATAAGACATTGTATGCCCATCTGCTTGATAAGAAATTTATGGTAAGACGCGGGCAGAAGGTTATACGTGGCGAACAGATTGCCCTGAGTGGAAATTCGGGAAAGAGTACAGGTCCACATTTGCATTATGAGGTTATAGTAAAGGGGAAACCTGTTAACCCAATCAATTACTATTTTATGGATTTGGATGCAGACGGTTACGATGAGATGTTGCGCATAGCCGAGAATCATGGACGAATTTATGATTGATAGATATTATGGCATTAAACAAGGATAAGGATTTAAAATTGTATTACTCCATTAAAGAGGTTGCAGATGATATAGGGGTGAGTGAATCGACTCTACGCTATTGGGAGAGCGAGTTTCGCCAAATTTCTCCAAAGAAGGGTGCCAATAATGTGCGCCGTTATACAAAGGAAGACCTTAAAATGGTACGTTTGGTATATCATCTTGTAAAGGAGCGTGGTTTGACACTAGCTGGTGCAAAACAGTATCTTAAGAGTGGTGGTGGCTTTGAGACAGCCCGGAAAAACAGTGAGGTTATAGACCGTTTGAAATCCATTAAGGAGGAACTACTAGGGATAAGAGCGGCACTAGATACTCTTTAAGATTCAATAATCATATATAAATATAGCGGCAGTATTGCCGCTATATTTATATATGATTATTCTATTCGAGCAATAGTCTTTATGCTTTTTACTTTCTTAAGAGTATCACAAACTGTATGCACCTCTTCCACGTCACGGACATTAACCCATATGGTTCCTTCGAATATACCATCTTTGCCCTCAATGGTAAGTTTCTGTATTCCTATATTAAGCTGTTGGGATATTATTGTCGTAATCTCGTTTAGAACACCGAACCCATCTATACCTTTTATCATTATAGGTACCAGAAAATAGAGTGTACGGTGGGTGTCCCAGTTAGCTGCAAGGATTCTGTCGCCATGACTGCTCTTTAATGTATTTGCAATAGGACAATTGCGCTTGTGAATTATTATATGCTTATCTTCATCATAGTATCCAAGAATGTCGTCACCTGGGATGGGATTACAACAATCGGCTATTATGAAACTGCTGTTAAGAGTCTCATCAGTTAGATTTATAGGTTTTTTACGATCTATATAGTCAAACTTCTCACTCTTTTTCTCCTCGGTTGCATCCTCTTCCTTTTTTCCGAAGAAGGGGAATAGTTGGAATCTGAAGCGTTTGTTACCAAGCAAAGCGTCCTTATCTTCGTTTCCTAAACTGATACTGCCGTTACCTAAAGCCTCCAGCAACTCTTCACGGTTTCTGAATTTGTGAAGTTTCCATATTTTTTCGATATTGTTGCTGTAGTTTGTAAGTTCCTCTTTTTCTAAGAATTGTTGCAGGATTTCTTCGCCTGTACGTTGCAGTATGCGTTGCTGGCGTCGCAGAGCAGCCTGTATTTTGGCGCGCGCCTTTGCTGTAGTTACAAATGAGAGCCAGCTTGCATCTATATGTTGTGAGTTTGATGTCAGAATTTCGACTTGGTCGCCACTGTGGAGTATGTGGTTTAACGGTACAAGTTTATGGTTAACCTTTGCGCCTATACAATGGTTGCCCAAGAATGTGTGTATGCTGTATGCAAGGTCAAGGGCTGTACAATTCTGTGGCATTGTCTTTATCTCGCCTTTTGGTGTGAATACGAAAATCTCCGTTGCATACAGATTTAATTTTATTGTATCTAGAAAATCGAGAGCATTGGGCTGTGGGTCATCCAATATCTCCTTTATGGTGTGTAACCAGTTATCTAGCTGTTCATCGGCGCTGTTATCTTCGCCTTGTGCCTTGTATTTCCAGTGTGCAGCAATTCCTTGCTCGGCAACCTCGTTCATCCTTTCGCTACGAATCTGGACCTCAATCCATTCACCGCGTTTGCTCATGAATGTAGCATGCAATGCACGATATCCGTTTGCTCGTGGTTTGTTTACCCAGTCGCGTAATCTGTCGGGGTGTGCGTTGTATATCTTTGTCAGTGTGTTGTAAATCTTGAAACACTCATTGTTCTCGTCCTCTCCATCACGAGGTGTGAATATTATTCGTACAGCTAGGATGTCATATATGTCCTCGAATGATATATGCTTCTTCTGCATCTTGTTCCAAATCGAGTATGGTGACTTTACACGTCCTATTATGTGGTATTTGTACCCCATCTTGTCGAGGCGGTCGCATATTGGTGAAATGAATTCGTTGTAGAGTATATCACGATCGTTTTGTGTCCTTTCTATCTTCTTTTCTATGCGTGAATACTCTTCGGGATGTTCGTATCGGAAACTAAGATTCTCGAGTTCCGTCTTTATTTTGCTAAGCCCTAATCTATATGCTATAGGTGCATATATGTACAAAGTCTCGCCGGCAATTTTGTATTGTTTGTTTACCGGCATATACTCTAATGTACGCATGTTGTGTAGTCGGTCGGCAATCTTTATAAGGATGACGCGTATATCCTCACTCATGGTCAGCAACAACTTCTTGAAGTTTTCTGCCTGCTCAGATGCCTGCATACCGAATACTCCGCCTGATATTTTGGTGAGTCCGTCTACAATGTTTGCTATCTTGTCACCGAATAGGTTTCTGATGTCTTCTACTGTGTAGTCTGTATCTTCTACAACATCATGCAACAGGGCTGCGCATATTGATGTTGAACCTAAACCTATTTCGGCACATACGATACGTGCGACAGCAAGAGGATGCATTATATATGGCTCTCCGCTGTTACGTCTTACCCCTTTGTGTGCTTGACGGGCAAAGTTGAATGCTTTTGTTATAAGTTCAACTTTGCGGCGGTGTTGCGATGCTATATAAATGTCCAAAATCTCTTGGAAGGCGGAATTTATCTCTACCTCATCGTTTATCTTTGTCTTATCGTTATCGTTGTTCATAATTAATGCTATTTGTATATCTTAAGATAACGTCCGGCACGTATGTTAGAGTTCTTTAAATTATTCCATTTTTTCAGTTGTTTCACTGAAACACGATATTTACGGGCTATTCCACCAAGAGTCTCGCCCGAGCGTATCTTATGGCGTATGAGGCCACCGCTTCCCCATTCGCTATTAGATTTTGCATCTTTCAGCATCTTTTCGACTTTGTCTTTGGGGAAGTATTTTTCTTCGTTGTAATGGTATATAGAGTCGCCTAACATTAAGAACCTTGTTATTGTCTCATTTCTAAGGCGTAGAACACATGGCTCGTTCTCTCCGGGTACTATGTCGCGTACATATTGCGGGTTTATGGCACGTATCTCGGCTATTGGAACATTGCATAATTCAGCAACTTGCTCGAAGTGTAGGTTCTTTGTTATATGCAAGGTATCTGTTACCACCGGTATGTCGGGCTCCATAGGACATATTCCATGTTCTGCATGGTAAGTCATGATGTAGTTGGCTGCAATGAAAGCCGGCACGTAACCACGTGTCTCGCGTGGCAGATATCTGTATATATCCCAGAAATCGTTTTTGCCGCCTGAACGTATTATAGCCTTCTTTATTCTTCCCGGACCACAGTTGTACGCAGCCAACGCCAAGTCCCAACGTCCGAATAGATTATACAGGTCGCGGAGATAACGCATTGCTGCATCTGTCGATTTTATGGGATCGAAACGTTCCTCTATGTAGTTATTGGATTTTAGGTTATAGAGTCTGCTTGTTCCGAACATAAATTGCCATAATCCTTTGGCTCCGGCATGTGACACAGCCTTTGGCTTAAGTGCCGATTCTATTACCGGAAGATATTTTAGCTCATGAGGCATGTTGTATTTATCTATTGCCTCTTCGATAATTGGCATATAGTAGTGTGCCATACCCAACATGTATGATACCAGTGCGCGATTCTTTGTCGAGTATCGGTCTATGTATTGTCTGACTACACTATTATATGTCATCTCCATAAGTGTAGGCATTATGTATAGACGTTGTGCGTATATAGAATCGCTGAAGGTCTTGGGGCTTACATCATGTGAATCGCAATTAAGACTCTTAAGCAGGTTCTGCGCATACCAGCTGTTGAGCAGACTATCAATGTTGACATCCATTCCTTCGGGCAGGTCAAAAATGACGCTGTCTTCATCCATAATCACTCCATGCTCTATGGCACTCAGCGGGATATCGTATTCAATCTCACTACTGTCGTTTACTATCTGCAGGTCAAGCAAATCCATTAAGAGACTATCCTCCTTTTCGATAATATCATCTTGGATATCCAGGGTGTCTGTCTCAAAGGCAATATCCTCTTCCGTTGTTTGCGCAAAGAGGATATTGATGGTGAATGTAAATATAAGTAGTAGTGTTATTCTTTTGTCAATCATTTGTGTCAGAATGTTAGATTACAATTTAAGCCGTAGTAGTTGTCTTCCAATCCTGTAGCTCGGCTTTGTATAACCTTGGGATTTATAGAAAGATTTATGTTGTCACTTATGTCAAAATTGGCGAGTTGTGCATCTACATATGCGTCTATCACCGAGAGAGCATATACTCCGATGAAAGCAAATACACTAAGGTCGCGCCAACGGCGGTAACGGTCCTTGCGTTTCTTGAATACATTTTCCATATATTCTCTGTTTGCTTCAAAGTCGTAGCCGGGGCGGAAGAACTCCTCGTATGATTTTGTGTTTGGATCGGCATCCATAATATCTAGGAATGCTTGGCGGTAATCCTTGTACATCTGGCTGTTCCAATTGTATGCATATAAGCAACCTATAAAACCGCCATAAACAATAGGGAGTTTCCAATATTTGCGATTGTATATTTGTCCCGCTCCGGGAAATACTACAGCCAGCCATGTCGCCTTTTGGGGGTCCGGCAGGAAGCGTTCTTTCTCAATTGGTTGCGCAGCTTTGTTCTGTTTGTTTATGATGAGGCTACCGTCATTTACTGGAATTATCTCCTCGTTGTATATCCTGTCACTCTCGAGTGAGTCCTGTTTTATAATACTCTCTACGGTTGTGATGTTACCCTCTATTTGTATGCTGTCGGGCTGTTGGGCACGTACATTGGCAGTGCAACACAGCTGTGCTACACACAATATTGCCAATATATGTTTTATACGTCGCATCATTTATTGGTTTAGTTTGTCGAAAATAGCAATAATGCGTTCCAACTCCTCTTCATTTTTGAATTTTATACTTATTTTACCTGCACCTTTGTTGCTGCATGACAGTTGGACCGGTGTCTGAAAAAACTTGGTAAGCTGTTTCTTCAATTGATAGAACATCTCGCTTTGTTGCTCATTGTTCTTTTTGACTGTTTTTGGAGCTGTGGCAGTTGTATCATCATTCTTGCTGTCGCGTACTATGCTCTCAATCTGTCGTACTGAATAACCGTTTTCCAGTATCTCGTTAAAGAGAGCTATTTGTGCAGCAGGGTTGTCCAAAGCAAGAAGGGTCCTTGCATGTCCCATGTCTATTTTTTTCTCTTTAAGGGCCATTTGGATTACTGCAGGCAGTCTTAATAGGCGCAAGAAGTTTGCAATGGTAGCCCTTCCTTTGCCTACTCTTTTGCTGAGCTGTTCCTGCGATAAGTTGTGCTGTTCGATTAATTGCTGGTATGCAAGTGCAATCTCCATGGCATTCAAATCTTCGCGTTGGATATTCTCTATTAGAGCCATTTCCATCGTGTTCTCATCGCTTGCGTCCAGTATGTATGCAGGTATTGTCTCTTTGCCTGCAAGTTGCGATGCTCTATAGCGTCTCTCTCCGGCAATTATCTGGTATTTGTTATCTTCTGTCTTACGAAGGGTAATAGGTTGTATTACTCCTAATTCGCTTATAGAGTGTGCCAATTCTTGAAGTGCCTCTTCGTCGAACTCTCTTCTCGGTTGGTTGGGGTTTGCCTCTATGCAACTTATGGCAATCTCGCCAATGGATGAAGAACCCGATGTGCGCACTGCATCTGTGGAAATAAGTGCGTCTAATCCGCGTCCTAATGTGAATTTCTTATTGGGTGCCATCTTTCTTTTTTAATTTCGTTTAATAATCTCATGTGCAAGTGCAAGATAGTTCTTTGCACCGGTAGAGTCGGCGTCATATAGTATTACCGGTATGCCCATGCTGGGGGCTTCTCCTAATCGTGTGTTACGCAATATGACAGTTTCAAATACCAACTCACGGAAATGTTTTTTGACTTCGTTGTATACCTGATTGCTTAGGCGAAGACGTGAATTGAACATTGTAAGAAGGAAACCTTCTATGTCGAGTGATGGATTCAGATTCGATTTTATAATCTTTATAGTGTTCAGCAATTTGCTTATGCCTTCGAGTGCAAAATATTCGCACTGTACAGGTATTATCACCGAGTCGGCGGCTGTGAGCGAGTTTACGGTTATAAGCCCTAATGAGGGAGAACAGTCTATAAGTATATAATCGTATTTATCTTTTATTGTAGCCAAAGCCTCACGCATTATCTTTTCGCGGTTGGGCAGGTCGAGCATTTCTATCTCGGCTCCAACAAGGTCAATGTGTGATGGTATAATATCTAGTCCCTCTATACATGTATTGTGTATAGCCTGCGATGGCGCCGATTTGTTTATAAGACATTCGTATATTGAACAGTTAATATCGCGTATATCAATTCCCAAACCTGATGAAGCATTGGCCTGGGGGTCAGCATCTATAACAAGCACTCTCTTTTCAAGTGTAGCAAGTGATGCTGCAAGATTTATGGCGGTAGTAGTTTTACCTACACCACCTTTCTGATTTGCAAGTGCAATAATCTTTCCCATATTATCAAATCTCTCTCTATTCCTCTATTGACAATTAATCCTACTCTTTTATTGTAAAAGAGCTATAATGTTGCAAAGTTACGAAAAAAACAGATACAGCATCCTTACTTTTGTCCATACTTATGAACAGTTTATCGACAACCTGTTTTACATATTTTTACATTTATGGTCCTATTTCTTGATAATCTCTATAATATAGCTCTGTTGACGCGACAAACTGTTGTCTTGTGATAGCCTGTTGGTATTTATATTCCAAAAGTTTATTCCTGATTTTTGTGTTGTCTGTATAGAGTATTTATTATCTTTTACAAGAATAAGATATGTGTTCCAGTCGGGGGCATATGGGTTTGTTCCGAAGTCGGCATACTCGTTGATATATCTTCCATCGGCATTGCTTACTATCTTGTAGAATCCTTTTCCATCGATATCCTTTGATATTACCCATTCATGCTTCTCATCCGGAGTAAGACTCTCTTGGAACTGTGGTGTATATCCTATACCTCCAATGTTGGTGTTAGTGAGGTATTTACCTCCGACTTTTATGTAATAGATTGCTCCATCTTCAAACTCATTTATGCTCCCGTTCCCCGATATTGGTATAAGGTCGAATATGAAATGTTCAGGCTCCAGGGTATTGCTGTCGCTCTGCTTTATATGTTTACCATCAACACTCCATATCTTGTTCCCTGCATTACCGTCATTCTGTATGCTGTATTTGCCATTGGCGAGGCGTACAATGTTATATGTGTGCCATGTTGCATCGTAAGGGTTGCTCTCTCCGGCACTGAATCGACCATGTTCGTTAAGATAACGACTGTCCTCTGCGTTGATTATCTTATATCTTCCGCTTAAAGGATCCAATGATATGTGCCATTCCTGACGCTGTGGGCGAATGTCGTCACGCTCTTCTACAAATGCCGGCTTGCTTCGGGCTACATTGGGTGTTTCGTTTGTGAGATACTTATTGTCGCACATTATAAAATATGTTCCGTTTTCTACCTCTTGCGCCGGGAAAATCTCATTACGGTAGTTGTATCTGCTCTTGTATAGTGTTATGAGTGAGGCAAGAGAGCTTTTCAGGAATGGTGTCATATGTACCATTGCGACTTCCGGTTTTGCCCATTTAAGTGTCCCCTCAAAGTCGCGTGAGCGCAATTTCTCTTGTTCTTCGAAAAGTTCCTGATGTACCATGTAACTCTCTACAAACAATTGTGGGTTATTCTGTGTCAAGGCTATATACATATCCATGATTCTTTCTCCTCGAAGTCCTGTCAACTCCATACACTTCAGCCAAGGCATAATTTCGCTTGTTAGTTCTGTTGCCTCGTCACATGTCATTAGTGTCTTTGCGGTTGAAGTGAATAGCTGCATCTCTTCTCTCATTACTTTGACTGCAGTAGTTGTATCTCTGTTTGCCAGATGCTTGTCAAAGTTCTTTTTTGCTTCTACAAATCTTGGCGATTCTTCGGTACGTCTTAGTCCATGTACTGTTGAGCCTAAGTCGACATTGTTCTCGCAGAAGAAATGGAATGTATCGCGGTTTTTAGGCATAAGATATGTAATAGCATTCTCCCACGAAGATTTGGCATCGTAGTTTTCCATGTTCCAACAGTAGTCTCCGATACTGTAAAGTGACAGTTTCGAAGCCATAGCGTATTCCATCGGGTTGGATGTGAAACCGCCTAGTGTATTTGCAATGTCAAGCCCGTTACCCCATGTGGGTCCCATTAGCAGTCTATTGATGCAATAATCTGTGACAGGGTAGTTGAGCCAAATGTATGCTTTACGCTTTATCTGTTCGTTAATCCATTGCATGTCGTCCAGCTCAATCATGTCTACTACACTGTTACCTGTCCACATTATACGCACACTCTTGTTCATCTTGGTGCCGAGAGTATTAAGATAGTCTCCGCTTGACCATCCTTTGTTATATTGTGTCGGGCAGATAATAAGTGGGTTTACATCGTCATACGATTTGTTTAGTTCCTCTACTATATAGTTCATAAGTCCGGCCTGTTTGTCGGCTCTTGTTCCCTCTCCCCATATATCATCGAAAAAGACAGCAAAACTACGTATTCCCAAATCATACATTAGTTTTAGCTTGTTTACTATATTCAAACTGTCCGCTCTGTTCCATTTTATGTCTACACCTGGGTGTATTGCCCATACGAAATCAACCTTGTTGGCTCTGGCTGCCGATGCATATTCTGATATTTTTTCCCCGAGTTCGGCAGGGTAGGGCTCTCTCCATAATTGTTTATGATATACGTCGTCTTTGGGACCATAGATATATACGTTCATCTTCTGACGTCCGAAAAACTCAAATAGGTTAAAACGGTCTTTTTCGCTGTATGGATTGCCGTAATATCCCTCTACAAGACCACGCTCGCTTATGCTTGGGTAGTCACTAATTGAAACTTCCATTACGTGCGGCTGTGAGGCAATCTGTATGAATGTTTGCACACCGTAAAATGTCCCGCGATCGTCATTCCCGGCAATTACAACCGTTTTCTCTGTTACTTCAAGATAGTATCCCTCCGCTTTTTGTGGAATAAGGTTTGTATATTTTTCTACAGCTTTGTCTCCTCTTTCTCCAATTATAACCTTTATACCTTTCTTGCCGGTGTTGAAGTTCTTTCTGAAAAGTTCTACGGCATTCGCATCTGCATTCTTGTCGCCTTTCAGAGAGTAAGTGACATTATTGTCAAAAGCTTTCTTTCCGCTCCATTCTGCATGTTGGGGCAGTGGACTGATGTTTACTCTTTGTGCTGTGCTTGTTGTGGCAATCAGTATGCCGATTACAACTGCTATGTAGCCAATAAGTCTGGTTGTTAGGTGCATATCTTTTATGTTGTTGATTATTAATGCTTATTTTGTTGTAAATATAAGTGTTTGGAGAATATCCTGCAAATATTGTGCTGATAATATCTTTCTGTTTCAATGTTTGCCTTGTAGCGGTGTGTGGGTAAAACTTTTTTTCGTATCTTCGCAAGGTAATAAATAAATGTGATTATGAATAACGAAAGACCGCTTATATTGGTATCGAACGATGATGGATACAAGGCTAAAGGTATAAACGAACTTATGCATCTGTTAACCGAGTTTGGAGATGTTGTAGTCGTTGCACCTCATACCGGGCGTTCGGGTAAAGGATGTGCAATTACAAGTGAATTGCCTGTTAAGGTTTGGAAGGTAAGCGAGGAACCGCATTTGCAGGTCTTTGCATGTACCGGAACTCCCTGTGACTGTGTGAAAATAGCCTTTGACTCTATTTTGGAGCGTAGGCCTTCACTTGTTGTTGGTGGAATAAATCATGGAGATAATTCGGCAGTGAATGCACACTACTCCGGTACTATGGGTGTGGTTATAGAGGGATGCATGAAGGAGGTTCCTTCTGTTGCTTTCTCATTATGTTCGCATGATGCAGATGCCGATTTTTCCCATACTTTACCCGTGATACGTAAGATTGTGGGAGAGGTGATGTCGCGTTCTCTTCCGATAGGAAGCTGTTTGAATGTGAATTTTCCCGACACCAAATCATATGCAGGTATAAAGGTTTGCCGACAAGCTAATGGATGCTGGGGGAATGAGTGGGAAGGCTGTAAGGATCCTAAGGGTAACCAATGGTATTGGCTCACAGGAAGTTTTGAATGTAAAGATAATGATAAGGATTGCGATAGAGTAGCTCTGGATAATAATTATGTTACAATAACTCCGACAAGAATAGATTTTACCGATTATTCTTTACTTGAGGATATGAAAAATTGGAACCTATGAAATACTATCTTATTGTTGGTGAGGCATCGGGTGATCTTCACGCCTCGAACCTTATGAAATCTCTTAAGAATATCGACCCCGATGCGCAGTTCCGTTTCTTTGGTGGCGATCTTATGTCGGCTGTGGGGGGTGAGCGTGTGAAGCATTATCGTGAGCTTGCCTATATGGGTTTTATACCGGTACTTATGCATCTTCGTACTATATTCAGCAATATGAGCCGTTGTAAAAAAGATATTGTTGAGTGGCAGCCCGATGTGCTTATATTGGTCGATTATCCTGGATTCAACCTCTCCATTGCCGAATATATACACAAGAAAACCTCTATTCCTGTATATTATTATATCTCTCCGAAGATATGGGCATGGAAAGAGTATCGTATAAAGAATATAAGACGTGACGTTGATGAACTTTTTTCGATACTTCCTTTTGAGGTGGATTTCTTCGCAGGCCACAATTATAAAATACATTATGTTGGAAATCCTTGTGTTGATGCTGTTGACGCATTTTTGCGTTCTGATTATGAAGATAAAGAGAATTTCATAAATAGTGAATCGCTCTCTGATAAGCCGATAGTAGCGCTTCTTGCAGGTAGTCGTAAACAAGAGATAGAGAGCAATCTGCCGATGATGTTGCAGGCGATGGATAGGTACCCCGATTATCAGCCGGTAATAGCAGGCGCACCCGGTATTGACAAAGATTTCTATACCCCATATTTGACCAAAGGTGCAAGAATTATATATGGGAGTACCTATCGTCTGTTGAAGCACTCTCGTGCCGCGCTTGTAACTTCGGGAACGGCGACGTTGGAAACTGCGCTATTCAGAGTTCCTCAGGTCGTTTGTTACGCAACCCCGATGGCACGACTATATTCATGGCTTAAGAGGCATTTCTTAAAAGTGAAATATGTCTCATTAGTAAATCTTATTGCAGGTAAAGAGGTAGTACGTGAACTAGTGGCTGCTGATATGAGCGTTGATAATGTTGATAATGAACTTGGCAAATTGCTTGGTGATACAGATGCACGTGATGAAATGTTGAATGAGTACGACCGTATGATAGATATCTTGGGTGCGCCAGGGGCCTCAGAGCGTGCGGCAGAGATAATGTATAGTCTGCTGAGAAGAAAATAGAATATTAATACAAATAAAAACATCATCTCCCAAATTTTACTTTGGGAGATGATGTTTTTATTTGTGCCTCTTTGGATTAAAGTAGGTATAGGAAAATAACTACACATGGAGTTGCCAATATGAAACTGTCGAAACGGTCCAATATGCCTCCGTGTCCGGGTAATATATTTCCCGAGTCCTTTATTTTAGCTTCACGTTTCATGCACGATTCTATAAGGTCGCCTAAAGTTCCGGCAGCCACAACCACTGCTGCCATTGTCATCCACTGCCAAGTACTCAATATGTCGAAGAATTGAGACATTATAAATCCGGCTATTATTGCTACTGCTGTGCCACCAGCAAATCCTTCCCATGACTTCTTTGGTGATATCCTCTTGAACATTTTGTGTTTGCCGAATAGACATCCTATACAATATGCGCCGCTGTCGTTGCTCCATAGGAATACAAATATTGCAAGAGGCAGAATATAATGATATGTGCCATTGTAGGTTGCCGGTATGTTAAGTAGTGCAAATGGTATTGCTGCATATACCTGTGAAAGACAGAAATAAGCGAAGTTGTCGAGTGCCCCGCCTTCCTTACGATATAGTTCGCGCACAAAAATATATACGACAAGAAGGATGTAGGGCAGTGATAATAGGGTGATATTTCCTATATTAAGGTTGGTGGATGCAAAGAATAAGAAAAATAGATAGATACCACCAAGCACGGCTAGCAATGTGCTGAATGTGGTTTTCTTGTACTCTTGAATTATGTTGCAGAACTCGTTTACTGCTAATCCGGCAATAAGTGCAAAAAGGATACCGAATGTAATGTTGCTGTATAGCATTGCTGCCAGTAATGTACCTACAAATACGATACCTGTTGCCGTGCGTATTATAAATGATTTCATAGTATATATTTTTTTATAGTTATTCTGTTTGTGACATGTTCTCCTCTTCTTCTGATATGGGACTATTGTTATTCTCGTTCTTGTTTTCGAGAGTCTCTTCGCTACGTGATGCCCAAGGTCGCTTGCCAAAGATTTTTTCTACATCCTCTGCAAGTATGACTTCGCGCTCCAGAAGAACATTTGCAAGTTTGGCATGTCCTTCGCTATGCTCTGTGAGAAGTCTCTTTGCCCTTTCGTATTGTTCGTTTATGAGTGACTTTACCTCATTGTCTATAAGCTCGGCTGTATTATCGCTATATGGACGTTGGAACGAATACTCGTTATTATTGTAGTAACACAAATTGGGCAACTTGTCGCTCATTCCGGCGTAGGCTACCATTGCGTATGCCTGTTTAGTTACGCGCTCAAGGTCGTTCATGGCTCCAGTAGATATGTGTCCGGTAAAAAGCTCTTCGGCAGCTCGTCCGCCAAGTATTGCGCACATCTCGTCGAGCATCTGTTCCTTTGTGGTTATCTGTCGCTCTTCGGGCATATACCATGCAGCTCCTAGCGCTCGCCCACGTGGAACTATCGTTACTTTTATCAGTGGATTGGCATGTTCAAGAAACCATGATAATGTGGCATGTCCGGCCTCATGTATGGCAATAGTCTTTTTCTCCCTTGCAGTCATTACCTTACTCTTCTTCTCCAATCCACCTACAATGCGGTCAACTGCATCTAGAAAATCTTGTTTGTCTACTGCATTCTTCTTCTTACGTGCAGCAATAAGGGCAGCCTCATTGCACACATTGGCAATATCTGCTCCCGAGAATCCCGGGGTTTGACGTGCCAATAACTCTATCTCTACCGACTCGTCCAGTTTTAGTGGACGAAGGTGTACCTTGAATACCTCTTTGCGCTCGTTGAGGTCGGGAAGATCTACATGTATCTGTCTATCGAAACGTCCGGCACGCAATAGGGCTTTGTCAAGGATATCGGCACGGTTTGTTGCGGCCATGACTATTATTCCGCTGTTAGTCCCGAAGCCGTCCATTTCGGTTAACAATTGATTCAGGGTGTTCTCGCGTTCATCGTTGCCTCCCATAGAAGGATTCTTACCTCGTGCACGACCTACTGCATCTATCTCGTCTATGAATATGATACATGGTGCCTTCTCTTTTGCTTGACGGAACAGGTCGCGTACTCGGGATGCTCCTACGCCGACAAACATCTCTACAAAATCGGAACCTGAGAGTGAGAAGAATGGGACATCTGCCTCGCCTGCTACAGCCTTTGCCAATAGGGTCTTTCCTGTTCCGGGAGGGCCTACCAATAGTGCTCCTTTAGGAATTTTACCTCCCAGGTCGGTGTAACGTTTAGGATTCCTCAAGAAATCTACTATCTCTTGTACCTCTTGTTTTGCTCCCTCTTGTCCGGCAACATCCTTGAATGTTATACGGTTGCTGTCGTTCTTCTCGAACAGTTTTGCTTGTGACTTTCCTACATTGAAGACTCCTGCACCTCCACCGGCGCCACCACCGCCACTCATACGTCGCATAATGAAAATCCATATTCCGACCAAGAAGATTAGTGGTAATATGTTGATGAGAAATCCGCTCCAATATTGTGGTTTCTCCTTGTATAATACAGTGCCACTAAAGGCGCCTGTCTCCTGTTGTTTGTCGATGAATTCTTCAAATTTCTCTATAGAGCCTATGCGGGTGGTGGCCAATGGACGCTCACCGATACTTTGTGGTTTTGCTCCGAAGATGTTTGCTGCTGAGTCGGGTATTATGTATGCTTCTACCTCATTGTTGTCGTATACAACAAGTTCCGATATATACCCTTTTGATATATATTCGGTTAGTTGTGAGTAGTTAACCTCCTTATGGAATGATGTTCCACTACCTCCAAATAGGTAGAAACCCAATAGGATAACACCTGTTACTATGTAGAACCATGTGAAATTTATACCGGGCATTTTGCCCATCTTATTTTTTCTTTCTGCCATAAAAATGTTTGTATTGTATCCGCTTTTTCTTTTAGGACACATGAATAACTTTAGTCGAGATTGGGTATCTCTGTCAACTTTGCATCGGCCCATAGGTGCTCTATATCGTAGAAAGCACGTGTCTCGGGTAAGAAGATGTGTACAAGTACTTCACCATAGTCCATAGCTACCCATTGTGCATTACGTTGACCGTCAACAGCAAATGGCTTTCGAGAGTGGTTGTCAATGAGTGAGTCCCATATCGAGTCTGTTATGGCACTTACCTGTGTAGGTGAATTGCCCTGACATATTACAAAGTAGTCACATATTGTACTTCCTAATCCTCGTAAATCGGCTATTGTTATATTCTTACCTTTCTTGTCCTGAATAGCATCTGTTATATGTTCTATTAACTCTTCGCTGCTTAAAATGTTCTTTGACATATATAATTTGTATGTTTGTTTATTTATATGATGATAATTTCCTGCGAAGATAGGTAGATTTATCTTCATTTTAGGCTATAGCGTATCTTTTTTTGTTTTTTTTAAGTAAAAAAGTGGTTTTTTTATTTGTATGAAAGAAAAAATGTGTATCTTTGCACTGCATTTAGGACTTGGGCGATGGTGTAATGGTAACACTACAGATTCTGGTCCTGTCATTCAAGGTTCGAGTCCTTGTCGCCCAACTAGGTTGTTAGCCGTCTCTATAGGGACGGCTAATTTTTTGTCGGTACGATAACCCTATCTTATTTTATTCTTCACATTAAATTCCTACTGAATCATATTTGACTATAAACAGGAGCCACAAAGTTTTAACTTTGTGGCTCCTGTCTTGTTTATAATACTTTTTTTATTCTTTCTCAATCTCTTCCTCAATGAGATGGATTTTCTTCAGTATAACCTGTGCATCTATTTTTAGCTTTTCCATCTTCTGACGCATCACGTCGAGTAGGCTTTCACCTTTCTTGTTTGATGTGCTGAGAAATCCGAGGTTGTTTTCGTATGTAGCAATCTCGGCCTTCATGTTTTCGTATTGACGTATCAATTTGTCACGCTCTTTTGTAAGGCTGTTTCCACCTTTGGCTATGTTGTTGCGGAAGTTTGCCAACTTGCGTTCGTTTGCATTTACATGTAGTCGCTCATATATGGTGTTAATGGCGTTTCTATACTCTTTGTATAGCTTATCTTTCTCTTTGAATGGTACATGACCGGTGTTGTTCCACTCACTTGTGAGTGTATTAAGAACCTTTATTTGCTCATTCTCGCTCAATGAATCCTCAATGGATTTTATGGAGGCGATAATCTCTTTTTTCTTTTTAAGGTTCTCTTGCTCTACACTGCGTTGTGACGATGTTGCTTTGTTGCGACGCTCGAAGAATTCGTCACAAGCACTTACAAAACGTTTCCACAATGCTTCGGAGTGTTTTTGTGGTACAGCTCCTATCTCTTTCCACTCTTTTTGTAGTTGTGTGAGGATGTCTGCTGTCTCTTTCCAGTTCTCACTATCTTTCAGTGATTCGGCCTTTTCGCATAAGGCACGTTTTTTCTCTAGGTTTTCGCCAAGAGACTGTTTTACTTGTTTGAAGAAATCGCTTTTGCTGCTGAAGAATTGGTCGCATGCCTGACGGAAGCGCTCAAATATTTTGAGGTTGGATTTCTGCGGTGCAAAACCAATCTGCTTCCATCTGGCCTGTATATCAAGAACCTGCTGTGTCGCATTGTTCCAGGCCTGATATGTGTTGAGTGCAACCAGGTCCATGTTCTCAATCTCTTCACATAATGTTATCTTCTGCTCAAGATTCTCGTTTTCGCGTCTCTTTTTCTCTTCGAAATGGTCCTGATGACGCTTGTTTATGACAGTAGATGCTGAACGAAATCTGTTCCATATCTCTTCACGTAACTCTTGTGCGACAGGACCTGTCTCACGGAATTCATCGTGTAACTGTTGCAACTTGCGGAATGAAGATATTACATCTTCTTCATTAGCTAGAGCTTCGGCCTGTTCGCATATACGGGTTTTTATTTCAAGATTCTTCTTGAAATCGTATTCACGGAATTCATGGTTTAGCTTCAACATGTCGTAGAATTGCTCTACGCGTTGCTGATATTGATGCCACATGTTATTTGCGGATGCTTGCGGAACATCCTTAATCTCTTTCCAACGATTCTGTATCGTGCGGAATGCTGTAACATCGGGATTGCCTTGCTCGGCTTTTTCTATTAGTTCTTGTAGCTCTTCAAGGAGTGCTAGCTGTGTTTGGTAATTTGCCTGACGGCGTTCTTCTTGTACCTTTAGCCACTCATTACGCTTCTCTTTTATGTTGCTCATAAGGCCTTTGAACTGCTCTTCAAGTGCATCGGGCTGTGGCATGAACAATGTTTCCTCGCCTCCTTCTTCAACAAAAGATTTGCGTTCGGCTTCAATCTCGTTTATACGAAGTTTGTAGAAATGAACTTTTAGTGCCTCAATCTCGGCTTTGCAGTTGAGTATATCATCGCCCTCTGCTATTTGTTGCAGGCGCTCGATAATCTCCTGACGGCTTGCCGGTTTTGAGCCCTTGTTCTCACTCTCTTCGTTCGATGTAGAGATGTTCTCTGTTGTCTCCTCAACAGGTTGTTCGTAGCTCAACTGGGTCGTAGCGGCATTGTCAGCCTGTTCAGGGGTAATCGGGGTATTAAGCTCATTGAGTTTAATATCCGGTTTTAATGTTTCACTCATCTGCTTTAGTTTTTTTGTTTATATGTGAAAAATAATGTGCTCGCATTCAATAGATATTATCTATGGCAGATGCGTGCATCATTCTCTTTTTTTCCTCATTAAGTTGCGAATATAATAATAAGTTTCGATTATAAGGCTACTTTTGTATAAAGTTTTTTATCTGTAGACTCAATCATTCTTATTATTAATGGAACTGAATTGTGCCTACATAAGCAAAAAGAGCAGCATTATATGTGCTGCTCTTTTTGCTTATGTAGGTTTTAACTATTACTTGAAGATAACCTTTTTGCCGTTTATAATGTATAGCCCCTTGGGAAGTGCATTCACAAGTGCTGCATCTTTTGTATCAAGTATCTTTACTCCTGCAATATTATATACTACCCAGTTTTCTTCGTCTGTCATGACATCTTCGATACCGGTGCCGTCGTTCTTTACTATGTACTTCAGTGTGCAACCCTCGACTTTCTTGTTATTCTGGTCTATGAAGTATCCGGTTGGTATGTCTAAAGTCCATGAACCATTGATTGTCGCAGGCCACTCTGCGGCTAGTGCAACTTGCTCAAAGTCGATAGATATAACATTGCCTTCCTTATCTTTGGGATTTGTTGTAAAGTGTACGGGCACAAATGTTTCTGTTCCGTCGAGCTTGAGAGAAAGCTGTGTATTCTCGTCATATCCATTTACAATCTTGTCGAATGTGAAGATTATATTTGTAATATCCTCTAATGTAGAGCCGCTTTCGGGATCAACCGACTGCAATACAGCAGCAGGTGCGTCACCCATAAGTTTGTATTTTACCAATGTGCGTACACCATATCTGCTTGTAATAGGGAGGGCCATGTTCATTCCATTGGGATTTAGCATGATGTCACCGGTAATGTTTATGCTTACCTCTACATTGTCTTTTGTTGTTAGAGGAGTTTTTGCAGTAAGGGTAAGTGTGTTTGAGTTGGTTTGGCTTACTGTGAATGTTGTGCTGCTGCCACCATATACGCTTGCAGATGCTTTCAGACTGCTTGATTTGATTCCTTCTTCACAAGTTATGGTAATCTTATCAATTTTTGTGAGTTCTGCACCATTGGCAGGAGATATTGTTGCTGTAGGATACTCACGTAGCATGTATAGCTTGGGAAGCAGGTCTGTAGATGTTGCAAAATCATCGGCATAGCATGCGAAGTTTTTGTATTTTTCTGAGTAGTAGAGTTTCTTTCCGTTTGAATTTGTGATGGTTGCAACTCCCTCTCCATCTACAGTTACACTCCAGATACCATTTTCTGTGGGTTTTGTCTCCGAGAAGTTAAAGCTGTTGTATGTTCCTTTCATGTATAGGTATCTTCCTTCTGCATCCTGTATTGTGTAACCGCCATCAGCAGCTGTGAACGTAAATCCACAATGTGCAATTGCCTCAATGTAATTGTCGCTTACTTTTGCTGCTTCTGCAGGTAGGTAGCCATATTCTTTGTTTAGAAACATTGCAACGCTGTCTTTAACCATGAATGTGTAGCTTTTGCCCGACTCAATGTTACTTGCAGGAATATAGGGCTTAGTAGGAGATACAATGTAGGTAGCCTCTGCAATATCGCTCTTATATATTTCACCATCAACGTCTAATACAGCCATTGCTTTGATGGTTGATGTACTGGTTATCTTGTGGCTCAGGATATAATATCCGCTACGTATAGTTGTTCCTACACGAGGATCGCTGTGGTAGTCTTCGTAGCTGGGGTCTGTGCCGTCTATTGTATAGTATAGGATTGCACCGCTTTCCTGAGCAACAGATGCTTCTACGGTTACTTGGTCGGCATATACTTTTTGCTCGGTTGTGAACTCGGGAGTAGGAACAACTACCATACCCTCTGTGGGAGTAAACTCTATAGTTATACTCTGGAGATAGTATGCTCTTTGTGTTGCACTCCAGCTAATTTCAATCTCTCCTTTTGTATCCTCGCAATCGAAGGTATAGGATGTGCTGGTTGTGGTTAGCGTATAAGCTTCCGATTTTTGGTCATTTACGCTTATGCTCATTGTTGCATCACCACTGTTTGCTATACTGCTGTTAACAGTAATGCTTTTTATTGTACATTCAGCGAATGCAGAACTGCTTATTGTAAAGGAGGCATTGGGACTGTTTTTGCTACCAATCTGTATGCCTTTGCCATTGGATTGGTCCCAGCCGATATATGTTACAGCTGTTGTGTTCCAATCGAAACCGCTTAGATTAACGGTACCTCCATCTTTTGGTAGTTCGCCGCTCTTGAATGTGTGTACATAGGTCTCGGCGCCAACTGTACCGGCCATGATAGTGAGGCAGAAAAGTGAAAGTAAAAATTTCTTCATATGATTCTTTGTTATAGGTTTGTATTTTGTTTGCAAAGATAGATATTTTTAGAATATATAAAAGTATATAAAAAGGAAAATAGATGCAGATTATGTGTATTAACATTTGTTTATCAGTGTATTAAATAGATAAAAAATATACCTGCTGTATCAGCAGGTATATTTTTTATCTATTTATTTTTATTGGATACTTCCTTTCGCCGCCTCCTCTATTCTTTCTATAAACTTTTTAACATCTTTCTCTCCACCGATAAATTGTCCCACTTTGTTCCCCTCGGAGTCAATAACGATGAATGTAGGATAGATATTTACATTATACCTCTGTGCTAATTCTATTCCTTCTCCTTCTTCCATATCCCTTGAGATTGCTATATAATTGTTATTTATATAGTCGGCACATTCTTGCTGTGGGAATATCCTCTTTTTCATCATTTTACATGGTGCACATGTTTTACTGTGACAATACAAGAATATTGGTTTCTTTTCAGTTTTAGATTTATCAAGAGCCTCTTGCATGGTTATCTCTAGGAATATTGTCCCGGTTTGTCCTGCATTACTCTCATCGCTCTGTTCACTTGTCTCTGTTTTTGCAGTCTGCTCTAGTTGCTGTTTTTCTATCTGCTTTTGTTGATGTGCAGTGTTGTTGCATGCACAAAATACCATTGCAAACAGAATACATGCTCTAATACTCTTTTTCATTTTTGTTTTATTCTTTAAGTGTTTTTGTGATCAGTTCTTCTAGACCTCCACCCGGGGGAGGTGCAAATGCCGAAACAATATTACCTCTTTTATCTATAATAATATATCTGGGCACTCCCGATATTTTATATTGGGTTTCGAATAGAGACTGCTCTTTACAATCGGGAAAAAGATTTAACATCCCATCCATTTGCCTTCGTGCAATCGTAGAGAGCCATCTTTTTTTAACATTGCTACGGTCTATTGATACGGTTATGAACTCTATATTGTTGTTCTCTTTGTAACTGTCGCGTAATGCCATGAACTTAGGCATGTTGGCAATGCAACTGCTACACCAGGTAGCCCACACATCTATGACCAGGACCTTGCCGGAAAACTCGGTAAATGTATGTTCTTTGCCATTGGTGTCTTTTAATGTAGATATAGGGGCTTTACTGCCTGGCATTATACTGCTGTATTCGTCATATAATGCAAGGATTTCGCTTTTTAGTTTTGAGTCTGCAACATTCTTCTCTATCAGTGGACGTATGCTGTATAGTTGTTCGTTGCATCCGCTGTTGCTGATGGGGAATTTTAATTTTCGCATGTATGCCTGATGAAGGGCATTATTGTTGCAATTGAACACCTGACGCATCTTGGAGTAGTCATTGTCGTTCATGGCGCGGGGATGGTAAAATACGGTTATTGTGATTCCATCTCGCGATTCCTCGAAGCTGTCACCACGTTTCATTGCTTCAAGGGTAAAATAGTGGTCTACAAAACGGGCTGTATCGCGTTGCAACATGAATTTGGTTACAATGCTATCATCTAGGTTTAGTTTGCTGATATGTGGTGGCAGAAGAGTAATGTCTGAGTTTTTGCCTCGGCAATTGAACATATATTCGCCACTGTACCATACGTAATTACACAAATTCTCAGTATGCAGGTTACTGCTATTACTTCCGATTGCTTTTCTTATGCTATCGTATGTGTCGATAATCTGCTGAGCCTCTGTAAATTCTTTTTGCCATAAGATTTCTACCTGTGGCGGAATGGGCTTGTTGCAAGAAGTATAGATTACACCTGCTATTGCTATAACGAGTGCTTTTTTTACGTATTGTATCATTTCTATTTTAGTAGCTGTTAAATTTTAAACTATATTTTTATGTAAGCGGTTCCTTACGCTGTTATTTATATTCAGATATGTCAGATTCTCTCGTGCGCGGTTGCATGGCTTGTTCTTTGCCTTCCATAAGGAAAACAGAATCCTATTTGTGCTTTATAAATATTTGATGATATAAATTAAAAACAGCTTTTTACTTTATAGGAAATCACTTTTGTTCTTTGCTGTTCCCGTATGAGATCCTTATCAAGTCTATACCATGTTTCTCTTTCATATAGTTAATGGCAATATCTCGTTTCTCGTGTATCATTGGATAATCAGCAATTGGATAGCGCTCTTCAAACTCCTCGGGTGTGAGCCACATAATGTTTTTTATGTAGGTGGTGAAGAGGTTATAGTTGGGGTTGCTCTTTTCCCAATATTCGGTGCTTGTAAAGTAGTATTCAACCCATACTTGTTTTTGTCTTCCGGTGCCGAAATTGTCGTTAATCATATCTACAAAACCAAGTTTGTATTTATAATTGGCTGCTGATGGGTTTTTTATATCCATAGTGTCTTTAAAGTTGAACCCTGTCCAAAATTCGTCGGGTGAGCCAAGTTCATTTTTGCTGTCTATATTTTTTATAAGTTCTATAATGAGCATACAGCGTTGCTGTTTTAGTGCATAACTTGCTTCATCGCTGTTCATCATCTCATCGCTGAAACTTATAGCCCAACAGTCAAAGTTTCCTTTCATAAGTAATTTTCGAGGATCGATATTTGTGCCACCGCTTGATGAATTTCCTGAATCTTCGCCAAAGTCACGTGGCTCTGTACGCAGATTGTCTATCATATACATTTTTACAGGGAAAGCTGATTTTGCAAATTCGCGGCTAATGTTGCTGAATATCTCATTTCTGAAATAGTCGACATAATAGGGTAGCTGTTCTTCTGGTAGGTTCCACGCCGGGGCATTTCGTTCTTCTTCAGGACCGGCTATGTAAATATCACCCGTTCCTGTTGAGAGCCAATTACGGTTAAGATCGGTTTCGGTGATATCTTTGTAGAGCAGATAGACTCCGTATTCGTCCTTGATGTTGTTTATGATGGTGTCGTATTTGCTATTGCCTTGTGGGAAACCACCACGTATAGGTGAATAGTTGCCGGATGGGGTTATCATATCCTCGCTGTCGTGACATGCAACGAATGTGGCAACAATTGCAAATACAATGCTTATTAGTGTTATTAGCTTTTTCATCTTTTCCAGCTTTTTATATGTTATTCATTAATGGGCAGACGCTTGTCGGGTAGATGGTTCTGCACTAGTTTGCCGTTGGCTTGTAGTGCTTCGTCAGGAATGGGAACTGTGTACAAGGGATCACATTCTTCAAGACGGTATGTACTTGATGAAGACTCGCTATCGTTCCATGTGTGAGTTATAGAGGGCATTCCCCAACGGCGAAGATCGAACCAACGGTGCCCCTCGAAGCATAGCTCACGGCGACGCTCGTCGCGTACAAACTCTATAAGTTCTTCTTGGCTATCAAAGGTTTCAGGCTCAAAATCTTCCGGGTCGAAACGTTTTTCTATTAATGTATTGAGTGCACTGGTGGCATTTGTTATATCACCAATCATTGCACATGCTTCTGCATAGTTGAGATATGCCTCGGAAAGTCGTAGACTGCGGCCAAATTCTCCTGTTGCCGACTTGGGCATATAGTAGTCAATTTCTGTTTTGTTACTTTTTATGGTTGTATTTCCGATATTAACTTTTCCGTATGCCATGTACATTATTTCTCCTGTAGAACCTTTTGGAGAACTTACAATATAGCGGTTCAGGCGTAAGTCATAGTCAACAAATGTGTTGATAAGTTCTTCAGATGCCATGAAGTAGGGGTACATCCTGCCACCGGTTGTTGCATTAGTAGTAGTTATATAATCGTATGTCCACTCAAACATGTCTGCAATATTCCCGTAGGGCCATATTGTCTCGCTTGACTTATATGATGGGTATGATATATAGCTACGTATGCTTCTGCCGTCACTGCTGTTGGTGTACATAGGTACATCGTTAAGGTCTTGTAGTTTGAAATTGTTGTTTTGCATTACAAGATGTGCATACTTTGCGGCATTTTCCCAATCCTCCATATACAGATAGGTGCGGGAAAGCATCAATTGTACCATAGGCAGGCTTGTACGGTAGTTGGCACTCCATTGCTCGTTAACAGGCATTTGTTCATAGGTTGTCTCGGCTGTGTGAAGGTCGGATAGTATCTGTGCGTATACCTCTCGTACAGTCTTGCGTGCAAGATAATCGGCACTCTCTTCAATTGCACTATGTAGTTTTAGTGGAACTCCTAACGAGTCGGGTGCATAATTATAGGGCATTCCGAATATATTTACTAGGTTGAAGTAGTAGAAACCTCGAAGTGCATATGCTTGCGCTTTTACCTTGTTAATGTTTTCTTCGGTGTCTTTTACCTCACTCAGGTAATCAATTACTGCATTTGCTCCTAATATTACCTCGTAGTATCTTTCGTACATGTTGGTATGTCCCGAATTTGCTGTTTCCATCAGTTCGAACATGTTGGGCTGCCATGTGAATGAGGCTGTGTATCTGTTAGGATCGAATCCGTCAGCAGGTGCCTGGTAAGGTGTTGCTTGAATGTCGTCATCCATAAGATTGAGAAATATGCTGAACCCTTCTATGTCGTTACGTTGGTATGCCTCGCCCAAAAGGAGTTCATTGAGTGATACAGCATCTTTTGGCACAAATTCACTTTTTGAATTGGGCTCTAGAAAATCGCCGCAGGCTGTTGCTGTGAGCAGTGTTATTACTGCAAGTATGTTGTGTTTCAATTTCATAATTATTCTTAATTAAAATCCTACACTTATTCCCATCGAGTAAACACGTGGCTGTATTGTGTATCCAAGCTCCGGGTCATATCCGCGCCACTCATCGCTTGCAATTACGAATAGGTTGTTTACGTTTGCACTTAACTGAATACGTGAAAGACCTGCCTTTTGACATATCTTACGCGGTAAATTGTATGATAGTGATACTTGTGTACAACGTAAGAATGATGCATTAGCCACACGCACATCGGACTGTGCCCACATTGAGTAAATATTGTCGAAACGTCCGTTAGGCAGGTTTAGGTTGTATAAGTCACGTATTGAGGTGTAGAGTGCCGGAATGTTTGTATGTGCCTCGTCACCAGGCTTTTTCCAACGGTCATTCAACTCTTTTGAAAGATTACTGAATATGTCAGGCATTTTTCCATTAGAGAATGAAGAATAGGGGTTAGGCAGACGTTTTTTTGCTCCTAGCATAAGTGCGAAGTCTGCACCTATATGAAAATTTTTCCAACGTATACGTGTGTTGAAACCTCCGGTAAAGTCGGGTTCAGTCTGTCCCGAGTATACAAGGAATGTTGTTGGGTCGAGTGTTGGATTATCCTTTACACTCTCGTATGTAGCTTGGTCAAAAGTGGGATAACCATTGCTTCCGTCAAGTCCTGTAAACTTGTAAGACCAGAATGCCGATAGAGGATAGCCATTCTTGAGTGGTCGATCGGCATTTCCGTTAAGAAAATCCACATGAGTGAGCTCGTCGGCTTTTGCAGTACGGTCATCGTCACGTGATTTATTCCAGTTCTTGCTGGCGTTGAGTCCGACTGTCCATGTGAAATTATCGGTACGGAACGGAGTGAAGTTTAGTGTATATTCGACACCATGATTGGTTATAACTGCGCCGTTTAGAGGCATGCTTGATATTCCGTATTCTTGTGCTATATCTTGTCTTATAATAGCATGCGAGCGCCTGCCATAATACTCGAAGTTCATTGATATGCCAAACAGAGCAAGGTCAAGACCAAGGTTCCAAGTCTTTGTGCGTTCCCATTTCAGTTGAGGATTTGCAAGGCTGCTTATAGAGAGATAATACTCTCCGTAGCTGTCTAATAAACCTTGATAACGCACAATCATCTCGGGGCTTATACTATTTACTACATTACCTTGAATACCATATGTGGCACGCAGGTTCATCTGGTCAAGCCAAGGTATATTCTCGGCAACAAATGGCTCTTGTGCTACTTTCCATGATGCACCGAATGACCATGTTGGGTCGAACTGCTTGTTTACATCCTGTCCGAAACGGTTAGATGCGTCGGAGCGGACGTTGATATTTATTACGTAGCGGTTCATCATTGAGTAGGCCACTGTAGCAAAGAATGACATATAGTTGGTCACTGTTGAGGTTTTGCTCCAGCCACCGTTATATAGCTGTGTGAGTGCTCCCCATCCTATATTGACATCTGTACCTATGGGCTTGAAGTTCTCGGGCAGGGTGGGCGATACTATTATCTCGCCTCTTTCGGGTACATAACCCCATACTATGTTGCCGTCACTCTCTCCTTCGCTAGAGCGTATCTCCATACCCAGCATTGCGTTCAAACGGTGATTTTCGTTGAACTCTTTGCTGAATGCAAGGCGATGTGAAGTGCTATATGAAAGAGTCTGGGAATTAGACTGATTGAGAACACCGCCAAATGGCATTAATGCAGCATTGTACTTGTCGCTTCCTGCTTTTTCGCTGCCGTAGGGATATCCTCTATAGAGTTGTTCTACTTGTGATGTCTTTTCACCTGCAAAACTCTCGCTTTTATTTGTGCTTAGTGACATACTGGCTGTTGCTTGATAGCTGAGCCAACTGAGCAGTTTATATGATACGTTTACCGAAGCATTGAACATTGTTCCTCTGTTAGAAGAGTAACTGTTCGACATTTCGTTGAATATGTTGTATTTGTATTGGTTATTGTCGCCTAATTGAGCATTGTGCTGGTATCTGTAGTATTTTGAATAATAGGCGAGATCACCGTTTTCTTCGTATGCGGGGATTGCGCGGCTGGTGTTCATTGCATAGCTGTAGGGGTTTACACCTGCTCCGTAGCCATCAGAGTTTCGTACACTACCGTTCAACTGTACATTAATATTCAGTTTATCATTCACATTGCTGTTGATGCTGAGACGAGTTGTTATTTGGTCATTTTCGTTACCAATCTCATATCCTTTATTATCGGAGTAACCAATAGACGCATTATAGGTATATCTGTCAGTTCCTCCCGATACACTGATATTGTGGCTTTGACTGATTGAGTTTCTGGTCAAAAGATCGAACCAATCGGTATTTACTGTCTCTAAACGTTGAAGGTAATTAGAGAATTGCTCCTCGTTTATCATACGTTTATTGAACATAGCCATTAGTCCTTCGTAGGTATATATTTGCGGCAGGGGTTCACTCCTATAGCGTACACCTGCTTCGTAGGCCTCCTTGCTGAACTGTATGCGCTCATATGAGTTCATAAAATCGTAAATATCGTATGTGGGACGTTCGCGTACCGAAATGTTGCCCGAATAGTTTACGCTGATACGTCCGGGAGTTCCTTTCTTTGTTGTTATAACAATTACTCCGTTAGATGCCTTTGAACCGTAGATTGCTGTTGCAGATGCATCCTTGAGTACTGTAATGTTATCTATGTCTTGAGGATTTAGCCATGATATCTGGTTTCCTATAAGCTCACGCATGTCTGTGGTAATAGAGGAACTCATGTCGATAGAGAGGGGGTCTTCCTGAATTACTCCATCAACAACCCACAGAGGATCGCTATTGCCAAGAATTGTTGATGTTCCTCTAATTGTTATCTTGGGAGATGAACCAACTCGTGCCGAACTGTTTACAACACTCATACCGGCGACTTTTCCTTGCAGCATCTGGTCTATGCTCTGATATGCCGGCATAAGTATGTCATCGGCCTTTACAGTTGTGAATGCTCCTACCATATCTTTACGAGGAAGGCGGGCATATCCATCTTCAACAATGGTAACCTCTTCTAATACTGATTCATCGGGGAACAGGCGAATTTCGATAGGCGTCTTTAGGTTCTCTTTTGTGATTTTGACTTTTCGGGTTTTTGTACCCACAAAGCTGAATACAAGTTCGCTATCTCCATTCTCTGTGTTTACCTCTATCTTGAATTGTCCGTTTATGTCAGAACTAGTGCCTCGTGCCATTTTCTTGTGATTAAGCACAGATACACTTGCACCGGGAAGTGGACTGTTGAATTCATCTAGCACGATTCCTGTAACAAGGTTGCTGTTCTGGGAAAATAGAGGGGTTGCAAATAGTAGGCATATAAAAATACATATGGCCTTAAGCGTTTTTGTCATGGCTCTCATTGCGTAGTGCTTTTATCGTTTTTTCTTTATTCACGGGGTAAAAGTAATATCTTTTTGTTTTATATCCTATAAAATATTTAAAAACAAAAAAAAATATGTGTAGTCTTAGTTTATAAATCTACCTTAATCGAATATGGGAAAATGTATCTTTTGTCTTTTCTTGCTTCGATTGAATTATATAAATTGGATATATTCCGTTTTGGCTTTTTCTTTGCAATTTTCTTTCCTTTGTAAAGAATTGTTACTTTCTTGTCAAGGTCAACCATGCTGTCATTGAGATGTATTGTCAGGCTGGAATAGTCGCATCTCTCAATGTTTATGGTGTTACCCTCTATGTTTGCTATTATTGTAAGTCCGTGATGTAATTGGTTCTTTGGAGCAGATAGCCAATAGAAATGTTCACGTGTAACAAGTTCCTGACGCCATACAACTCTCTTGGGATATGGATTACGACGATATTGCGACATCCAACCCAATGAAGCGGTGTCTGCTCTGTACATCCAGTGCCCATTACCTTTAATTATATTTGTTTGATGTATATATGCATCTGGATTTAAGGCTTGTAGTGAGTCCATGATGGCACCTTTCTCTTTTGCCAAACGACTTCTTTCATATGCGTGGTCTTCTTCTCCCATCCATATCATGAATGGTAAGTTATATAGGTTTATCTGTGATGTTCCACCCGGGTGTCCAGCCATCATGGAGGCTGCAGCCCATTTATCGGCCATGCGTGGAGCTAAGCGCCATGTGCCGTCTCCTCCTGCCGAGTAGCCCATTATGTATACCTTGTCGGGGTTGACATTCTCAAATACAACACACGCCTGAATAAGTTTCTCTAAAAGTTCATCGAGTCCTTTGCGATGCCATAGGTCCCATGTGTTCCAGGGTGCACGAGGTGCAACATATACACCTTCTTTTGGTTCGTATAGATATATTTGATTCATCCACTGCTCGTCGTTGACCTCCTTTGGACATTCTCCTCCACCATGCATGGAAATATATAGGCTGCGTCCATCTTGAGGAGTTTTACCAAATGTGCGTACTGCACATGCTAATTTTATTGAGTCGTTGTTAAGTGTCATCTTTGACCACTCCTGATGTAGACGCTTGGCTGTTGATTCAACCCATAGCGAATCTATTATCGCTGTTGCTTGTGCACACTCCTCTTTGTTCAGGCTTTTCTTTGCAAAGGGTTGTGTAGCTATATCCCCTTTAGGAGATTTCAACCACTCTTTGAATTCTTTGATCTGTGCAGAAGTGTTGCTGATAGAGTATGTGAACAACAGTGCTGCAATAAAAACTATTCTTACCATACGTGCTTTCTCTTTTTATTATAGTATTAGATTGCTCAAAGCCATTGATATAATCATGTAGAATGTCATTCCGCTAAGGTCGTTTATAATTTGTATAAACGGGCCTGTAGCCACTGCCGGGTTTATGTTGAAACGCTCAAGAACAAGTGGTATGAATGCACCGAATGCCGAAGCAAACATTATTACGACAAAGAGACTTAACGGAACTGATAGTGTGACAATGTCGGTAGCTCCATGTACGAATATGTTATATACGTACACCATTAGCGACAGAATGGTCGCATTTATAAGTGCTACTACCGATTCTTTAAGTATATGCCTGAAAATATGATTGGTGTTCAATGAATTGTTGGCCAGTCCTTGTACGACTATGGCAGATGATTGTACTCCTACATTACCTCCCATACCTGCTAATAGTGGAATGAATAGTGCCATTTCGGGGTGTGAACCTAATGTGTTAGAGAAACAGTCAAGGAGCATTGAAGAGAATATTCCTCCTAACATTCCGATGATGAGCCAGGGCAGGCGGGCACGTGTCTGGTAGAATACAGAGTCGTCGCTCTCTACATCCTGTGTAAGTCCGGCTGTCAACTGCTGGTCGTGCTCAGTCTGTTCACGTACCTCGTCCATTACGTCGTCGACTGTAATCTGTCCTACCAAGCGGTTGATTTTGTCTACAACGGGTATTGCAACAAGGTTGTACTTCTCGATGAGCGGTGCAATCTCCTCAATAGGGGTATCTACATCAACGCTTACTACATCGGTGTTCATTACATGTTTTACCTTGGACACAGATGGGCTTGTGACCATTTTGGTAAGTGGAAACAGACCTTTGAGGCGTTCGTCATCGTCCACTACGTATATGTAGTATATATCGTCAAGCTCTTCGGCTTGACGGCGCATCTCCTTAAGACACTCCGGCATACTCCAGTTTTCGTTTACGACTACCATTTCGGTGCCCATAAGACCGCCGGCTGTATCTTCATCGTATTGTAGAAGGTCTACGATGTCTCCTGCCTGTTCTATATCCTTGATATGCGAGAGTACCTCCTCCTGCTTCTCCTCGTCCATGTCTCGGATAATCTCCACAGCATCATCTGAGTCCATGTAGTTTACGAAACGTTTGGCAATAGCCTCTGATGGGAGTTCTTCAAGCAACTCGTTACGCAAATCCTCATCCATCTCGGTGAGTGCATCTGCTGCTTTTTCGTTGTCGAGTTGACGATAAAGGAATCGGGCCTCTTCTATATCAAGTTCGCTACATATCTCGGCTATGTCGGCAGGGTGTAGTTTCGATATACTATCTTGCAGTAATACCGAATCCTTGTTTTCTATAAGTTCCTTTAATTGGTCGATATATTCCCTATTCATCGTACGTTTCTTTTTTTTACTGTACTTCTTGTTCTACTTTGAGGGTGAGCTCTATGAACTCCTCAATAGACAATTGTTCGGGACGTTTGTCTAGTATCGGGTCGCTTAGCAATGGAGACTCCTTACCTACAATCTGCTGTATAGAATTGCGTAGTTTCTTGCGGCGTTGGTTGAATGTCCCTTTTACTATTTTACGGAACAACTCTTCGTCGCAGTCTATTGTCGTACGGTTATTGCGGCTCATGCGCACAACCGCGCTTTTTACCTTCGGAGGTGGTGAAAATACATTCTCTGATACAGTAAAGAGATACTCTACGTCATACCACAACTGTACAAATATGCTTAATATTCCATAGGCCTTATTGCCTGGCTTGGCTGCCAATCGCTCACCAACCTCTTTTTGTATCATACCACTGCAATATGGGATATAGTCCCTATTGTCTAGCATTTTGAAGAATATCTGGCTCGAGATGTTATAGGGGTAGTTTCCTGTAAGCATGAATTGTCCTCCTTCGAAGAGGCGGTCTAAATGCATCTTTAGAAAATCGTCGGGGATTATATTCTCCTCGCCCAGACCGGGAAGATTCTTGCACAGATAAGTTACAGACTCCTCGTCTATCTCCACAACTTTGAATTTACGCCCCTTCTCTAACAGGAACTGTGTGAGTACACCCATGCCCGGACCAACCTCAAGAATAGGCAAATTGGGACAGATGTCGACAGTATCGGCAATATTGCGGGCAACGCTAAGGTCTGTCAAAAAGTGTTGTCCCAGTCTTTTTTTTGCTTTTACTGTTTTCATTTGGTTGTTATAGCATTTGAGGTTAATAAATAATTTCCTAAAATGACGAATTCCTTACCAAAAAAATAAGGAGAAATTTTAAGAAACTGCTATCTTTGCAAACGGCAACTTTGTTTTTAAGGTATGTTATTGCAGTTTGCTGCCATCTGCAAAGTTAACCAAAAACTATCAAAATAGATTCATAAGCTGTGAAAAAGATTTTAAATATTATACTAAAAACAGGTGCACCGCTTCTGCTAGGTGCAGTGATTCTATTTTGGATATATAGGAATTTTGATTTCGATGAGGTTCTGACAGCCTTGAAGGGAATGAATCTTGGGTGGTTTTGGCTATCATGTGTTTTTGGTGTGCTTAGCCATGCAATAAGAGGGTGGAGATGGCGTTTGACTCTTGCTCCTTTGGGTTATAAGCCGGCCAATTCCAGTTGTGTATATTCTATTTTCATCGCTTACGCAGCCAATCTTGTGGTGCCTCGCGTCGGAGAGGTATCACGTTGCGTGGTTCTTGAAAGATATGACAAGGTGCCGTTTGCCCAGTCACTTGGCACTCTTGTTTCCGAGAGACTTGTAGATACGGTAATGGTTGTGACAATAACTCTTATAGCTGTCTTGTCGCAATGGCGCGTATTTTATGCATTTGTAGCAGAGTCGGGTGTAACTGATACAGGGAGTGTATTCTCTTCTATAGGTCGTATTGTCGTATTTTTTCTCTGTTTTATTGCTGTCTCCTTTATTCTATATCTCATTGTGCGAAAAATGTCGCTTTGGGTTAAATTGCGTAGTTTCTTTTCGCGTTTTTGGTCTGGATTTACATCGTTGTCAAGAATGCAGGGACTATGGCTTTTTATAGTGGAGACTGTTGGTATATGGTTGTGCTATTTCTTGCAGTTCTATCTATGCTTCTTCTGTTTCCCATTCAGTGAAGATATATCTTTATGGGCCGCATTGTTGCTTTTTGTGGCAGGAAGTATTGCAGTTGTTGTACCTACACCGAACGGGGCCGGTCCATGGCATTTCTGTATTATGGGAATTATGATGCTATATGGAGTGAGTTCTACCGATGCCGGTGTGTTTGCTTTGATAGTACATTCGCTTCAGACATTGCTGGTGGCTCTGTTGGGAATTTTCGGATTGATAATGTTACAAATAAAGAAACAATAATAACTTTAAAATTTTTGAATATGGCTATTACAATTAAAGATTTGCAACCACGTGAGGTGTGGAAACACTTTGAGGCTCTAACTCAGGTTCCTCGCCCATCGGGACATCTTGAGAAGGTGCAGCAGTTTTTGCTTGACTTTGGCAAAAGTATAAATGTCGAGACTTGGCAGGATGAGGCCGGGAATATTATTATGCGTAAACCTGCTACTCCCGGTCTTGAGAATCGCAAAGGTATTATACTCCAGGCTCATATGGATATGGTTCCGCAGAAGACACCCGATAGCAAACATAATTTTGAAACAGACCCTATTACTACTGTCGTAAAAGGCGATTGGCTATATGCCGATAATACGACCTTGGGTGCTGACAACGGATTGGGTGTAGCAGCTATAATGGCTATTTTTGAAGATTCCACATTGCATCATGGTCCTCTTGAGGCTCTTATTACAGCCGATGAAGAGACCGGTATGTATGGAGCATTTGGTCTTAAAGGAGGCGAGTTGCAGGGTGAACTTCTCCTTAACCTTGACAGTGAAGAGGAGGGAGTCCTTTATATAGGATGTGCCGGAGGTCTTGATATAACGGCCTCAATGGAGTTTATGGAGGTTGAACCGTACGAGGGTGAAGATGCCGCTGTGAAGGTACAACTCAAGGGATTGCGTGGCGGACACTCAGGACTTGAGATAAATGCAGGTCGCGGTAATGCTAATAAACTGATGGCTCGTTTCGTACGTGAGGCTATTGACGAGTGCGCGGTGAGTATTGCCAGCTGGCACGGTGGTAATATGAGAAATGCCATTCCCGCAAGTTGTGAGACGGTACTCACATTGCCCAAAGAGGGGATAGAGGAGTTGAAATCTATTGCAGCAAAATATGAGGCTCTCTATAATAGTGAATATGCAACCATTGAGGATGGTATAACATTGAGAGTAGAGGAGTGCGATATGCCCGAGACAATAGTTCCTGAGCAGATACAGGATAATCTTATAGATGTTATTCTTGCATGCCATGATGGTGTTTTGCGCTTTATTCCTACAATACCCGATACAGTTGAGACATCAAGCAATTTGTCTATTGTTACAATTGCCGAGGGTGCGGCTCAGATAAGTATACTTGCTCGCAGTTCATGCGATACCATGAAAGAGTATCTTGCTCTTCAATTGTCAAGTTGTTTCGCAATGGCAGGTATGAAGGTAGAACTGAGCGGTGGTTACAGTGGCTGGCAGCCCAATGTGAATTCGCCTCTTTTGGCAGCTCTTAAGAGTGCATATAGCGATATGTTTGGTAAACAACCCGATGTTCGTGTGATACATGCAGGATTGGAGTGTGGTATAATAAGCACAAATTATCCAGGAATGGATATGGTATCATTTGGTCCAACATTGATGTCGCCTCACTCTCCCACCGAGCGCGTTGATATTCCTACAGTAGAAAAATTCTACTCTTTGGTGAAAGCTTTAGTGGTGAATGGTGTGCTTTAATTGCAAAATCATATAAATTTTTAAAAAAAACATTATATTTGGTTGTAGATTGTGGTTTTTGTTTACATTTGCAAATGTGAAATATGATTTCAATTTATAACCAAATATTAATTTAAAACAGTTATTATTATGAAAAAGTTTACAAAATCTTTGGCTGTATTTTTCTCGGCTTGTATTCTTATGTCATCTTGTATGGGTTCTTTTGGTCTCACCAAGAGTGTTTACCAGTTTAATGAGACTATGACTTCAAATAAATTCGTTAATGAGGTTGTATTCTTTGTAGCAGGTAGTATTGTTTATTCAGTAACCCTATTTGCCGATTGTGTTGTATTCAACTCAATAGAGTTCTGGACAGGCAACAATCCTATTCAGGCTAATGTCGGTGACAGCAAGATTGTAAAGAATGCTAATGGTGAGGATGTTACTATTACAACAACCGAGAATGGTTACAATGTGTCTAATGGCGAGACTGCCATGAACCTTATCTTTGACGAGGCAGACAACAGTTGGAGTATCGAATATAATAATCAGGTAAACAAACTTATGTCTATTAATGGTAATAATGCACAGCTTTATCTGCTCAATGGTCAGACAGTTGATGTAACTCTTGATGCAGCCGGTGTAAATATGGCACGTCAGTTGTGCATGAGCGATTATGCAATGAAATAATAGTTGATTTTATAATTTAAATGGGCCGATATCGCAGGATGTCGGCCCATTTGTTACATATAAGCATAAACCTTTGTTATATGCTTTTATCGCCCGGGTTGTTTTTATTTCTTTTTATCACTTGGCTTTTTATAAAATTGAAGTTACTTTTGTATTATATAGAATAAGGCTCGGTAAAAAACAAGTAAAATTCTTTTTTCCTACTTTCGCTTTTCACAATAATTACCCATTATAAAAGTAGACTATATGGAACATCCCGAGAATAATAAGGTATATAAGGGTTTAAAGGTAAATGAAGGAGTTGAGAAACTCAATTCTATAAATCCATATTTGGCTTTACGCAAAAAGCGCCGTGCTGCCCAACTTTCTGTAGACGACTATGTGAATGGAATATTACGTGGTGATATTACGATATTGTCACGTGCTGTAACACTGGTAGAGAGTCTGCTCCCCGAACATCAGGATATAGCACGTCAGGTGGTTGAACGTTGTCTGCCATATTCGGGTAAGTCACTGCGTATAGGTATTACAGGTGTACCGGGAGCCGGTAAAAGTACATCAATTGATACTTTCGGTATGTATGTTCTCAATAACCGAGGGGGTAAACTTGCTGTGCTAGCGGTGGATCCCAGTAGTGAACGTAGCAAGGGAAGTATCTTGGGTGACAAAACCAGAATGGAGCAGTTGTCAATGCATCCAAATGCATTCATAAGACCAAGTGCCTCAGCCGGTTCATTAGGTGGTGTGGCGCGCAAAACTCGAGAAACAATAATTCTATGCGAGGCTGCCGGATACGATACTGTATTTGTGGAGACTGTGGGTGTAGGACAAAGTGAATTGGCTGTCTACTCAATGGTCGATTTCTTTCTCCTTATACAGATTGCAGGAGCAGGTGATGAACTGCAAGGCATAAAGCGCGGTATAATGGAAGTTGCTGATGGAATAGTAATAAATAAAGCCGACGGCAATAATGTAGAGGAGGCTAAACGTGCTGCAGCACACTATAGGAATGCCCTACAGTTGTTTCCCATGCCTCAAAGTGGTATACGTCCACAGGTGTTGACTTATTCGGGATTCTATGCTATAGGAATAAAAGAGGTGTGGGATATGATTTATAGTTATTTAGCGGCTGTTAAAAAGAGTGGTGCCTTTGATGCCCGACGTCACTACCAAGCAAAGTATTGGATGTACGAAACAATAGAGGAACAGTTGCGTGCACGTTTCTATAATTCCGAAGGAATGGAAGAACTCTTGGCTCTGTATGAGAAAGATGTGCAGGAGGGTAGAATAACCTCTTTTGCAGCAGCTGCACAACTACTTGCCAAATATGATGAAGATAAGAATGATAGGTGCAGTGGATAAGAGAGATATCAGAGCATCTGTACGTACTCGTTTGCGTATGCTCACTTCTGATGAAAAGAATCGACAATCCAAAAAACTGTGTAAGCGCGCATTGTCGCATAGATTGTTTTCGGAAAGTCGTGTAATAGCCCTTTTTGTATCATTGAAAGATGAACCGGAGACACGTGACCTCATAGCTCAATTATCGGAAAAACATAGAGTGGTGTTGCCTCGGGTAGAGGGTGATATCATGCAGTTCTATAATTATACTCCCTCTTCAATGCGTATCGGCTCATTCGGTATTGAGGAACCATGTGATGGAATTCCCATATCTCCTCGGGATATTGATGTGATATTTGTACCCGGAGTGGCTTTTACACAAGAGGGCGCAAGGCTTGGACGTGGAAAAGGCTATTATGATAAGTATATGTCGCAAGACGGGTTTAGGGCATATAGGATAGGTTATTGTTTTAAGGAACAGATTGTTGAGAATATCCCATGTGAAAAACATGATGTGAAAGTTCAAGAAATGTTATAATTACATAAAATACGGAAAAATAGGGTGAAATTAAATGTACTTAGTCTCTATTTTTTTAGTTTTGCTACATATTTTACGAATTAATACAGTTATGAATAAAAATCTTTTGCTATATGCCTTGCTTGTAGCACTTTTATTCCCTTCTTGTATAAGGGATGAGGCTCTTAATTCCGAGTGTGATATCATTGATGTTGATTCCGAATGGCTTGATAGTGTAGGCTCTGCAATTATCGGTAAACCGATAATTAGTAATTATACGGTTGTCTTTGTGGTAAAAGAGGGAGTTGATGCCAGTTTGTTTACACCTCGTTTTATTCTTACGAAAGGGGCGAAAATAATGAAGGATAGCATCTCTTATAATGGAGAATCGGGTGTGGTACAGCATTATACTACATATTCTGAAGATGGGAAATGGAGTAAAAGGTACGATGTGTATTATAATGCAAGCACTATAATTTCTAAAGACAAGGTTTTTGATTTCGAGCATTATGCACTTGATAATACGGGAAGGTACAATGTGTGGTTCGAAGTAGATGAATATGGTACTCAGCGTAATATTTGGGCAAGCGGAAATGCAGGTTATGCATTTACAGGTCAAGGCGATACGGCTGCAGATTTTCCTACAGCAGCCAATGAAAACGGGGTGTCGGGCAGTTGTGTTAAACTTACTACATCTGATACAGGCATTTTTGGACAACTTGCGGGGATGCCAATCGCAGCCGGTAATATATTCCTAGGCGAATTCAATAGTGGCAGTGCAATGAAAGAACCATTGAGGGCTACCCGTTTTGGTGTACAGATGGTACCGGCAAAACCACTATATATTAAAGGCTACTATAAATATAAGTCGGGTGAGGTTTTTACCGATAAGAGCAAAAAAGTAGTTCCAGAAAAGAGAGATACATGTGCTATATATTCTGTACTCTTCGAAGTAGATCCGGAAAACCCGGTACCATTGAATGGAGAGAATGTTACATCCAGCGAACGTATAGTTCTCATTGCCGAACTTAAGAATCATGTCGAGTCTGACGAGTGGGTCGAGTTCGAAATTCCATACGAATATATAAACAATAAACAGTTTGATTATGACAGAGTTGCTAACAATGGGTATGCAATAACCTTTGTAGCAAGTTCAAGTAAAGGTGGAGACTTCTTCGAAGGAGCTGTGGGTAGTACGCTGTATGTCGATGAGGTAACTATAGTATGGGAGGATAAATAACAATTTAATATTAGCATGAAAAAGATATTTTGTACAATTATCTTGCTCATTGTTGTGCTATCGACATTTGCACAGCATGAAGGTGGAATTGCGAATGAGGAGAAAAATGTGTTTATGCAAAAGCAGTGGAGAGTGCGTGTATTTGCCGGATATAGTATAGGAGGTACAGCACCATTGCCTTTGCCTCGTGAGATACGTGGTATAAACGGTTACAATCCCGGGTTTGGATATAGGCTGGGAGTTGCTGTTCAAAAACTCTTCAATGGTTCAAGATGGGGTGTTGAGACAGGCTTGTATCTCGAGAATAAAGGTATGACCACATATGCCGATACCAAGAATTACCATATGGAGGCTTGGAATAGTGATGGTAAGGTAGTGGGCGCTTTTACAGGAAAGGTAAAAACTAAAGTCGATAATAAGTATTTAACATTGCCATTGTTGTGTACATATGATGCAAGCGTCAGATGGAGTTTCTCTGCCGGAGCTTATTTTTCATATCTGCTTGACGGAGAGTTTGCCGGTAGAGCGTATGATGGATATATACGCGACCAGAATCCTACCGGCGAGAAGGCGGATGTAACTCGTGCGTACTATAGTTTTGGTGATGATTTGCGTAAATTCCATTGGGGATTGCAAGCAGGATGCGAGTATCGTTTCTACAATAAGGTGGCAGCGTCTGCCTCTTTGCAGTGGGGAATGAATAGCATATTTCACTCGGGCTTTGGCAGTGTGACATTTGATCTATATCCTATATACGCAACATTAGGACTGACATATTTGTTGTAGAATTGATTAAATGTAGTTTTTAATTTGATGAATTTGTGCGTATGAGGAAAATTCTACTTTCAATTGTTATGGCCTTTGTTCCGGTATTGGTTTTTGCGCAGATAAATGTATATACCGATAATCTTGTTGTCGTCATCAATGGCGAGTCTCTCCCATCTCAGGAAGCTGAAATTGTTGTTCAAATGGATGCTGAAGGGCGATGTACCCTATTATTGAAAAACTTTGTGCTTAATGCTGAAAGTTATACAATGCCTATAGGAAATATAATGGTAGCAGATGTGCTGGTTACCGAAGAGAATGGGGTGAAGAACTTTTCTGCTAAACAGGATGTCTATATATCAGTTGGTGATGATACATTATTGCAATGGATGGGTCCTATGATTAGTCCGGTACCCATTGAATTGATGGGTAAAATGACCGATGAGAAATTATACTGTACTATTGATATAGATATGACAATGATGAAGGTAGCTGTTGTTTTCGGAAGCGATTTTACAGCAACGTCTCTAAGTAATATAGAAATGTATAAAGAGAAGGACTTGATATATGATATTACAGGTCGTAAGGTTGACTGCGTTTCTATATCCGGTTTATATATAGTTAACGGGAAAAAATATTATATAAGGAAGTAACTTTTGTTTATATAAAAGATAAGCAGTACATCAGATATCATGTACTGCTTATCTTTTTATGCAATTCCAAGCAGTTCTATGTCGAATATGAGTGTTGAGTATCCGGGAATAGGACCGCTAGAGCGTTTGCCATATCCTCTTTTCCAAGTGATATATATGATCCATCTGTCGCCTATGCGCATGTTTATAAGTGCAGTTCTGAATCCGTCAATCAGAGTTCCTACTCTGAATGCTGCAGGGCACAACTCTTTTCTGCTGTTATCAAACTCTCTGCCGTTTATAAGAGTACCGCGATAATGTACTGTCACTACACTGTTGTCATTAGGGTGTCTGTTGCCGGTGCCTTCTGATATTACTTTATATAATATACCCTCCTCGAGTTCCTTAATACCCTCCTCTTTTCTTATATTGTCGAAGAACCTTTCGTTCTCTTCCCTTTTATCCTCTTTTCTTGCCATAGTAATGTTGTTCTATTTATCGTCGAAATTCTTAAGGGTGGGGAGGCATATGTGGTATTTTACAGCCAATATGCGTGTCAGGAAGACGCTTACGCCACAAAGCAGGTGTATAACAATTGTATTTAAATCAAAGAGTGTACATATGCTGTATACGATACCTCCGATTACGCAGGCCATAGCATAAATCTCTTTTCGGAATATTAGTGGTATCTCATTTATGAAGACATCACGTATAACACCTCCGGCAGCACCGGTGGTTGCACCCATGATTATGGCAACCCATATAGGGAATCCGAAATCGAGTGTTTTCTGCAATCCGACTACTGTAAAAAGTGCAAGTCCTATGGCATCGAAAATAAAGAATGTATGGTCGAGTCTTATGAGGTGTTTGCTGAAAAGTATTACGCATAGCAATGCAAATCCGGAGCATAATAGGTATATGGAGTCTGTCATCCAGAAAGGGGTGGTACCAAGCATTATATCTCGTAGCGTTCCTCCACCTACAGCTGTAGCGACACCTACCACGTAGGCTCCAAACCAATCGAATTCTTTTGCAGATGCAAGACGTATACCGCTTATTGCAAAGGCAAATGTACCTAGAAACTCTATTATCTGTACGAATGAGGGTAATGCTATATCCATAACAAGGCTTTGTTTTTATTTTGCGCGCGAATATAGGTTAAAAAGGTTTGCGTAGCAAATTTTTAAATGATTAGTTGCTTTATTACATAATTCTCACTTATACAATAGAGGTGTGCTCTAAAGCACACCTCTATTGTATAAGTTTTTTTGTCTGTTTTAATATATTATTTCGGGAATGTCAGTATAGTCGCCACGTACAATCTTGAAGTCTGAGGCTACGCCTACAAATGAGTTGTTTTCGACTTTTGTCTCAGAGGGCATATAGGCTACATGCAGATTCGGGCAATTCTCTACAGCCCATGAACTGATGTATTTGGTGCCGGGTACAAATACGATACTTTCAAGGTTAGCGAGATTCTTTAGTTTACTCTCTTTGTCAATATCTATCGGTTTCATCTCTATGAATTTTGTTGCAGGTGCAACAACGTACATTTGACTGTAATTCCCACTTTTACGGTAAACAACGCTTGAATAGCTCTCTAGCATGCTGTTTTCAGGATCAACCTCGATGTTCTCGATAGAGCCTCCATACATGGCTATTCCAATTTGTGTATTTTCTTCTCCAAGTGTGGTTATATTTTTGCCGATAAAAAGTTCTTTTACATTTTTGGAAATCGCCTCTGTGGGATTTAGTGACTCTATTCTTATACCTTCTTTACTATAAGGTATAACAACCTGAGCATCACTGCTGTTTATTCCACAGATGTTAAAAGTGCCATCCGAGAAGTTGTATTTGAAATCCTTATCCTCAAAGACGGGAATGGTTATAACCGATGGCTGAAGATACCAATAATCGGATACATCCTTAAGATTGTGATTCCTTCCATTAGTCGGGTCGCTTATAGTCCATTCTCCATCACAGTTTACATAGTTCCATGCGTGACCACCCAGGTATGCGCTTGTATTAGGGTCTAACAATATTCCATTTATAGTGAATGCCGGAATGTCAATAGAATGTAACATTATGGTAAGCAGGTCTGCGTATCCCTGGCATATACCTTTTTTCGAGGTAAATACTACATAAGGCGAGTTGTCACCATATTCATATTTTATGTTGTCTATAATCCAATTGAAGACTGTCTCAAATTTCGATTTCTGTGTACCATTCCCACTGACAAGTTTGGCTGTGAATGTTGCTATTTCATTATATTGCTGTGTTGTTATATTTATCAGACTTATATTTTTAGTAAAGCTGTAGTCGGTTACTTTTTCCAAAAGCGCTTTCACTCTCTTTTCATTTGTTCCGGTAAGGGCTATTGAGCCGTCATCGGTGGGGTAATCTATGCGGGAAATGGCATCGTCCTCTGTCACATCTATGTTTAATCTGTCAGAATCTGTTGTGCATGATGCAAATAATAATGTAGAACAAAAAAGAATAAGATAGGTGTAAAACTGTTTCATATAGGTGCTATTTAGAATTGTTTTTATACTGTTGGTTTATAGGATATACCCTATAGTGATTGTCCAATTTGCGATTATGTTACTAATGAATATCTGCTTCTTAGTTTTATTTATTGTCAACTTCTCTTCTACCGGATAAAATAATATGGCATATAACTCTGCTATATAGGGGCAAGTAACTACTTAACCCTTTTCTTTTCCAAAGATAGAGTTTCATCCTTTATATTAATGCATTTTTTTTGTTTTTTAACATATGTGCGTTGTTTTTTTTACCTATTAGTTTGTTCTTTTATTTTTTGCATCATATCTTTGTGATATTAAAATGATATCAATTAATATGTGTTAAGTTATGGAAGAGATTAAATTAGGAACAAAAGGTTGTGAGAAGTTTATACATCCGAGCAGTGGTTGGTTGGCTCTATTGCTTTCATTACTAGGTATTGCTACTGGAATTGCTGTGCCGGCTGTAATCGAGTATTATACAAACGATGCAGGTGCATGGTGGCTGATGGTACTATTATCATTATTCTCATTGGTTATGACATGTGGTTTATTTATAGTGAACCCAAACGAGAGTGCAGTGATGACCTTCTTTGGTAAATATGTGGGTACAGTAACCGATAATGGTTTTTTCTATATGAACCCATTTACAATAAAGAAAAGTGTGTCGTTGCGTGCCCGTAATCTGAATGGTGAACCTATAAAGGTTAACGACCTTATGGGTAACCCAATTATGATAGGTGTTGTTTTGGTGTGGAAGGTAAAGGATACTTTTAAAGCTTCGTTTGAGGTTGACGATTATGCCCGTTTTGTTGATATTCAGAGCGAAGCTGCAATACGTAATCTTGCAGGAGCATATCCTTATGACAATCTGGAGGATGAGGATGCAAGTATAACTTTACGTAATGGTGGTGAAGAGGTTAACGACCTTTTGGAGAAATCACTCTCCGAGCGTTTGGCTATTGCCGGTATTGAGGTTATGGAGGCGCGTATAAGCTATCTTGCATATGCCCCCGAGATTGCAAGTGCTATGTTACAGCGTCAGCAGGCTACAGCAATGGTCGCTGCCCGTCATAAGATTGTAGAAGGTGCGGTAGGAATGGTGCAGATGGCTCTTGAACAGTTGTCTCAGAAAGAGATTATAGAACTGGATGAGGAGAAAAAAGCAGCAATGGTAAGCAATCTTATGGTTGTACTCACAAGTGACAGAGCTGCTACTCCGGTAGTGAATACGGGTACTCTATATCAGTAAACGTTTTTATGGCAAAAGAGAAGAAATCTTTTGTTTTAAGGATTGACTCCGAAACAATGTCGGCACTCGAAAAATGGGCTGCCGATGAGTTTCGTAGTGTCAACGGACAACTTGAGTTTTTGATTACAACAGCCTTGCGCAAGAATGGGAGGTTGAAACCTTATAATAAAAAAGAAACAGAATAATCATGATTGTTGAAATTATTATCACAGCCATATTTATAGTGATGGCAATTTTTATTCTTATAGGCAAGGGTGATTTCCTTATTGCAGGATACAATACAGCCAGCGAAGAGAAAAAAAAGAGATATAACCTGCCCCGTTTACGTTTTATAATAGCGGCTCTCCTGATAGTTGTTGCGTTGGGTAAAATTGTGATATTGTTCCGATCACCGGATGTTGTGGAATCGGGAATCTACTCCGCAGTCATTGTGGTCATTGCTCTCTTTGCTGTCATATTATGTAATACATGGGCAAAAAAGAAAGATTGAACATGATAAGAAAGTTATTGCTGTTTACAACACTCTTGTTGCTCGTTCCTGATGGAAATGCACAAAGCCGAAGGGATGTTGAGAGAAGTACAGATATACTGATGTTCCTTCCGTCTGCTACAGGTGGTATACTCTCTTTGATTGAGAGGGATTACAAAGGAGTTATGCAACATCTTGAAGCAGGTGCTGTTACCGTTGCCACTACATATCTGCTTAAATATTCAATATCAAAACGCAGACCTAATGGCGAGGATAATCACTCTTTTCCTTCTAATCATGCCGGTGTAGCATTTGTCGGGGCCGGTTTCCTGCAACAACGTTACGGATGGAAATGGGGTGCTCCGGCTTATGCTGTTGCTGCCTATGTGGGTTGGGGGCGTGTATATAGTAAATGTCATGACGTGTGGGATGTACTTGCCGGTGCTGCCATTGGTGTCACAAGCGCGGTGGTGTTTACAACTCCTTTTGCAAAGAAAAATAACATTGTTATAGCGCCAGCTGTACTTGATGGTAATAACCCCGGATTCTATTTTTCGATGAATTTGTAAAAAACAGAATCATAATATTCGCTTTGCCGATAAAGTAGTTTATATTTGCATTGTAATTAGAAGGTTTTTCTTTTTATCTCAAATAAAATCTTAGCTTCATGCGTGATAGCAGTGGGGCATAATTTATAAATTATAAATATTAATCTCTGATATGATTAAAGCCGAATGGATTGAGAGAGGCTATGTAGATGAGCCTATAGCACCGGGCATTGACCTTAAGGCCGAGATACGTCGTCTGTGTGAAGAGAAGAATGCAGTTATAATGGGGCACTACTATACACGTGGCGAGATACAGGATGTAGCAGATTTCGTAGGTGACAGCTTGGCGCTTGCTCAGCAGGCTGCTAAGACTACAGCCGATATTATAGTTATGTGTGGTGTGCACTTTATGGCCGAGACCAATAAAATTCTATGTCCTGATAAAAAGGTGTTGTTGCCCGATTTGAATGCCGGTTGTTCGCTTGCAGATAGTTGCAGAGCCGAGGAACTTGCCAAGTTCAAGGAGGAGCATCCAGGATATAAAGTGCTTGCATATGTGAATACATCGGCTGCGGTTAAAGCTCATACTGATATTGTGGTTACCTCCTCTAATGCACGCAAGATCGTAGATAGTCTGCCTGCTGATGAAAAGATTATATTTGCCCCCGATAAGAATCTTGGAGGTTATTTGAACTCGGTTACAGGACGTAGCATGCTTCTGTGGAATGGTGGTTGTCATGTGCATGAACAGTTCTCGGTCGAGAAGATATTGGAGTTTAAAAAACAATATCCGGAGGCTAAGGTACTTGCACATCCCGAGTGTAAGGGTGCAGTGTTGGCTCTCGCCGATTATGTGGGTTCTACAGCTGCAATTCTTTCCTATGCACAGGCAGAGGAGTGCCCTCGGTTCATTGTGGTTACAGAGAGTGGTATCTTGCATGAGATGCAGAAAAGATGTCCCAATAAGGAGTTTATTCCAGTACCTCCAATGTCTGGCGAGTGTGCATGCAATGAGTGTTCGTATATGCGTATGAATACTTTAGAGAAGTTATACAACTGCTTGAAATATGAGTGGCCCTATGTAGAGTTGGACGAACAGTTGCGTGAACGTGCCAAACGGCCCATTGAGAGGATGTTGGAGATATCTGCCAAGTAATAATATTTAATATATAAAGATAAAGGAGTTGCATTGCAACTCCTTTATCTTTATATATAGCAACAGATTTTTATTTCCCGTAACGTTTACGCAATGTGTCAATCATATCAACAGTCATGCTGTCAAGGTCGTATGACGGGCACCAATCCCACTCTTCTCTTGCGCAAGTATCGTCCATTTTGTCGGGCCATGACTCTGCTATGGCCTGCCTTACTGGGTCATCTACATAGTGCATCTTGAAATCGGGGATATACTTTAGTATTGCATTCTTTATTATTTCTGGGTCGAAACTCATTGACGCTACGTTGAAAGCATTGCGATGTACTAGACGTGACGGATCGGCGTTCATTATATCTATGGCTGCTTTCAAGGCATCAGGCATATACATCATATCCATGAATGTACCGGCTTTGATGGGGCATGCAAAGTCCTCACCTTTTACTGCTGCATAGTAAATCTCGACAGCGTAGTCTGTTGTGCCTCCACCAGGTAGAGTTACATTAGATATAAGACCGGGGAAACGTACTGCACGTGTATCAACTCCATATTTGGTATAGTAATAGTCACTTAGCAACTCTGTTGCAACCTTTGTTACACCGTACATTGTGCGTGGACGTTGTATGGTGTCTTGCGGCGTGTTTATACGTGGAGTGTTGGGGCCGAATGAACCTATTGAACTGGGGGTAAATACGGCACAACCTTTTTCACGTGCAATCTCCAATATGTTTATAAGACCGTTCATCTGAATGTCCCATGCTAATAGGGGTTTTGCTTCGGCTACAGCCGATAGGAGGGCTGCCAGATTGTAGATAGTGTCTATCTTATATTTGTCAACAACAGCTGCAAGCTGTGAGGCATCACAAACGTTTGCCACAGCCGATGGACCACTCTCCAATAAATCGCCTTTAGGTTCTGCCCCGATAATATATCCGGCTACTATATTCCCATCAGGAATCTGTTTGCGCAACGTCATTGTCAGCTCTGAGCCTATTTGACCTGTAGAGCCGATGATCAGTACATTTTTCATTTCTCTATTCTAATGTTTGATTTGTAATCTTTGTCGGTGTTAAAAACTACAAGTTTTCGTGGTTTAATTATTGCGAATATACATCTATTTTTATTTTATAGAATCTATTTTTGGCTTTTTTTTAAAGAATTTGGCAAGTTCTTGAATTTTTGTTTGATTTGTGACCGGATGTTTATTAAAAAAATTACATTTGCAGAATGTATGCATATTGTTTCAAGATACATATAATATATAATATAAATAAAAATAACTATGTACGGTGATTTTAAACAACATTTGCAGAACGAACTTGCTGCAATAGACGAGGCCGGTCTTTACAAGAGAGAGCGTAATATTGCTTCTCAGCAGTCGGCCGAGATTACTCTCGAAGACGGTTCTAAAGCACTTAACTTCTGTGCTAATAACTATTTGGGACTTGCCAATAATCCACGTTTGATAAAGGCTGCTGAAGAGGCTATGGAGGAGCGTGGATTTGGTATGTCGTCTGTACGTTTTATTTGTGGAACACAGGATAGGCACAAGGTGCTGGAGAAGGCAATATCTGACTATTTTCACACAGAGGATGCTATTCTTTATGCTGCATGTTTCGATGCCAATGGTGGAGTCTTTGAACCGCTCTTTACAGCCGAGGATGCTATTATTTCTGATTCATTGAATCATGCATCTATTATTGATGGAGTACGTTTGTGCAAGGCACAACGTTATCGTTATGCAAATGCCGATATGGATGATCTTGAACGTTGTCTTAAAGAGTCACAAGCCCAACGTTTCAGAATAATTGTCACAGATGGTGTTTTCTCTATGGATGGTAATGTTGCTCCTATGGATAAGATTTGCGACCTTGCCGAGAAATATAATGCTTTGGTAATGGTTGATGAGAGTCACTCTGCCGGTGTGGTAGGTGCTACAGGGCATGGTGTTGCCGAGCAGTTTGATTGTTATGGTCGTATAGATATCTTTACCGGAACTCTTGGTAAGGCTTTCGGTGGTGCAGTAGGTGGTTTTACGACAGGACGTAAGGAGATTATAGATATGTTGCGTCAACGTTCTCGTCCTTATCTCTTCTCTAACTCATTACCTCCATCTGTAGTAGGAGCCTCTATTGAGATGTTTAAAATGTTGGCCGAGAGTGATGCCTTGCATGATAAGTTGCAGGGTAATGTAAACTATTTCCGCGACAAGATGATGGCAGCAGGCTTTGACATCAAGCCCACTCAGTCGGCCATTTGCGCTGTAATGTTGTACGATGCAAAATTATCACAGGTGTTTGCCTCAAAAATGGCCGAGGAGGGAATCTTTGTTACCGGTTTCTATTATCCTGTGGTTCCGAAGGGACAAGCCAGAATACGTGTACAGCTCTCTGCAGCCCACGAACAGGAACATCTGGACAGAGCTATAGAGGCATTTGTTAAGGTTGGAAAAGAACTCGAAGTGATCAAGTGATTCACATAGTATCTATGTATAATAAACGGGGCTGTCGAATTCGACAGCCCCGTTTATTATGATGTGTAAATCATTACTTTGTTCCAATGTTCTTCTTTACAACTCTTTCAATCTTATTGCTGGCAGCAGATTTTGCGTTGTTAAGCTTGTTCTGTGCCTTTTTGATTGCTTTTTCATTGCCACTCTCTTTAGCAGCCTTCAATGCATCGTAAAGTTGCCACAGCTTCTTCTCGGCTGTAACACTCTTCTGTGCATCACTATAAGCCTTGGCTGTAGCCTCGGTAGCAACTTCCTGCTCTGCAGATGCATAAGCGTGTTTATAACCTTTAACCTCGCTCCAGAAACCACGTGTAAAATCGGGGAATTCTACAGCTGCGCAGTTGTGGTCCATTGATAGTGAACCTAACTCTGCAAGGCAGCACCACTCTGCAAGGTCATATACATCCATGTCTAATGGCAATCCATTCTGCAAGCAGTATACAAGACGTGCATCCATCATGAAGTCCATACCGCCGTGTCCCATCTGGCGTCCCATTTCGCCAAACTTTTTGATGATGGGATGCTGGAACTTCTCCATGAGAGCATCGTACTCGGCTTGTGGAAGGAAACCGTGACTTGAGATATTGTCCATCTGGGGTTTTACGCCGCTTTGTGCAAGCTGAGCCTTGTCGAGTGAAATCTTGGGGTCGGGGTACTTTGTTGCGTATCCTTTTGTTCCTGTAAGCTTGAACAGACGGTTGTAGGGCTGTGGATTCATAACGTTGTGCTGTATCTCAACAACCTTGCCGTTTGCAGTACGCATTAGAGTTGTGGTGTGGTCGCCATTACGGAATTCCTTGCACTCCTTGCCTGTTTTCTTCTCTACATATGCTTTTCCATGTACTGACTTTGTATCCATTGCTGTAAGAACTGTGAAACGGTCTCCACGGTGTATGTCTAGGCACTGTGCTACAGGTCCAAGGCCGTGTGTCGCGTATAGGTCTCCACGATTCTCCATATTATACTTGATACGCCAGCTTAGCTTGCCGTCTGCATCTTTGGGGTTTGTCCAATATGAGTCCCAATACTCGTCCAAGTTGTGTATGTATGCACCTTCAGCACGTATTACTTCACCAAAAACTCCAGCCTGTGTCATTGCAAGTGCATTCAACTCGTAGTAGTCGTAGCAGCAGTTCTCAAGAATCATACAGTGAAGTTGTTTAGCTTCGGCGAGCTCAATGAGTTTCCAGCACTGCTCAAGGTTCATGGCAGAAGGTACCTCAATAGCTGTGTGCTTGCCATTCATGAGGGCGCACTCTGCAACGGGAAAGTGGTGATCCCAATCGGTAGCTACATATACAAGGTCAATGTCGGTACGTGCACATAGCTCCTTATAGCCTTCTGCTCCGTAATATAGGTCGGCGGGCATAAGTCCTGCTTCGCGCAGGAACTTCTGGCTATCCTCTGCACGCTGTTCCTCGTAATCGCACAATGCTACAATCTCTACACCCGGGATATGGCAGAAACGCATGACTGCCCAGGGGCCGCGCATTCCAAGGCCTACAAATGCAACCTTTAAATTCTTAATAGGAGCAACAGCTAGGTTTAATACATGCTTTTGTCCCTCGGGACGTTGTGGTGTATCTACAACAATAGTACCCTCTTCCCAGTGCCATTTAGTGGATGGCGAGAGCGACTGAGCAAAAGAGATGCTTGTTGAAACAGCCATGATTGATAGCATGGCACAACATAAAAGCTTTTTCAGATTCATGATAGAATAGTGTTTTTGATGTTATTAATATTTAATGTTGTTGTTTGTCGTTGTATGTATATTGTTTAGGGAGTTTGTTTGGTATTCTTTGAAATGTTGAACAAGGTCGTTCACATGAGGTAAAGGTATAAAAAAATATCCAAGGATATAACAATCTTTATGTTTTTTTTGTATTTTTAGTCCGAAATCTCTGTAAACTAAAAAAAAATACATACATTCGCAAAATATAAAAAGAAAATATTAAAAACTAACTAACAACAATATTATGGAAAGCTATGTAATAGGAATTGACCTTGGTGGTACCAATACCGTCATTGGTCTTGTAGATGTCAAAGGACACATACTTGCAAAAGATGACTCTGTAAAGACACAGGCTTATCGTGAAATAGAGGATTATACCGACGCCGTTGCTGCCGTCATTGCACGTCTTGCAAAGGAGAATGGTTGCGAGGGTAAGATTGAAGGTGTAGGTATAGGTGCTCCAATGGCTAATTACTATACAGGCGAGATCGTTAATGCTGCTAATCTACCTTGGAAAGGTATTGTCCCACTTGGATGGCTCATTGAGAAGAAGACCGGTATTCCAACAAAGGTAACAAATGATGCTAATGCTGCAGCAATTGGCGAAATGAAGTATGGTGTAGCTCAGGGTATGAAAGACTTTATCGTCATAACATTGGGTACCGGTGTAGGTAGCGGTATTGTTGCAAATGGTCAGTTGATATATGGTCACGATGGATTCGCCGGTGAGCTGGGACATGTTACATCTCCCGTTCTCGAAGGTCGTGCATGTGGTTGCGGACGTATAGACTGTCTCGAGACATATGCATCGGCTACGGGTATTGTACGTACAGCCAAGATTTGGTTGGGTACACGCACCGACGAGAGCGTATTGCGCAATATAGAATGTGACAAACTGACATCAAAGATGTTGTTCGATGCAGCAGTTGCAGGCGACAAACTTGCAAAGGAGATTTTTGACTTTACAGGTGCTGTATTGGGCGATGCTTTCTGTAACTTTATTGCATTCTCGGCTCCCGAGGCAATTGTGCTTTTCGGTGGTCTTGCAAACGCAGGCGAGTTGTTGTTGGAGCCTATTCGCAAGAGAATGAACGAGAATGTAGTCTTCTTGTGGAAAGACAAGGTTAAGGTACTCAAGTCGTCGCTCCCCGGTGCTGATGCAGCTGTACTTGGAGCATCTGCTCTTGGATGGAAGTAAATATTACTAATTCGATAACTATAATGGCGCTACTGCAACAACAGTAGCGCCATTATAGTTATATATCGTATTATTTTTTTTGTTATTTTATATATAAAATATATTTTATTAATAATACGTTTTTAACAAAATAGATTATATTTGCAAAAATGTAAATACATAAATATGTCTAATGTGAAAAACTCAAAAATATGTCAACGAAGGATAATTATTTAAAGGGGATTGGTCGTGTTATTTCACTTTCTTTAGCTGGTGTTGCTATAACGCCTCTTGTCGGTTGTGACAAAGATAAGAGCGATGAAAAACCGTTGAATATTCTTTATATAATGTGCGATGATCATTCGTATCAGACATTAAGTGCATATGACAATAGGTTCATCAATACACCCAATATAGACCGTATAGCCTCGGATGGAGTGTTATTTACGAACAGTTTTGTGGCAAACTCTATAAGCGGTCCCAGTCGCGCATGTATGCTAACAGGCAAGCATAGTTATGCTAATGGGTTTACAGACAATAGATCGTCATTTGACGGTTCGCAGCAAACTTATCCCAAACTATTACAGGCAAATGGTTACCAAACTGCCGTAATTGGAAAATGGCATCTTACATCCGACCCCACCGGTTTTGATCATTGGGATATCCTTATAGGTCAGGGAGATTATTACAATCCTACATTTATCCGTAACGGAGAAAAAGTACAGCGCAAGGGGTATGCGACAAATGTAACAACCGATTTGGCACTAGATTGGCTCGAAAATGGCCGAGATGAAAATAAACCATTCTGTCTATTGTTGCACCATAAGGCTCCGCATCGCACTTGGATGCCAGATACATGCGACCTGGACCTCTTTGCCGATACTCAGTTTGAACTTCCTGAGACCTTTTATGATTGCTATGACGGGCGTGCGGCTGCCATGATGCAACATATGTCCATCTCAAAAGATATGGACCTTGTGTATGACCTGAAACTTGCCGATAAGGATAGCACTATACACAGCCGCCCCGATCTGGAACGTGCCGGTCGTATAATCTACAGTCGTATGGACTCGCTACAGAAGAGAGCATGGGATTCACATTACGATAGGGTTATTGCTGATTTCAAGAGAAAGAATCCTACCGGCAAGGAACTTGACAAATGGAAGTTTACACAGTATATGCGTGACTACCTTCGTGTGATAACATCTGTCGATAGGAACATAGGACGTATTCTGGATTATCTTGAGAGTGAAGGACTGATGGATAATACACTTATAGTATATACCTCGGATCAGGGTTTCTATATGGGTGAACATGGTTGGTTTGATAAGCGTTTTATGTATGAGGAGTCATTCCGCACCCCGTTGCTTATGCGTCTTCCCGGAGGTGTAAAAGGAGAAATCTGTCAACTGGTGCAGAATATAGATTATGCTCCCACTATACTTGATGTTGCCGGTGTTGATATTCCGGAGGATATTCATGGAGTCTCTCTGTTGCCTCTGCTTAAAGGTGAGGAGTGGACCTCTGATAGGAAAGCTCTCTATTATCACTACTATGAGTTCCCGGATGAGCATGCGGTTCGTCCTCATTTTGGAGTGCGTACCGAGCGTTATAAACTTATACGCATATGTAATGTTCCTGCAACAGAGGGAAGCGGAATGTTGGATGGCAGTTGGGAACTTTTCGATTTGCAGAACGATCCTAATGAGTTGAATAACATCTATGATACCCCGGGAACCCAACAGCTTACAGATAGTTTGAAGTCTATACTCAAGGATTTGCAGATTCTGTATGGCGAAGAAAAATTCTCGGAAATATAGGAATTTATATTCCGGATTTCGTTGCTGATATGTTTTATTAATAGATGAAAAGTAACAAAAAAAATAATTACAGTTTGACGGATGTGGCGAAGATGAGAGGTTTGCCGCAGTTCTCTACTATGGTGAAACCTGTTGGTTCTGCATGTAATCTCGACTGTAATTATTGTTACTATCGTGATAAATCTGAAATATATGGCGGTAAAATGCCGCTTATGAGCTACGATTTGCTGGAAGAGTATATTAAACAGTATTTAAGTGGTGTTTCCCAAAAACATGTGACTTTTTGTTGGCATGGTGGTGAGCCTCTAATTGCTGGATTGCCGTTCTATAAAAAGGCCGTAGAGTTACAAGAAAAGTATCGTGGTGATAAGAATATAGAGAATACCTTGCAGACAAACGGTATTCTTGTGAATGAAGAGTGGTGTGGTTTTTTTCGCGATAACAACTTCTTGATAGGAGTCTCTCTGGATGGTCCTCGTGATATACACGATGCCTTTCGTCGTGATTGTGGCGGTGCTGCAACCTTTGATAGAGTAGTGAAAAGTATTGAACTTATGGCAAGAGAGAGAGTCGAGTATAATATACTCTCTACTGTCAATCGTCACAGTGAAGGTCGGGGATTAGAGGTGTATAGATTCTTGCGTTCATTGGGCGATTTTACACAGTTTCTTCCGGTGGTTGAGTATGTTCGCAAACGTCCGGTGGGTCGTCCTCTTATAGTATCGCCCGACGAAGAGGATGCAGTTGAGGCTGAATGGTCTGTTTCAGCTGAAGGATATGGACAGTTTATGTGTGATATATTCGATGAATGGGTAAGGTACGATGTAGGTCGTCATTATGTACAGTTATTTGAGGTAACTCTTGCCAATTGGTGCGGTGTCGCTCCGGGGTTATGTTCGTTTTGCGAGACCTGCGGTGATGGGTTATTGGTAGAGCATAATGGAGATGTCTATTCATGCGATCATTTTGTATATCCCGAATACAGACTGGGTAACATCATGAACCGAGAGATGGTTGATATGTATCGTAGCGCAGAGCAACAAGCTTTCGGACGTGACAAACGTGAGGCATTGCCAATGGAGTGTAAGCGTTGCAATTATTATTTTCTATGTAGAGGTGAGTGTCCTAAGCATCGTTTTGGATATGCTGCAAATGGAGAACCCTACAAGAATGTGCTGTGCGAAGGATATAAGATGTTCTTCAGACACACAGACCCTTATATGAGATATATGAAGAGACTGCTAGACAAGGGCGAGCCTGCCTCTTTGGTCATGCAGTGGAAAAGATAAAAGTTAAACATAAAATTTAAATGATATGAATCCGAATTTTGTACTTCCAAAAATTGGTGAACTTCCGGTACTTGCATCAATAGAAAGTATCTGTAAGTTCGAGAAGGTTCCCACTATCGTCAGTGAGAATCCATTACAGGGAGCAGTAAAGGCTGCCGATATAGTAGTTTCAGCCATAAAGAACCATACCGGTGAAAAGAAGTTTGTTCTGGGATTATCTACAGGACGTACACCGTTGGGCTTATATGCTGAGTTGGTTAAACGTTATAATGCAGGTGAGGTTAGTTTCAAGAATGTAGAGGTTTACAGTCTCGATGAGTTCTATCCTATGGAGGCTAACAATCCTCAGAGTCGCAACCATCGTGTTTATAACGAGTTTCTTAACTATATAGATATTGTTCCTTCGAATGTACATTTCCCAGATGGAACTGTACCAAAAGAGCGCATACGCGAGTATTGCAAAGAGTATGAGCAGATGGTACATGGCAATATCGACCTTATGATAATGGGAGTGGGTGAGTTAGGACAAATTGGTTTCAATGAGCCTGGTAGTTACATTAAGTCTACAACTCGTGTAGTACAGCTTACACATAGCAGCCGCAAAACACAGTACCAGTTCTTTTCTAATCCTAACGATGTGCCCAAAATGGCAATAACAATGGGCCTTGAGACCATACGAAGTGCCAAGAAGATTGTACTTATGATGTGGGGTGAAGACAAAGCTGCTATTGCATGTGATCTTATTGAAGGCGAGATTAATGAGAACCATCCTGCGACATCATTGCAGATGCATCCCGATATACAGGTAATAATAGACGAGGCCGCTGCTCAGGAACTTACACGTGTCAAGGAACCTTGGCTTATTTCACCTCCTGCAGAGTGGACACCTAAGCTGATCCGTAAGGCGGTTCTTTGGCTTTGTGGTATTGTAAACAAGCCTATACTAAAACTTACATATCAGGATTATATAAGTAATTCACTCTCGGATTTGCTCGACAGAGTGGATACCTATGACCAGATAAACATCCGCGTCTTCAATGATGTGCAGCATATAATTTCGGGTTGGCCAGGCGGTAAACCTAATGCTGATGATTCAACTCGTCCTGTATCATCTTCACCCTATCCCAAAAGAGTTGTTATCTTCTCTCCACATCCTGATGATGATGTTATTTCTATGGGAGGTACATTTAATCGTCTTATAGAGCAGGGACACGATGTACATGTTGCTTATCAGACATCCGGTAATGTGGCTGTGAATGACGATGTGGTGCTACAAAATATTGATACAGCACGTGAGATGGGTATAGGGCATATGGGAGATTTGTTCGATGAGATACGCGAAATAATAGCACAGAAAGTTCCCGGATTGCCTGAACCTGCTGAGCTGCTTCGCTTCAAAGGTGCTATCCGTCGTGCCGAGGCTCGTGCTGCCTGCCGTTCAATAGGGTTGAACGACCGCACCAATGCTCACTTCCTCAATCTGCCTTTCTATGAGACTGGCGGTATAAAGAAAGGTGTGCTTACTGATGCCGATATAGAGATTGTAAAGGAGTTGCTCAGAAAGGTAAAGCCTCATCAGATATATGCTGCAGGTGACCTTACCGACCCGCATGGAACACACCGTGTATGTATAGAGGCAGTATTGCGTGCGTTTGAAGAGGTTAAGGAGGATGATTGGGCCAAGGAGTGCCATATATGGCTATATCGAGGTGCATGGCAAGAGTGGGATTTGTCGGTTGCAGATATGGCTGTACCTTTGAGTCCCGAGGAGATGATACGCAAGCGTCATTCGATATTCCGTCACTTGTCACAGAAGGATATTGTGCCATTCCCCGGCGAGGATTCACGTGAATTCTGGCAGCGTGCTGAAGATCGTATGCAGGGTACAGCGAAACTCTTTGATAAGATTGGTTTACCCGAGTATCAGGCTATCGAGATGTTTGTAAGATTACTTTGATATTGTATATATAAATATGACTCTTATACAAGGACTTTGTAAGTTTTTGTTGTCACTTATGTTGTTCGCACTCCTTTTTACGGGGTGCGACAACCATAAAAAGGAGAGCCATAGTCTCGCATATGATGGTGGATATCTTCTGCTCGATAGTAATATATTCAATATGGTATCTGTCGAGTTGTCGCATGTGAGGACACCGCGTTCCTATTGGCAAAAGGGTTTTGAGCATGTAAAAGCTCTCGGAGCAAATACTATAATGGTTCGTATTCCCTGGATGATGCACGAACCGCGACCTGGATACTACTGCTTTGAGGAAGAGTGTGATATCAGAGCCTTTTGTGAGTTGGCTGCTGATAATGGCTTGTTGGTGTGGTTACATGTGGGGCCGTATGTCGATAAATATATGGATTTTGGCGGAATACCATGGTGGCTTCTTAAGGAGAGTTCTGTAGAGCCACGTACTCTCCATCCTCTATTTATGAGGTATGTTGGTCGATATTTTAGAGCATTGGCAGGACAACTGAATGATATGCAACTTAAATATGGCGGTCCCATTGCTCTTATAAATATAGAGGAGGTCTTCGGCTCGGGAAGAGATGTAAAAAAGTATCTTTCGGCTTTATGTGATACTTTGCGTGCTGTGGGATTTGATGAGACTCAGTTTACGGTTTCAACAACGGAAAAAGATATACTCAGAGTACCAAACTGTGCAATCCCCGCAGTAGTTGTAGGCGAGGATAATATTGCAATGAGTGCGTTTGCTGGAATCAAGAAACTTAATCACGATTATCCGGTTATATGCAGTGCAGTCTCAGCTCCTATTGTAAGAAGATGGGGTGACGGATTTCTTCCTGATAACTATAACCGTAAACTTATGCGTACATTTGAACTCCTCAATGCAAATGGCTCGCTTAATATAGGCTTTGCCATTGGTGCGACATCTTTTGGACATATGGCCGGAGCTGTTGTTGAAGATGGTAGTTATAAACCTTATGCGACCTCTTATGGCGATGGTGCTATTGTGGACGAGAGTATGTATAGGGGTAAGGAGGCGATCCGTTTTACAGACCTATTCATGCGCAAGGTAATACAGCCGTCAGGTAAGAAAACTATACCTGAGCCTAATAAAGTTATGAACATCCCCGAAACTGTTGCAGTAGGTTACGCTCCGCTTTTCTCCTATTTGTCTGCTCCTATAGAGTCGAATCACCCAATGAGCTTTGAAGAGTGTGGTTTCGGATATGGCGGAATTCTATATTCTGTAGTTATTCCTAAGGAGTGTCGTGGTGCAGTTCTTTCCATCGATGGTATACACGATTATGCCAGTATATATGTAGACAATGAGTTTTATACATCTTTGTCACGTTTGGAGGGTACAATAAACTTAGAATTGCCTCTATTGAAGGAAGGAACTACAATACGGATTCTTGTGGATGCGATGGGACGTGTGGCCGACATCAAGGACCGAAAGGGGTTGGTGGGTAATGTTAAACTGAGATCTTCATTAGGCGAGGAAATTCTGCTTGAGAATTGGATGAATTATCCTATGCCATCCGATTATAGTAGAATAGCTATGCTGGATTATACAAATGATATTGATACTCACGCTCCGGGATATTATAGGATAACATTCAATACAAAAGATCGTTATGATAGTTACCTTTATATGGGTTCTTGGGGACGTGGGGAGGTGTGGATAAACGGGCGCTCTCTGGGACGTTTTCATTGTGATGGTCCTGAGAAAACGCTGTATCTTCCTGGTTGCTGGCTTAAAGAGGGGGAGAATGAGATAATTATTCTCGATTGGGCCGGACCGAGCAAATCATCTGTCGAGGCCTATAAAAACAAGGTGATTTCTCGCTGATTATTAGGTACCTGCAATCATCGGTTGCATAAAAATTAATGGTGTGTCATGAAACCAATATAGTTAGTTTCATGATACACCATCTTATTTTGTTTAGTCAATTGGACAATTATTTTTCTACCTCTTCAAAATCTACATATTCACCTTCGTCTGCACCAATAATTTTTTTACGTTTTTTACGTTTGTATTCCGCTTCTGGTGAATAGTGCCACCCGTCATTATTATAGTTAGAATGGCTGTTTGCATTGTTGTTGTGGGTGTTGCTCTCTCTTGTCTCTCCTCTTGTATATGTAGTGTTTCCTTGTCTGTATTCACGCTTTGAATATCTGCCGGGACTAAATATAGATAGTACCCATCTTACTACCGAGATTAGTAAAGATGATACAAAGATAAGTATTATGAAGAATATAAATAGAAGAATAAAAAATATACTCATATTTCGTTAAAATAATATGTTTACATTTGAGTATAGCAAATATCGTGCCAAACTTTCCTCTATAGAACAACTATGGGGTAGACAAAGTTGAATTACCATAACTTTGTCTACAGAATAATGCACACACAAGATAGGTGCAGCCATATTCTGTACCTTAAAAAATTATAATGAAAAAATAGTTAATTTCCCTTATATGAGAGATATATTGACAAAATGACATACCATATAATTATAGGTACTGCTGCAACAAGACCTAATGGTAAGAAGAGCACAGCGCCTATAAGGAATATATAGCGTCTTCTGTTGGCACGCCATGTTATTCTCTTAAACTTAAGAGAAAACATCTTTATTTCGCTCACAAGCAGATAAGACATGAGTAAGATTAGACCTATTAGCAGGAACCAACCGGCTCCAAGTCCGATAATCCAATCACCTGCACCGGCTACCAAAGATGCCCAAAAAAGTGCATTTGCCGGGGTTGGCAATCCAATGAATGATGTTGTCTGTCGTGTGTCTATATTAAACTTTGCAAGACGAACAGCCGAGAATACTGCAATAAGGAAAGCTGTGTATGGCAGTATGGCAGCGACAGGAGCAAGAAACGAGGGCAATGTCAACTGTTTAAATAGGGTAAATACCATAGCTGCAGGGGCAAAACCGAAAGTTACGTCATCGGCAAGCGAGTCCATTTCTACACCCATAGGGGAGCTTACTTTTAGCAATCTTGCCGACATGCCGTCAAAGAAATCAAAAACAGCACCTAAGACTATGAACACAAGAGCCCAAACAAAAGAACCCTCAAATGCCATTGAACATGCTATGCAGCCCGAGAATAGATTACAACAAGTTATTGTATTGGGTATATGTTTCTTTATTGACATAGTTGTTAGTTTGTAGTTTTCTTATTTTAGTTTGGCTAATACAGTCTCGTTACCTACTGTACGCTGCTCCAGATCTACGAATACTTCAGCATCCAAAGGCAGATAGACATCTACTCGAGAACCGAATTTTATGAAACCCATGTGTTCGTCAATAACGCACTCCTCGCCCACCTCTGCGTAGGTAACAATACGTCTTGCCATTGCTCCGGCAACTTGACGAACAAGAACCTCGGTGCCATCATCTGTACGTATGACCACTAATGAACGCTCATTCTCGGTGCTGGCCTTTGGTAGCCATGCCTTGTGGAAACGTCCGTTTTTATGTTCTACACGTGTTATTGTGCCTTCTACCGGATACCAGTTGGCGTGTACATTCATGGGGCTCATGAATATAGATATCATAATCCTATCCTCTTTAAAGTGGTCGGGTTCAAAAACTTTCTCAACCACTACAACTCTACCATCTGCAGGAGCAATGACCATATTCTCGACATCTCCTTCGAAATGGCGTTTGGGGCTTCTGAAAAAATTTACCATCAACATATAAATGAATAATGAAATACCCGTCAAGGCTATATTGAATGGCTCGTAGGGTATTAGATACCAACTGACGGCATTTACAGCCAGGAAGATGGCCAACGAGGTTATAAGAATACCGGTACCCTCTCTGTGGATACGCATTTTCTTTATCTTTCTAATCCTTTTCATTTTCATTTTCATGGTGTCGCTGGGATAATATTATCCACAAATATAAACACATTTTATGAAACCCCAAACAAAATAAAGCAAAATAAGCGGCGACGTAAGAGGGTGTTCTAACTAATTCCTTATTGTATAATATTTTATATCTAAAATTATTTCTTAAAAAATGTTTAACCAAAGCAGCGTGTAATAGGGTTGATAACTTTTTTTGCCAAACAATTATGCAGAACGGCAGATTGCTATTATCTTTGAGACATAAAACAGATACAGATAAATCATGTTAGACTTTGTTCATCTACACGTACATACACAATACTCCATTCTTGACGGACAGGCATCGGTGAAACGCCTTGTCGACAAGGCTATTGCCGATGGAATGAAAGGCATAGCAGTGACCGATCATGGTAACATGATGGCGATAAAGGAGTTCTATAACTATGTCAATAAACTGAACAAAGGTAAAAGTGACGGTGAAAAATTCAAACCCATTATTGGTTGTGAAGTATATGTTGCAGAACGTCGCCTCTTTAATAAAGATCAGAAAGAGGATATGCGAGGCAATCACCTTGTACTATTGGCCAAGAATAAAAAGGGGTATCATAATCTTATAAAGATTGTATCAAAGGCGTGGACCGAGGGTTATTACTATACTCCGCGTACAGATAAGACTGAACTTGAAAAATATAGCGAGGGCCTTGTTGTATGCTCGGCATGCCTGGGTGGTGAGATTCCGCAACTAATAATGGCTGGCAAGATAGAGGAAGCCGAAGAGTCTGTAAAATGGTATAAAAGCATCTTTAAGGATGATTACTATCTTGAGTTGCAATTACATAAGGCAACAGTTGAACGTGCCAACCACGAGGTCTACGGAATTCAACTCGAAGTAAATAAACATATTATAGAGTTAAGCAAGAAATGTGGTGTAAAACTGGTATGTACCAATGATGTACACTTTGTTGATGAGGAGAATGCCGAGGCGCACGATCGTCTGATATGTCTAAGTACAGGTAAAGATCTTGACGACCCAAAGCGTATGCTCTACTCCAAACAGGAGTGGATGAAGACTAAAGAGGAGATGGCTGCAATATTCGGTGACATTCCCGAGAGTCTTACAAATACAGTGGACATATGTGATAAGGTTGAATTCTATAGTATAGACAATGCACCCATCATGCCCAACTTTGCAATACCCGAGGAGTTCGGCACAGAAGAGGGCTACCGAAAGAAGTTTACACATGAGGATCTCTTCAATGAGTTCACACAAGATGAAAAGGGTAATGTGGTGCTCTCCAGGGAGGAGGCCGAGAAGAAGATAAAGAAACTTGGAGGATATGATAAGTTGTACCGCATAAAGCTCGAAGGTGACTATCTGCGTAAACTTACATACGACGGTGCAGAAAACTGCTATCCCCAACCGTTCAGTCAGGAATTAAAAGACCGAATAGACTTCGAATTGCATATTATGAAGACTATGGGCTTTCCGGGTTACTTTCTTATTGTACAGGATTTTATACGCGCTGCTCGTAAAGAATTAGGTGTTGCGGTGGGTCCCGGACGTGGCTCGGCTGCAGGTAGCGTTGTTGCCTACTGTCTTGAGATTACACGTGTTGACCCGATAAAATATGATTTGCTGTTTGAGCGTTTCTTGAATCCCGATCGTATATCATTGCCCGATATCGATGTAGATTTCGACGATGATGGAAGAGGTGAGGTCCTAAAATGGGTGACCGAGAAATATGGTCAAGAGAAGGTGGCGCATATCATTACATACGGAACAATGGCTACCAAGCTTGCGATAAAGGATGTGGCACGAGTGCAAAAACTACCGCTTGACCAATCGAATAAACTTTGCAAGGCTATCCCTGATAGGTTACCTGACGGTAAGAAGATGAACCTTCCCAATGCCATAGCTGCAGTGCCTGAATTGAGAGAGGCCGAGGCTTCTCCCGACCCAATATTGCGAGATACTATAAAATTTGCCAAGATGCTAGAAGGCAATGTGCGCAATACCGGTGTACATGCCTGCGGAACAATTATTTGTCGCGACGATATAACAGATCATGTACCGGTGAGCATTGCCGAAGATAAGGAGACAGGCGAGAAGTTGCTTGTAACACAGTACGAAGGTAGTGTTATTGAAGAGACAGGTCTTATAAAGATGGACTTTCTTGGACTCAAGACGCTATCGGTGATAAACGAGGCCCTGATTAATATAAAACAGAGTCTGGGGATAGATGTTGATATTGATAAAATACCCATAGATGACAAACTTACATATGAACTCTATTGCAAAGGGGGTACAATAGGAACATTCCAGTTCGAGTCTCCAGGTATGCAGAAATATCTGCGCGAACTGCAGCCCAGTACATTCGAGGACCTGATAGCCATGAATGCTCTGTACCGTCCGGGTCCAATGGATTACATTCCCGATTTTATACAACGTAAGCATAATCCTCAGTTGGTTAAATATGACCTTCCATGCATGGAAAAATACTTGAAGGATACCTATGGAATTACGGTTTATCAGGAGCAGGTGATGCTTTTGTCGCGTCTGTTGGCCAACTTTACACGAGGCGAGAGTGATACTTTGCGTAAGGCTATGGGTAAGAAGCTTAAGGATAAACTTGACGAGCTGAAACCCAAATTTATAAAAGGAGGACAGGATAACGGGCATCCAGCCGATGTCTTGGAAAAGATTTGGGCCGATTGGGAAAAGTTTGCATCGTACGCTTTCAACAAATCACATGCAACATGTTACTCATGGGTTGCATATCAGACTGCATATTTGAAGGCTCATTACCCTTCGCAGTATATGGCTGGAGCTTTGAGCCGCAACCTATCCAATATAAATGAGATAACCAAGCTTATGCAAGAGTGTACAAGCATGGGCATCAAGGTGTTGGGACCGGATGTGAACGAGTCGCGTCGAAAATTCAGTGTAAATAGTAAGGGGCATATACGTTTCGGATTGTGTGCTATTAAGGGTGTGGGCGAGAATGCAGTACAATGTATTATAGACGAAAGAGAGAAGAATGGTCCTTTCAAGAGCATATTCGATTTTGTAGAGCGTGTGAACCTTACAGCATGCAATCGTAAAAACCTTGAGTGTCTTGCTACATCGGGTGCGTTCGATGAGTTCCCCGAACAGATAGAACGCGAACAATATTTAGGTGTAAACAGTAAGGGTGAGCAGTTTCTCGAGGCATTGGTGAAATATGGTAACCGCTATCAGATAGATAAAAATTTGTCACAGGCATCTCTTTTTGGTGACGAGGATATGGTCGAGATTCCGCATCCCGAGATACCAGAGGGTGGCAATTGGAGTTCGCTAGAGCGACTGAATAGAGAGCGTGAGTTGGTAGGTATATACTTGTCTGCACATCCTTTGGATGAGTATGCCATAGTATTGAATGAGTTTTGTAATACCAAAGCAGAGGAGTTTTCAAATCTGGATAATCTTAGAAATCGTAAGGTCACGTTTGGTGGAATAGTTAGCGAAGCACCCAGGGTAGGACAGACGAAGCGCGGTAACCCATATGGTATAGTGAAGATTGAAGACTTCAGTGGAACAGCCGAATTTCCATTCTTCGGTGATGAATGGATAAAGAAACAATATTATTTCACTCAAGGGACATTCCTATATATAAAGGGAAGTTGTCAGCCGAAAAAATGGAAACCTGATGAAATAGAATTTGTGGTGAATGACATACAACTGTTACCCGATGTAAAAAACAATATCATAAAGAGTATAACCGTTACTTTTGATGTAATGAGCTTTACACAGGAAATGTACGAGTACTTTATTGAGTATGCAGAGAAACATCCGGGAAACTGTAAACTGCAATTCTGTATAAAGGATGCCGAGAATGAGTTTTCTATTGAACTTGTTTCGAAGAATTACACGATTGCGGTTGAACAAGAATTGCTTGACTATATAAAATCGACATCTAATATTGAATATAAACTTAATTAATAACCTAAAACTTTAAAAAAATGGAAATAATTGTAACAGACAACAACTCAAAGGAGTTTTTGGCATCTGAACTGCCTATCGTTATTGATTTCAGCGCTACATGGTGTGGACCTTGCCGTCAGTTGGCTCCTGTAATCGAGGAGTTAGCAAAGGAGTATGAGGGACGTATAGCTGTAGGTAAATGCGACATTGAGGAGGCTGTAGACCTTACCGATGAGTACAATATTCGAAATGTACCTACTGTATTGTTCATAAAGAATGGTCAGGTTGTAAGCAAGTTCGTAGGCTCTAAGTCTAAAGCCGACGTGAAGAAATATTTTGAGGAACTGCTTGCCGATTAATAAGGATAATTATGCAGAGTGATGAGTTTGCTATGGACGATCTTGATGACGAGAAGACCATAGCATATATACGTGAGCGTCTGCCTCAGGAGTTGAAAGACAAGTTTAGTGACGATGAGTTCTACTATTTTCTTGATACAATATATGATTACTACGACAAGAGTGGAATTTTGGACTCCAATGACGAGTATATCGATATAGATATAGAGAAGATTGCAGAGTTTGTTGCAAAAGAGGCAAAGAGGAACAATATAGGAGAATATGATCCGCAAGAGTTGTTCTTTATCATCGAAGGTGAACTTGCCTATAATGGAGTGATTGACGAAGAGTAATACTCATTTGAGACAATAACTATTATTATTCTTATTCTAAGAACAACAAACTTTATAAATTAGGCTGCTTTATATAGGGCAGCCTAATTTAATTAAGATATCAGTTATTCAGAAGCCTTGATTATCTCCTATCTCTGAAGAACTTTCTCATAAGTTCTGCCGACTCTTCGGCACATACACCCTCTATTACCTCGGTCTTGGGATGCAGTACATCAGGAGCAAACCTTCTATATCCGCGTTTTTCATCGGCTGCACCATATACCAACTTACCTAATTGTGCCCATCCTATTGCACCGGCACACATGGGACATGGCTCCACTGTTACATATAATGTACAGTTGTTAAGATACTTACCTCCAATGTTGCTTGCAGCAGCTGTAATGGCTTGCATCTCGGCATGGGCGGTAACATCGTTGAGAGTTTCGGTAAGGTTATGGCAACGGGCTATGATACGCCCCTCGCACACTACTATTGCCCCAACCGGAACCTCTCCCAGTTCAAAAGCCTTCTGTGCTTCGGCTATGGCTTGTTTCATATAATACTCATTACTCATCGTTATTCTTCTATCTGCGCATATCATGCTCGTTAAACAATGTAGGGTAGTCTTCGTCAAGATTTCTGTATATAAAGGCTAGCAGTGTCTCGCGCATCCAATTGCTTTTATTTACTATCTTGTATCTCTTCAGGTAATCGTCTATTATCCTGTTCTCTTCGTCGCTTACAAGGCATACGATACGCTTGTGGCGCACAGGCTGTTTACGTGCTGTGGTGGCTTTAGGTGTAATCTTTTTTCTTGCCATGTAATATCTGTTGTATGTTTATCATCTGCAAAAATACATTTAACTTGTTCGAAAAGCAAACTTTTGATTGTCTTTTACTAACATATACATTATCTTAGCAATGTTTTTGTTTATTAAGGATTTTCATATGGCCGAACATAATATTTTGGGACATAAAGGTGAGATGTTGGCTGCACGTTATCTTATGGAGCAGGGTTTTGCTGTTCTTGAATACAATTGGCGTAGTGGAAAGAAAGAGATAGATATAATAGCAAAGGAACGTAATGTGCTTGTGTTTGTAGAGGTTAAGACACGCTCGACGGATGCCTATGGCGATGCAGTTGAGGCTGTTACTCCCGATAAGATAAGTAACATTATAAGTGCAGCTAATTCGTATCTGAAAATGAAGAAACTTGATACCGAAGTACGTTTTGATGTAGTCACTTTAGTAGGTAATATTGGCAATTGCCGAATAGAACATATACGTGATGCTTTTTATCCACTGTTGTCATGAATATAGAAGATGCAAGAATATATTGTTTGAGTAAATGCGGTGCTACCGAAGATTTCCCTTTTGATGAGACGACATTGGTGTTTCGTGTAGAAAGGAAAATTTTTGCTTGTGTCGATCTTATGAACACTTCGTGGTTTTGTGTGAAATGTGATGCAGACCTGGCTATTGAATTGCGTGATTCATATCCTACTATAGTTCCGGCATGGCATTGGAATAAGAAGTATTGGAATCAGCTTGATATAGAGAGAATGTCCGATGAAATGGTATGCAAATGTATAGATCATTCATATGACGAAGTATTGAAGAAACTTCCTAAAAAGGTGCGTACTAAATATGGGAGATAATACAAAAACTTTCTATAGGGTACATCTGCAGCAGATTGACTCCACTAACCGCTATCTGCGTGATGAGGCTTGTTCTATTCGTGCTTGCGCAGGTAAAGATTCTTTATTGGTTGTGACTGCCGATTCGCAAACCAAAGGGCGTGGACAAAGAGGTAATGTGTGGCTCTCGCAATCGGGTTGTAATATGTTGTTGAGCATGCTCGTAAATCCACATTTCCTGCCTGTAGAGAGGCAGTTCCTGCTGTCACAGGTTGTAGCACTTTCATTGCATAGGTCTATGGCGAGTTATGGAATAGATGTTCTGTTGAAATGGCCTAATGATATTTATGTTGGCAGTAGAAAACTCGCAGGTGTACTTATTGAACTCGATTACTCGGGAAATAGGGTAGAGCAGGCTATAATAGGTGTGGGGTTAAATGTTAATCAGACAATGTTTGATGAAATGGATAGGATTCCCGTATCAATGAAGATGCTGAAAGGTTGCGATTATACAGTTGATGATGTTGTGGAGAATTTTATTGCTGCTTTCTCTTATTATTACGAGAGGCTCGAGAAGGGGGATGAAAATATTGCCAGAGAGTATGCCGATTTGTTGCTAGGCAAGGGGAAGGTCGGACATTTTGTTGATTCTGATGGGTGTTTCGATGCTGTAATAATGGGTGTGGAGCCTTCGGGGTTTCTGTTGCTGGAACGTTTAGATGGAACAAACTCCCGATATGCATTCAAGGAGGTAGAACAGATTATACGATAAACGGTAGCCCTAAGGCTACCGTTTATCGTAACTATGTATATGATATTAAGGGTGTACGAATGTTCCAATCTCTTCGCCTGCCATCACCTTTTTAAGGTTGCCTACCACGTCCATGTTGAACACATATATGGGCAGGTTATTCTCACGACACATGGCTGTGGCTGTTATATCCATAACCTTCAAACCACGACTTATGACTTCGTCATATGATATGTCGCTGAACTTAGTCGCAGTGGGATCCTTTTCGGGGTCAGCTGTGTATATGCCATCTACACGGGTTCCTTTCAACATTACGTCGGCCTCAATCTCAATACCACGTAGCGAAGAACCTGTATCAGTTGTGAAGTAAGGGCTTCCTGTTCCGGCTGCCATTATGACTACCTTGCCCTCTCTCATTGCCTCAATCGCTTTCCATTTTGTGTAGAACTCACCAACCGGTTCCATACGTATGGCTGTGAGAACCTTTGTAGGTGCTCCTATAGCCTCAAGTGCCGAACTGAGTGCCAAGCTGTTGATTACAGTTGCCATCATTCCCATCTGGTCGCCCTTTACACGGTCGAAACCCTTTCCAGCGCCTGTAAGACCTCGGAAGATGTTTCCACCTCCGATTACTATACCAATCTCTACACCCATCTGTGCAACCTCTTTAATCTGTGTTGCATACTCGTTTAGACGTTTTACGTCTATACCATAACCTTGCTCTCCCATTAGGCTCTCGCCGCTGAGTTTAAGGAGAATACGTTTGAACTTTGCCATATAATGATAATTTACGGATATATACTTTTGATAGCGCGAATATATCTCTTTTTTTGTAAAGCTGCAACAATGGTTAAATAATACTATCTTTTGTTTTTAAATGGATGTGGGTATTGAAAAATGACTACCTTTGCATATATTTTATAATTTTAACTGAAAGTATGAGATTTATAAGAAAGCCCGGGCTTGTTATTGCACTGTTATTTATATATACGACAGGCATGTATCTCTATTTCTTCCCACGTAACAACGAGATGAGCGATACCGAAAAATGGACTATTGTAGCGGTATCTTATGCTCTTTTGCTTCTTCTGTGGTATCTTTTGCGTCGTAAAGAGAGGCTGCGTCGCGAAAGAGAAGAGGATATGGAGTGATTTCTAATAAATAAATATCGGCAACTTTTATGGTTGCCGATATTTATTTGTTGCTTTACTTAAGAAATAAGGTATTACTCTTCTCCTTTTACCATTATCCAACCACCTTTTTGTATGGGTTCTACATTTACAGCCTCAATATCGTTACTGCTTATGGCGTGTAGTGTACCGCTGTTCATTGTTACTGATGCGGCTGATATGGCTTTGTCGTAAGCCAATGCTTTTACAATACCATCGTTTATGGTAAAGTTGTTGCATGATATGGCACGCGATTTCTTGTTATCGGTATTGTCGTAGATATTCTCACCTATAGCAAGCAGAGTTACACGACCATTCTCAATGGTTACATCTGCATCGCCATTTATGGCCTTGGCTCCGGCTCCACTACATTTTATAGATACAATGGCATTGCCTATGAGAATGTTCTCAGCGCTCTTTATTCCGGCACTGGATGTTGTATCCTCCATATGTATAGTACCGGTTGCTATTCCTGTTATTCTTCCACCCCTGATAGAGATGCTGTTGTCGCAGTTTATTATCTTGGAACCATTGCCTTCCGTTGTTGCTTGCACTGTGCCGCCTGTTTGACTGTATTTGCCGGTGGCTTTTATTGCCGAACTCTTGGCTCCACTTGTCTTTATCTTTATGAATCCTCCTGTAATATTTATGTCGGGTATTATAAGCGGGTCGGGGTTGGCTTCGGCATACGATGCCTTTAAGCCTTCTCCGCCACTATTTATGATAGTTTTGCCGGCATCAATCCTTATTCCACCTTTTCCACAGTCAATAGCATCATTCGTACATGTAATATTTATTATAGGACTATATTTTTCGGTCCTTCCAATAATGAACATGTCATTGGTGTGGAATCCGTCCTTTAGGGAAGAGAGTATGTTTATCTTACCGCTTCGTATGCGTATGTAGTCATCACTGCATATGGCGTGTCCTCCAAGGCTTGTGACATTTAAAGTACCGTTGCCATTGAAAATGAGCTGTCCTTCGCTGAACAATGTACCTTTCTGGTCCTCCTCTACATTGTTTGTTACAGTGGGTGTCGCATAGGTTGCACCGTCGCAAAGGGTGTTGGTGGTCCCTGCTCCAATGGTAAAGTAGATGGTCTTGCTTGTTTGTATGTTTATAGCTGGTCCTTTGGGGTTGGTAAGTTCGAGACCGCCCATCATTAGCTGGAATTTCTTTGTACTGTATATCTTGAGCGAACCGTTGCTACATGTTCCCTTGACGTTATATCTAACCTTGCTTATGGTTGATTCTATTGTAAGGTGTGTCTTGTCTTTTACAGTGAATGTTATTCCGCTGACAGAGGTAGGTGTCACCTTTACACTGGTTTCGCTGAAATCTATGGTAACGAGGCTTAGGTTCTCCTTCTGGTAGTGTTCTACAAAGTCGCCATACTCCTCGTTGCTTTCATCCTCTATAATGCTCTCTACCGTCTCGGTGAAATTCTCCTCTTCCGTAGCATCATAACTTACATCGAACTCTCTATCGTATGTGAGTGGGGTAAGAGCAATGGGTTTGACACTCTTTATACTATCTACATGTGCAGTGGCAAATGTGTGGGTGAGATTACCATTATTATGGAATCTTATTAACTGTTGTGAAGCATCAAATGTTATCTCTTGGTTTTCTTCAACGGGGATTTCAAGGCTCGTGCCGTTGTCGTTACATATGTGGTATGATTGTGCGTTTGTACATAAGGTGACAATGGCAAAGAGTGCTGTTATGACAATTCTTTTCATCTTTTGATAATTTTTGCAGTTCTTTCATCAGCTTTCAAAAGGTAAATACCCTTTGGTAACGCAGCTATGCTTATTGTCTCGAAGTCGGTCTTTAACTTGGTAGTATATATATGGCTGCCATTAATGCTATATATAGCGATTGTGCTGCCAGCATTGCAATTTACTGCAATAATGTCGGCAGAGAGGTAATTTACCAATTTTTCACTCCCTTGCATAGCTGACTCAATATTTGTACTCTGTGTGTAACTTATTATACGCTGGATGTTGCTCATGTCGTTGCTTATGACTGTTCCATCCTTTAATAATATGTTTACATCGGTTGAGTTGAACGTAATCTTCTGTAATGCGTCAAATGCTATGGTGCGGGATGTGTTGTCTTGTTTCTCAATGACAATCTGTGCGCCATCCTGCTGGGCTTGTAAAGATATTGCCAGCAAGAGTAATGTTATGAAGGTCTTAACTCTTTTCATTGTTATTGTATTATAATTCGAATGTATAACCAATGCCTATGGCATGTCCGGCAGGTTTGCTGCTTGAATGGTTATCCTGGAACATATAGTATATAGATATATCGTTATCCTTGTCAATCTTATATTCTGCACCAATGCGATATCTTATTTTGTCGTGTCCGCGCCATTCGTCGGTACGTGAGAATAGTTCTACCGATGCAAAAGGCTCTATCTTGCAGTTCTTTATATCCCATTTTGCGGTCAAACGAGAACGTAGAGTGGTGTTATGTTTGCTATCTTTCTTTTCTACATTGCCATCAGGGAATTTTGAATCGGGAACGGGTGGCAACGACGGGTCTTCATCATCCATGATGTAGCGATACTTGTCCTCATATACCAATGCACTGTGAGTGTATTGGTATTGCAAGCGTTCGCGTAGTGAGAATTTTACACGACCTATTTTCCAATCGACGGTTATGCCTGCATAGAAACGGTCTCTCTCTTCCCAATATGAGTGATCTATGTTGTAGTTATATACAGCATTCCCGTCAATGTCCTCTCCCTTATACTCTTTAATTTTCTTCTCTTGTGCATTGTGCGACTGTATGTAAACATAACCTATGTCGGCCTTTATCCACTTGGCAAACTTGTAGCTTATAGTGGTACCTAACGAACGCCTGTCCATCTCGCTCACTCCGTCTATTGTACGTAGTTCGCCCTCAATGCTCAACGATAGTTTATCGGTGAGTTTCTTCTTGGCTGTAAGGCTTGACCATACACCGAAATCGTCACTCTGTGCGAAAGTATCACATGCTGGAGATAGTACCAATGCCAATGCAGCGATATATGCTGCATATCTTTTAATTTTTGATTTTGAATTCATCACTTGGGGCTTTAATTGTTGTGTCAACTGTATTAATTGAATCATCGGTGGGACGATAGTACATCTTTATTATGGCTGCATCCTTAAGGAAGTCGATGCCACCCACCTCAACTTTTACTATGTTTAGTCCTGTACGTCTCTTAAGGTCTTCTATTAGTTCGTTCTCCTTATCGGGGGTGATTAGGTTTATGTTGTCATATTTTATAACCTTATATGACAAGTGGCTGATGAAGAGATGGCTCTCACACAACCATATGGATAGGATAAAGAGCAGATTGGCTGCTATCATTTCGGAGTAGCTCAGCTCCTCCATAACAAGACCATTGATTGCACTCATGGCGATAATGATGAACAGATATGTCATTTCGCGTATTGCCACTTGTTCGGTCCTGTAACGTATAATGCTGAATATGGCAAAGAGACCCAATGCAAAACCTGTCTTTAGTTTTACACCTCCTAACAAATATATGAGTAGGAAGATGCTTATTGCAATAAGTATGAATGTGAAGAAGAATTCACTTCTTTTACATTTCGGATAGTAGAAACAACGCACTACAATACCTACAAAGAGCAAGTTGATACAAAAACCGACGAGCAGGTTTAATACGCCAGCTATATTAAGTAGCTCACCCTTTGCCGTAGTAGCTTTTGTGCCGACTCCTACCAGGTCGCTGCCGAAATCGAAAATGGCATCGAGAAACGGTAAATCCATAATTGAAGTCAAGGTTGTTAGTAGTTCCATTTTGATGTTATGTTTTTAGTTATTCTCTAATTTATTTATTAGCCTTAGACGTTCTTTGAAATTGTTACGCTTTAGTCCATTATGTGTAAGTGCGCTACCTATACAGTATTTGCTAAATCCCGACTTGCGTATACGCAAAGTTCTTATTATATCCAGTGCCGGCGACGGTACATTGCCGTCTCGTTTGAGCTCTATTATTACCACTCTGTTTAATTTGTCTCGCAGGTCGGTGATTAGATTATGGAAACGCAAGTCGAAATCAATGGTAAGCCGTTCGCTTTTGCCCTTGTTGACAAGAGTTATGCGGCTGAAGAAGTTTTCTATTACTGGTGATATCTCTTCGGGTCTGTACCATGCGTACTTCTCGAGAAAAGGTGCCACAAGTTCGTATTCGTTACGAATGGAGTCCACATCCTTTACCGAAATACGTTTCTTCTTTGTACGTCCGTGATTGTTCTTGTTTTTTACTTCGAGGAAAGTGTCGTCACTGTCAAGATATGTACGTATCCTTATTTTCTCGCGACGTTTTTTGCCGTTATGGTGCATGGTGTACATAATGAAATCGGCAGTATCGAAGTATGTAGTATGATAGGAGGCTACACGTTTATTGTTGTGTTGTTGTATGTAATACTCACCTTGCACAGCAAATAGAAATGCATTCAACTGCTCTAATGTAGCCACGAATTTTGTATCGGTGCGGTTCATTAGCTTTATACCGGACATCTCCTCTAATGTAATAGGTGGCAACATCCTAGTCTTCTCAAGAATAGCATCTCTCATCGGCAACTCGTTTGGGCATATATCAGCCACTAAATTTATATTAATTGGCAGCAAGCTTTGCTCTATTCCGGAATATAATACCCCGTTGTTGTATGATTTTAAAGGTTGTTCCTATATCTTTTGCTTGCTGATACTAATATTTGCAAATATACATAAATGATTGTAATAAACAACTCCTTTGTCGTTTTTTTGCTGTAATGGACTTTGTCGTACCTCTTTATGATTATACTTTATAGAAAAATTGTTCTTATAAATCTACTTTTACAAAATTAATTTTGCATTTGGCCAGCTTGTGTTATTTTTGCAGACAAATATAATATTTCTCCTATGGACCTGTTTTCAATAATAGATAAGTATTATCCACAAGATAATGAATTGCGCCATATCCTTTTGGTGCATGGGCGTAAGGTGGCTGATCTCTCCTTGGAAATGGCTGCCAGACATCCCGAACTGCAGCTCGATTTGACTTTTATCGAGGAGGCTGCATTATTACATGATATAGGCATATTTCTTACAGATGCGCCACGTATACATTGCTATGGTACGGCTCCGTACATATGTCATGGCTATTATGGTGCAGAACTGCTAAGGATGGAGGGGCTCTTCAAACATGCCCGGGTATGTGAACGTCATACAGGTGTCGGGCTTACAAAAGAGTTGATAATGGATTCGGGATGGCCTTTGCCGTTTATGGATTTTATACCTCAGACCCTTGAAGAACAACTTATCTGTTTTGCAGATAAGTTTTATTCCAAGACGCGTTATCTCGAAAAGGCACGTACCATGCAACAAGTGGTGGACAGTATGGAAAAAATCTCGCAGGAGGCTGTGAGGAAAGTTAAGGAATGGGCTCTGATATTTGGCTGAGAAGGGCGCTAGATGATGTTGAAAAACTAAAAAAGCCTTAATTAGTTATGTGCGAAATAGTATTTTTTGCTATAAAATAGGTAAAACTCCTTTTTATTTAGTATTTTTGTCGTTTGTTTGGATGATGTGTTAATGAAGTATAACAGAATATTAGTAGCACTTGTGGCTTTCCTGCTGTTGTTGGCGGGTAATGTTTCGTTGTCGGCAGATAGTATGGTCGACAGGAGTTATGCTTTTGACATACTTGCAGATAACGATTCGACAGATTTGCTGATAACCGATTCAATCCCTGCAGACACTACAAAAAAATCGGGAGGTGATGTTCTCGATGCACCTGTAAAGTATATTGCAAACGATTCGATGGTGTGGTCGCGTGGCGGTAATGCATATCTTTATGGAGCCGGGCAGGTTAACTATGACAAGATAGAGTTAAAGGCCGATATCATCTCTATGAATATGGATAGCAGTGTAGTGCATGCTGTAGGTCGTGTTGATAGTCTGGGTGAGGTATCGGGGCAACCTGTCTTCAAAGATGGTGGTGTACCATATGAGACAAATCGTATAAGTTATAACTTCAAAAGTAAGAAAGGTAAGATAAACAACGTATATACCCAACAGGGCGATGGTTTTATGACCGGTAGGGATGCAAAGAAGGATAGTAATAATGTCATATATATCCAGAACGGAAAGTATACCACATGTGATGCCGATCATCCACACTTCTATGTAGCACTTACCAGAGCCAAGACTCGCCCAAAAAAGGATGTTGTATTCGGACCTGCATATCTTGTAGTGGAGGATGTTCCTCTGCCATTGGCCATACCGTTCGGCTTCTTCCCGTTTACAAGTAGTTATTCTTCGGGATTTATAATGCCATCCTATGGCGACGAAACAGAACGTGGCTTCTATTTGCGTGACGGAGGTTATTACTTTGCCATTAGCGATAAGATGGACTTGCGTCTTACTGGTGAACTCTTTACAAAAGGCTCATGGGGTGTTGCGGCTGCATCTACCTATGCGCAGCGTTATCGCTACTCGGGAAGTTTCAGTTTTAACTATCTTGTGACAAAGCAGGGTGAACGCAATTTGCCAGACTATTCTGTTGGCAAGAACTTCAGAATCCAATGGACTCATCGCCAAGATCCTAAAGCTGTTCCTAACCGTAACTTCTCGGCAAGCGTAAACTTTGCAACTTCAAGTTATGAGCGTTCCAATCTGAATAGTCTGTATAATCCGGTTCTAAATTCGCAGAGTGTCAGAACGTCAAGCGTCAGTTACTCAAGAACCTTTCCGAATATAGGTCTGACAGTATCTGCTACAACGAATATATCGCAGAATGTGCAGGATTCTATTGTCTCATTGACGTTGCCTAACCTTAGCGTTTCGTTAGTAAAGAAATATCCTTTTAAACGTAAGAGGCGTGCCGGTGAGGAACGGTGGTACGAGAAGATTTCATTATCTTATAGCGGACAGATGAGTAACAGTATAAGAACAAAAGAGGATAAATTGCTGAAGTCTAATCTTATAAAGGATTGGAATAACGGATTCTCTCATCGTATACCTATAAGTGCGACTTTTCAATTGTTCGATTATATAAATGTTACTCCGAGTATCAACTATAACGAGAGGTGGTATTTCAAGAAGATAAACCAGTCATACGATCAGATGGCCGGTGAGGTGGTGCGAGATACTGTGTATGGTTTCAATAGGGTATATAACTACAATTTCTCGCTTTCAATGAATACCACTCTTTATGGTTTCTATCAGCCGGCAGGTTTTATGAAAAATAGTCGTATAGAGATGGTACGCCATGTCTTCAAACCTACTGTCTCTTTTAGCTATGCACCCGATTTTAGCGCAAATCATTATGGCTATTACGATTCATATACCTATACCGACGAACAGGGTGAAGTGCATCTGGTGGAGTACTCTCCATATACAGGCTCTTTGTATGGAGTGCCAGGAAAGGGTAAGACCGGTAGTGTATCATTCGATATAAGTAACAATGTGGAGATGAAGTGGCGTACAAAGAATGATTCGGTAAAGAAGGTAAGTATCATTGACGAGCTAGGTGCTTCAATCTCTTATAACATGGCAGCAAAGGAGAAACCTTGGAGTAACCTCAGTACACGTTTACGTCTTAAACTCTCCAAGAATTATACATTCAGCTTGAACTCTACATGGGCAACATATGCCTATGAGTTTAACGATAAAGGACAGGTTGTTGTGGGAAACAGGACAGAATGGTCGTATGGACGCTTCGGACGTTTTCAGGGTATGAGTCAGAATCTCTCTTATACATTTAACAACGATACTTTTAAAAAAATAAAGAAACTATTTGGTGGTGGTGAAGAGGAGAGTGATTCGGATAAGGATGATGGAGATGAAGAGGATATGGAAAATGATAATGGAGAGGAGGATAAGGATTCGTACAAGCTTCGCGATAAAGAGAAAAAGAGTAAGAAGGCCGAGGTGGATAACGAAGGATATATGCCGTTTAAGTTGCCTTGGAACCTCTCGCTGTCATACGGTATTATAATGGCTGAGAATACATCTGCACGTATCAATGTTAAATCGATGCGTTATCCCTATAAGTTTACTCAGAACCTGAATATATCGGGTAATATTGGAATTTCGGATAATTGGAAGATTAGTTTTACTTCCGGTTATAATTTTGAGTTCAAGAAACTGACAACGACTACAATGAATATATCGCGCGATTTACATTGTTTCGAGATGTCGTGCGGTATTGTGCTTGCTCCTTATACTTCGTTTAACTTTAGTTTCAGGGCTACATCGCAAATGTTGGCTGACGCCTTGAAGATAGACAAGAGAAGCAGTGGTAGCAGTAATGTCGATTGGTGGTATTGATAGGTTTATATCTTATTGTTATATAAAAAGAAAAGCGGGATGGTTACCATACTATCCCGCTTTTGTTATGTCTCTCAAGGTAATCATTTGCTTGTGTGAAATGGTGATTTCCGAAGAAACCGTGATAAGCTGACAATGGTGAGGGGTGTGGGGATGTCAATACAAGATGTCTGTTACGATCAATGAATGCTCCTTTCTTTTGTGCATAGCTACCCCAAAGGATAAATACCAAGTGCTCTCGTTTCTGTGCAAGTATGCGTATTACAGCATCAGTGAACTGCTCCCAACCTTTGTTCTGGTGTGAGCCGGCACTTGCTGCACGTACCGTGAGGGTTGCGTTGAGAAGTAATACTCCTTGGTCGCTCCATCTTGTAAGGTCGCCATTGTCAGGGATTGGTCTACCTGTGTCGGCGGCTACCTCTTTGAATATGTTTACAAGTGAAGGGGGAGGTTGCACACCCCTATTTACAGAGAAACAGAGTCCGTTGGCTTGACCTGCTCCATGATAGGGATCTTGTCCCAATATCACAACCTTAACATCATTGAAAGGGCAATGGTCAAATGCGTTGAAGATGAGTTTGGCAGGGGGGTATATAGGTGTGTTTCCCTTGTACTCTTCTCTTACAAAGGTTGTCAGTTTCTCGAAGTAAGGCTCTTGGAATTCATTGGCCAATACCTCTTTCCAGCTCTGCTCTATTTTTACATCCATGATTATATAATGGGTATATTCATCTCCTTACACTCACTACGCATCTCCTCCGGCCATATACTCGACTGTATCTCGCCTATATGTGCTTTCTTGAGTAGTAACATACAGAGTCTCGATTGGCCTATACCGCCTCCTATACTTAAAGGCAGAGTACCGTTTAACAGACGTTGGTGGAAATATAGTTTCTTACGCTCTTCTTTACCCGAAAGGCTTAACTGTCGGTTCAGAGCAGTCTCATCTACTCTTATGCCCATTGACGATAGTTCGACCGCTTTACCTAATATGTCCGACCATATGAGCATATCTCCGTTTAAGCCAATGTACCCATCTTCATTGAGGGTTGTATAGTCGTCGTAATCTGGAGCTCGGTTATCGTGTGGTTTGCCATCCTCGAGTTTGGCTCCTATACCTATTATAAATACAGCCTTATGTTCTTTTGTAATGCGCTCTTCACGTTCTTTTGCGCTTAAATCGGGGTATAGGCGACGTAACTCCTCTGCATATATGAAGAATATCTTTTGTGGTAACGATGGCTCGAGTTGGGGATAGTGTTCGCTTATTGTGAACTCGGTGCGGCGTATTGCCGAGTATATACGTGTTACAATGCCGCGTAGGAAACTTACGGTGCGTTCTTCTGGGGTTATGGTACGTTCCCAGTCCCACTGGTCGACATACAAGGAGTGTAGGTTGTCCAACTCTTCGTGTGCACGTATGGCATTCATGTCTGTGTATATTCCGTTTCCAGGAGTTATGTTGTAATCTGCAAGTGTTACACGTTTCCATTTTGCAAGCGAATGTACAACCTCGGCTATTGCTCCGTTCATGTCTTGAATGGGGAAACTTACAGCGTGTTCGTTACCGGTAAGGTCATCATTAAGTCCTGTTCCCTGCAAAACAAAAAGAGGTGCGGTTACGCGTCTTAATCTTAATGTCGATGAGAGGTTTAACTGAAAGATCTCTTTTACCTGTTTAATAGCAAGTTCTGTCTGTTTAAGGTCTAATACAGGAGTATACTTTTGTGGAAGTTTATATACTTTCATTGGTTGTGCTGACAAAATGTTGTTTAAATGTAAGTATTGCTTACTTAATTTGTGCTTAATTGCATGTTTGCTTGCGAAGATAACCCAAAATGGTAGGTTGTGCAAGAAAAAGCAATAATATTTTTTAAATCTCTCATCTATCTTTTGTCTACATATTATGGAATTTTGTAAATTGTCGAGGAAAATGAATAAAATTGTTGTATCTTCGCAGCGTATAATGGCTGATATGCCTTTTGTGTATTAGAGGGCTCCGTAGCTTAGCTGAATAGAGCATCGGATTCCGGTTCCGAAGGTCCTGGGTTTGAATCCCAGCGGAGTCACTAATATGGTTTCTAACAGATTTAAATTATGGATGCTGTAATTTTCTACATTGTACGCGCCTTTTGGTATCTTATGTCGTTGTTACCATTGAAAGTGTTGTACTATTTCTCTGATTTTATATTCTACCCCATATATTATATTGCCCGTTATCGTCGCAAGGTGGTCAGAAAGAATCTGCAAAATTCATTTCCCGAGAAGAGTGAAAAAGAGATTGTCTCTCTTGAAAAGAGATTCTATCACTCTTTGTGTGACTATTTTGTGGAGACGATGAAACTCTATGGAATGAGCGAAGAGAAGGCGCGTAAGCGAATGCAGTTTACCGGTGTGGAAGAGGTGGAAAATAAGATTGCTAATGGCCAATCGGTGGTTGTATATATGGCCCATAGTATAAATTGGGAGTATGTGACATCTATCCCTTTGTGGTTTAAACAGAAGAATGCAAGATTTGGACAAATATACCATCCATTGGAAAATCCATATTTCGATGCTTTTTTTGGTAAATTGCGTGGGCAGTTCGGTTCCGAGAATATCTCTATGGCTGCAACCTTACGTCGTATTATAGAGATAGGGAAAAATGGAGAGCAGTTTATCATTGGTTTTATCGCCGATCAGGTGCCTACTTGGGAAGCTATAAATCATTGGCTTACATTCTTTCATCAGGAGACTCCTGTTTTTACCGGTACTGAGAAAATTGCTCGTCGTACCCGTAGCGCAGTTTTCTTCTTGCGTCTCGAGCGTAGAAAAAGAGGACGTTATATAGCCCATTTCGAGAAGATGTGTGATGATGCATCACAACTGCCTGAACTTGAGCTTACAAATATGTATTATAGAGTTCTTGAGGATAGTATAAGGAAGGCTCCTGAACTTTGGTTGTGGACACACAAGAGATGGAAACGTACCAAACAGGGACAGATAGAACGTGAGCGTCGTCGAGAAGAGGGACGCCGTATGTTGGCCGAGCGTGAACGACTCAGGAAAGAGAACGAGAAAAATACAAATGAAAATGTATAAAGTCATATTGATGAGCGGTGAAGGGGAGTCGGGCAAATGGATTCTGCGTCAGACTCCGGCTTCGAGTGGTATCTCCAGTTGTGGCAAGTATCAATTCTATGTGAATGAGATTATACCCGACCCCGACTTTGTTATAATACGTGGTAAGTCTATAAAGGAGCCGACAACATTTAATGTCGCTCCCGAGAATCTTATTCTGACAACAAGTGAACCTCTCTCGGTTTTGGCCTATCCCTCTGATTACTGTCGTCAGTTTGGGTTGGTATGTTCGTGTCAGGAAAAATTACGGCATGAGAATGTGATTTATACTCCTGCAATGATACCTTGGTTCGTGGGCGCCTCATTTGATAGCAAAGGACGTGGAAAATCCTTAATAGACTATGATACATTCAAGAATATGCCTACACCCGATAAACCAAAGCTTATATCTGTAATAGGAAGTAATAAAGCTTTTACTCAGGGGCATCTTGACAGGATACGTTTCGTGGAACGTTTGAAAGAGTATTATGGCGACAAGATAGATGTATTTGGTAGGGGATATAACGGGTTTGAGGATAAGTGGAGCGTTATTGCACCATACAAATACCATATAGTAATAGAGAACTCTTCTACAAAATATTATTGGACCGAGAAACTCTCCGATTGTTTTATGGGAGAGACTTATCCCATATATTATGGTTGTACAAATGCCGATGATTATTTTTCTAAAGACTCTTTTACAGCAATTGATATAAACAACTTCGATGAGTGTGTAAGGATTATAGACAGACTTATAGCAGACAATGTCTATGATAAGAGTAAATCTCTCCTGAAGGAGTGTAAACAGCTTGTGCTTGAGGATTATAATATGTTCAACTATCTTGCATCCGTAATGGATAACATGGATGCATCATTGCCGCGCAAGAGCATAACAGTGAAACCGGCAAAGTCTATGCACAGTTGGCATAATGTGTATAACTATACTGTAAAGCGAAACATATTCAAGATTAAAAGAGCACTTGCCAAACTATTCAAGAAAAACAATCTTATTAAATAACATATACAATAAGAGCATCGGATATCCGATGCTCTTATTGTATAATATTATATTTATTAATATGCTCTTGCAAAGAGAACGCGACGTGCCGATGGTTTACCTGTAACCATGCAGGTGCCGGGTGTCTCGTCCCATCCGATAGGTATACACCTTATCGTAGCTTTTGTGTCGTTCTTTATCTGTTCTTCAGTCTCGGGAGTTCCGTCCCAATGTGCAAGAATGAATCCTCCCTTTTCTATTTCTACCTTGAACTCTTCGTAGGTCTCTACAGTGCGTGTGTTTGCCTCGCGCATGTCGAGTGCCTTTTTGTGAAGGTTCTTCTGGATATCGTCGAGAAGTTCTTTTACATATGTGGTGATACCGTCGATGTTGCGTGTCTCTTTCTGTAAAGTATCGCGGCGCATAACTTCTATTGTTCCGTTTTCAAGGTCACGTGCACCAAGTACCAGGCGCACGGGTACACCTTTGAGCTCGTAGTCGGCAAATTTGAATCCGGGACGGCGGTTATCGGCGTTGTCATATTTAACGCTTATGCCCATCTTGCGCAACTCGGCTGTAAGCTCTGCAACCTTGACATCTATTGTGTCGAGTTGTTCCTGGTTCTTGTAAATAGGTATAATGACAACCTGTATAGGAGCAAGTGCGGGGGGAAGTACAAGACCGTTATCGTCTGAGTGTGTCATTATGAGTGCTCCCATAAGACGTGTAGATACTCCCCATGAGGTTGCCCATACATAATCGAGTTTGTTCTGTTTATCTACAAATTGCACATTGAAAGCTTTTGCGAAGTTCTGTCCCAGGAAGTGTGATGTACCGCATTGCAAAGCTTTGCCATCTTGCATCAGACCTTCTATTGTATATGTGTCTAGTGCTCCTGCAAAGCGTTCGTTGGCCGATTTTACTCCCATTACAACTGGCAGCGCCATATAGTTGTTTGCAAAGTCATTGTATACATGCAACATGGTTATTGCCTCTTTCTCGGCCTCCTCTTTTGTGGCATGTGCAGTGTGTCCCTCTTGCCACAAGAATTCGGCTGTACGCAAGAAAAGACGTGTACGCATCTCCCAGCGCATAACGTTTGCCCACTGGTTAACCATAATTGGTAGGTCGCGATAAGACTGTATCCAGTTCTTGTATGTACTCCATATAATGGTCTCTGAGGTGGGACGTATAATCATCTCCTCCTCAAGTTTGGCTGCAGGGTCTACTACAACGCCACTACCATCGGGCGAATTCTTCAAGCGATAGTGTGTGACAACAGCACACTCTTTGGCAAATCCTTCAACATGCTCGGCCTCTCGGCTTAGGAACGATTTGGGAATAAGAAGGGGGAAATATGCATTTACGTGTCCGGTCTCCTTGAACATGTCATCAAGTGTACGCTGGATCTTTTCCCAGATAGCGTATCCGTATGGTTTAATTACCATACATCCGCGAACAGGTGATTGTTCGGCCAGGTCAGCTTTTAAAACCAGGTCGTTGTACCACTGCGAGTAACTTTCACTGCGTTTTGTTAGATCTTTAAGTTCTGCCATGTTGTTATTGTTTAGTATTCAATTATTTGTTGTATTCTGTCCTGTTGTAATACTAAGCTATTAAAAAAAAGCAATAATAATGTCATAGACAGTAATACGATTGCAAAAATACAAAAAATATATTGATATATGCTCTTTGTTTGATACTTTGAATGTTATTAAAAACTTTTTTCGTAACTTTTGCAAGAAAAGATAACTCGCTTAGAATAAATCGGTTGGTCGGATTGCTTGAAAATTGGGTAACGAGATAGCAACCGTTCGTATTTCTGAGTTCTTCATTGTTATGCTCCAATGTGATAACTCTTGATACTGCAA